>CAIPEB010000600.1 GCA_903863885.1 uncultured Planctomycetaceae bacterium | reverse complement strand
CCGGTCTTGGGCTGGCTATTGCCAAGGATCTAACCGAGTTGATGGGCGGGGAAATCGGCGTGAACAGCGAGTTAGGTGTGGGTTCGGAGTTCTGGTTCACCGTTCGTCTGATCAAGGTGACGCACTGTGCGTGCTCCGCCCATCCGGACTTCGTACCCGTGACGGCGGTCGCATCGGTGAGTGCGACGCTCCCCATGGTACGCCGCAAAGGGGCGCGTATTCTTGTGGTCGAAGACAACGTGGTCAACCAGGAAGTTGCCTTGGGCATCCTGCGAAACCTGGGACTTCACGCGGACGCCGTCGGTGACGGTGCGGAAGCCGTAGCGTTGTTGAAGACCGTGCCTTATGACCTGGTACTGATGGATATGCAGATGCCGGAAATGGACGGACTGGAGGCCACTCGCATCATTCGCAATCCACAGTCGGCCGTATTGAATCACCGCGTCCCGGTGATCGCCATGACCGCCAACGCCATGCGCGGCGATCGCCAGCGCTGCCTGGAAGCCGGCATGAATGACTACGTCAGCAAGCCCGTATCATCCCAGGCGTTGGCGGAGGCATTGAATGCCTGGTTGCCTTCAAACGCTCCTGCGACGCAACCTGATGGGCCAGCAGGTTCACCTGCACTGAGTGAGGCGGAGGTTGGCATACCCATCTTTAATCGGGCGGGTCTGGTAGCCCGGATGATGGGCGACGAGGCGCTTGCGAAAAACATCCTGACCCGTTTCCTGGAATCGACTCCTCAGCAGATCGAGTCTCTGGAGCAAGCCTTGAAATCCGGGGACGCTGCAATGGCTAAACGTATCGCACACGCCATCAAAGGTGTGGCTTCCAACATCGGCGGCGAACGATTGCAGTGGGTGGCATGTGAAATGGAGCAAGCAGCGCACGCCGGAGACTTGAAGGCCGCCATGAACCATCTCGCCAACTTGCAGAAACAGTTCAAGGCTTTGCAGGAAGCCATTCAAGTGACCGAGTAGCCCGCCTGTGGAAACTCCCGCATGATCTCGATGTCGTGCTCGGCAGCCCACTCTTGGATGGCTTGCCGCCGCCCGCGTCTGCGACTCAGCAGCCGTCGGGTTGTTCACTGGAGGCGGCCGACGACTGGCACCCACCCAACGCGAGCGATTTGAGGATGGGTGTCTGGGTCCGGTAGACGCTCGAGGGGGAGAGATGTCCGGGTGCTTCTGTGCCGCAATGGCTTTGTCTCGGACTAATCGGCTCAGTTCTTCGCCGAGCGGTGTCCGCTGAAGACGAATGTTTCGGTCGTCACCTTCGGGAGGGCTTGCCGGATGGCCGCCTCGGCGCGTATGGCCTGCTCCGCATCCTCTTCGCATGGCGCGATGATAAGAACGTGCCGAAGGTCGGACTGCGTCTGGAAATATGGGATCGCCGACTCCGCGTTCTTGGCGAACACCGTCCCCATCAATGACGCCTGCGGACGGCCGGGGGCTGTATGGCTTATGCACCAATCCATCTGCGGCGGCGCATTATCCATCATTGCTTCTTGGTGGCTTGAATCGTGCGGCACGTCGTGATGCGAGTATTGCACAGCCGCCGTACGTGATCCCCGCTCAAAACTGCCGAGGACGTTGACATGCTCCAGGCCCCGGGCAAGCTGCCTGTCGTACGGCTCTCCGCGAACCACCAGGTTCCATACGGCGGGCAACCGGCGAAGCAACTCGACGTTGTCCACAAGCCGTGGGCTGTCCCAAAGATCCACGGAGCACATCCATTCGCAGCCGGTCATCACCGCCTCAAGACGCGCGACACGATCGCGATCTTCGAGCATCTGCAACAAGAGGCATGAGACTTCCGCCACGCCGGGACGATGCGGAACGAAAAGGCGATAGAACGTGAGGCAGTCGCGCGAGTCGCGCAGCGGCTGGAGTTCGCCGAACAGGTCGTGGCCGCGAACCGCCGCCCAGCGCGAAACGCGTTCCCAACGAATTCTCGCAGACCCCGATGCGAGGAGTGCATTGAGGACTTCCTTCCCCGGAGCATCCGCGGCAATCGCCGGACCACCCGCCGGCGGCGAGAGCCACTCGGGCGGAATCTTCTCTTCTTTTGCTTGGACAACGACTTCCAGTCGCGGCGGACTGGAGCCGAGGTGTGCGTCACCCAAAGGGATCGCCACGATGTCATCTTGCCGGACAAGAACGCTGATCTCCTTTTTCTCGATCTTGACATGGTCGGTCCGAACGACGAGCGGGCCGAGGTCCTGTTGGCCGGTAGGCGCGGATTGCCTCGCGCAAACGCTGATTTCCGTTCCGTCGGTCGTTGTGGACTGCGACACCTGAATCTCCAGGCGTTGCACACCGTTCAACTGTGGTGCGGGCGAGACCGCCAATTCGAGAGTGGTTTCCGTGCTGCTACTGGACGAACCAATCCGGATCAACCCCGCCTGCGTTGCGGCGAGTGTCACCAACGGGCCGACGCTGGCGTTGCCGTTCTCGTCCACGAGCCGGCACAACACCGAGTACCGCGGCTCCGGCTGTTCTGCGGCGGACATCGATTCTTCGCCCAATGTCGGCCGAAAAGCCGCCAAAAGCGTGACCAACGCAAGAGAACTGCCAACGTGCCATCGCATAGCGAGTATCCAGTTCAAGTTGGATTCCGGCAATGGTCCAAGAAACGTGGGCGGGATCGTATGCCGCTAGCCAGTGCGGGTCAAGCCAGCTTGGTGTCCGGTATTCGTCTGAGCGTCGGGCTCCGGGCCATTCGAGTCGCAAACCCGACCACTCACAACCCCGAGAAAACCAGCATGTGCTGGTGCTCTCTGTGGTGCTCTGGTGACTTCCGTGGTGCGATACAGTTTCCGATTTCTGCCTACCAGAAGGCCGGTTTGGGAGAAATTGCATCGAATTCGGGCCGAAAAACCCTCGTCGGCAGGGATAAACAGGGGGAGCGCTTCGTCCTTCGGGGCCGACGCTTGTGGCGACGAGTCTAGAGTTGCGTCGCCTAAAGCAAGACGCCGCACGCGTTTAAGCTTACGGCGTCAGGGGTCACGCCGAGATTTGCTGCAAGTATCCCCGACAGGATTTGCTGGCGGTCCGCGGATGCAGTTGGTCCCACTGGTTGACCAGTTGCAGGTAGACCAGGCGGATCGTTCCCGACCCGTTCAGGTTGACCATCGTGACATGGCCCACGCGATCTTGCTGTCGAACGCGGAAAGGAGCCTCGCGTCGCCGCCGCATGCGCAGCGCGAGCACGTACAGGATCTCGTTTCCCTGCGGCGTCCACTGGCGAAGCATCTCGTCGAGTTCGCAGTGTCGAACCTGCGAGTAGCCCACCTGTGAAAACTCCCGCATGATCTCGATGTCGTGCTCGGCCGCCCACTCTTGGATGGCTTGCCGCTGCTGGCCGACCGAGCACACAAACGGGTCCTCGATCGATTGAAAGTAGTAGGCCACGGCTCGGATGCGCGGATGTTGTCCCGCGAGTCTTCCCAATGTCTCCCGTGTCATCGTCTGTCTCCCGTTATCTGTGTCTTCGGGCGCGGCGTGCGCCCGATACACGACAGTTACCGGCTCACGCGAGCAGGGATCAAGCTCTGAGGCGAGGAAATAGAAACCGAAACGATGCGGGGATCCGTGCCTGCAAGCGTTGAGCACGAAGACGCCGGAATAGACTGCGTAGGACGCAGCGTTTTCCTCCGACATTCGTTGAACATAAGGTCACGGTGAAAGTCGCTGGGCTCGCACACAGCCCCGTAACGACCGCCTCAAGTCGGCCTCAAAAATCCGCGGGAAACCGTTTGCCGGACCTGCGGAAAGAGAGGATGATCATTCACATCTCTTGGAAACACGATAATTCGGGATGACGAACGCCAGTTTCGAGCAACGTTGAAGATCGTTTGAGGTCTGCAAACCACAGCGGTTTCGCCGTATCCGAAGTGCCGCTGAATGAAATCATCCGGATGATCGAACTGAAGCGGGAAATCAACGAACTGTGCCAGCGGCTGGGCGAACCGCCACGCCATGATATGCCGTCGGGGGGAGGTGGCGCATGAACTTGCTCAAGAACCATGGCGGCGCGCTGTTCGCCGGCGCGTTGGCGGTGCTGGTCGGCGGCGTGGTCCTGCTCGGTTGGGCGCTGGATATCGCCGCGCTCAAGAGCGTCCTGCCGGGCTGGGTGTCCATGAAACCCAACACGGCGGTCGCCTTCATCCTGACCGGCCTCGCGCTGCTGCTCTCCCGCCCCCGCTCAACTCTCAACCCTCAACTCTCAACTTCAATTTCCCGCTGCTGCGCCCTGTTCGCGGGGCTGATCGGGCTGCTCTCGCTGTGCGAATACGCCTTTGGCTGGAATCCCGGCTTCGATCAATGGCTGATCCCCGAGCCGGCGGGCACGGTGGGCACCTCGCATCCGGGACGCATGGCGCCGGACGCGGCGTTGTGTTTCCTGCTGTTCGCGGCGGGCTGGGAGTTCGCCCGCCGCCCGCGCCCAACGGACCGGACCCGGAGCGCCACCCTGCTGCTCGGCGCCGCGATGATCACCGTGGCGCAGGTTGAAATCCTGTCCTACTTCACGCCGGTCCTCCGCACCTATGGCTGGGGCGGCCTGACGATGATGGCACTGCCCACGGCGACCGTGTTTACGGCGCTGGGCGCGGCGCTGCTGCTGACCGCGTGGCCGGAAAGCCGCCCGGAGTCAGCCGCGCCCGCCCCGGCGCTGGCCGCACCCGGCGCCTACGCCAGTTGGCTGTTTCTGCTGGTCTTCCTGCTGCTGGCGGCGGGCATCGTCAGCACCGGCATTTTCTACTACCGGAACTACGAGCGGAAGTTCCGCGCCGAAGCCGAGCAGCAGGTTGCCGCTATTGCGGAACTGAAAGTGAGGCAGATTGCCGACTGGCGGCGCGAGCGGCTGGCTGACGCGAGATTGGTCCATGATACCCCGTACGTCGCCCGCCGCGCGCTGGATGCCCTGGCGAACCCTGCCTCACGGACCACCCGGCAGATGTTCACGAGCTGGCTGTCGCGTCTGTTTGCCTGTGGGTCCTACGAGCGGGGGCTTCTGCTGGATGAGCGGTTGAACGTGGGCCTGGTCTATCCGGAGGGCGGCAGCGGCGCGTTGTGTGACGCCGCCCGCACCGCCGCCGAACAGGCGTTGCGCTCGCGGCAAGTTGTCATAACCGACCTGCATCGGGAGACGGCCGACGGCCCCGTCTACCTGAGCCTCTTGGTGCCGCTCGTCGTTCGCCCGGAGAGTTCCGGAGACAAAGTCCAACCGGCGGGCAAAGGCTCGTCCCCGACCGACCGGAGCGCCGGGCTGTTGATCCTGCAGATCAACGCCCGAAAGGAACTCTACCCGCTGATCCAGCTCTGGCCCACGCCCAGCCGGACCGCCGAGTCGCTGCTCATCCGCCGGGAAGGGAACGAGGCCGTCTTTCTGAACGAACTGCGGTTTCAAACGAACGCCGCGCTGACCCGGCGCAGTTCACTCGCCAACACCAACATGCCGGAGGTGCAGGCCGCCCTGGGGCAGGAAGGCATCGTGGAAGGCGTGGACTACCGGGGCATGCCGGTGTTGGCCGCGGTGCGCGCCGTCCCGGATTCGCCGTGGTTCCTGGTGGCACGCCGGGATGTGGCGGAAGTGTATGCGCCGCTGCGGGCGCAACTCTGGCAGGTGATCGTCCTGGTCGGCGTCCTGCTCTTCGGCGCGGGCGCCGGGGTGGGGCTGGTCTGGTGGCAGCAGCGCGTCCGGTTCTTCCGGAAAGAGGCGCAGTCGGCGGAGACGCTGCGCCAGGCCAGGGACTTTTTGGAGAACCTGTTCAACTACGCCAACGCCCCCATCATCGTGTGGGATCCGCAATTTAAGATCACGCGATTCAACCACGCCTTCGAAATCTTGACCGGGCGCCGCGTGAGCGATGTCATCGGGCAACCTCTGGAGATCCTCTTCCCACCCGCCTTGGTGGATAGCTCGATGGATCTCATCAAAACAACCACCGGCGGTGAACGGTGTGAGGCGGTCGAGATTCAAATCCTTCGTCTTGACGGATCGGTTCGGATCGTAATCTGGAATTTCGCGACGATTTTCGCCCCGGACGGAAAAACCCCGGTAGCGTCCATTGCGCAAGGGCAGGATATCACCGACCGCAAGCAGGCGGAGGCGGCGCTGCGGGAGAGCGAGTATCGCTTCCGCCGCGCGGTGCTGGATTCGCCGTTCCCCATCCTGCTCCACGCCGAGGATGGCACGGTCCTCCAGTCCAGCAATTCGTGGTGCGAAATCACGGGTTACACCCGCCAGGAACTCGCCACCATCGCCGACTGGACGGAGCGCGCGTACGGCGAAAGAAAGACGCTCGTCCAGGCGGACATTGACCGGCTTTTCGGCCTGGATCATCGGCTTGCTGAGGGTGACTACACCATCCGTACCAAGTCCGGTGACACACGCATCTGGGAGTTCAGTTCATCGCCGTTGGGCCGTCTGCCGGACGGGCGGCGGTTGGTCATCAGCATGGCCATGGACGTCACCGAGCGACGGCTGGCGGAACAGGCGCTACGGGAAACCAACGCACAACTCGAACAGGCGACTACTCGATCCCAGCAGTTGGCCATTCGCGCGGAAGCGGCCAACCACGCCAAGAGCGAGTTTCTGGCGAATATGAGCCATGAGATCCGCACGCCGATGAACGGCGTGATCGGCATGACCTGCCTGCTGCTGGATACCGCATTGAGCGACGATCAGCGTCATTACGCCGAGATGATCCGCAGCAGCGGCGAAGCTTTGTTGGCCCTGGTGAACGACATTCTGGATTTCTCGAAGATCGAGGCTGGCAAGCTCGAATTGGAACTGTTGGAGTTCGACTTGCGTGACCTGTTGGAGAGCTTCTCGGCGCCACTGGCCATGCGAGCCAGAAGCAAGGGGATCGAGTTCGTCTGTGCGGTTGACCGGGACGTACCATCCCAGGTCCGCGGTGCCCCGGTCCGCCTTCGTCAGGTTCTCACCAACCTGGCCGGAAACGCGGTCAAGTTTACCAAGCAGGGCCGGATTTCCGTGCAGGCCAGCCTGATTTCAGAGAATGCAACGGAAGCCGTGGTCCGTTTCTCCGTTCGGGACACGGGAATCGGCATCCCGCCCGAACATCAGGAGATGCTGTTTCAGAAATTCACGCAGGTCGATGCGTCCACCACGCGACGCTACGGCGGCACCGGCCTGGGACTGGCCATCTCCAAACAACTTGCGGAATTGATGGGAGGCGAAATCGGCGTCGCCAGCGCTGTGGGAGAAGGTTCGGAGTTTTGGTTCACGGCGCGGTTGGGCAAACCTGCACCACCGAAATCCCTGACCGATGGGGCCGCTGAGCCAGCAGGGTCGGTGCGTCCTCCGCGCGGCACACTACCTGCCGTGCACCGACAGGGTGCCAGGATCCTGGTGGCCGAAGATAACGTTGTCAATCAGGATGTGGCACTCGGCATCCTGCACAAGCTGGGATTGCGAGCCGAAGCGGTCGCCGATGGTGCGGAGGCCGTCGAGGTGTTGCGAAACCAGCCCTACGATCTGGTGTTGATGGACGTGCAGATGCCGAAGATGGACGGATTGGAAGCCACTCGCATCATCCGCGACCCGCAGTCACCCGTTCTCAACCATCAGGTACCGATCATCGCGATGACGGCGCACGCCATTACGGGCGACCGGAACCGCTGCCTGGAATCGGGCATGAATGACTACGTCAGCAAGCCTGTGTCACCTCAGGCGTTGGCGGAAGCGTTGAATACCTGGTTGCCGTTGAAAACTCCCGAGACGCGGCCCGACCTGTCGGCGGGGGAGCTGTAGGTGAGTGAGTCGGCGTCTGAAGTACTCGTATTTGATCGGGCCGGCATGCTGGCTCGACTGATGGACGACGAGGAACTTGCGCGGGGCATCCTGACCCGCTTCCTGGAATCGACGCCCGAACAAATCGAATCCCTGTGACAATCGTTGACCTCCGGGGACGCGGCAGCGGCCAATCACACCGCACAAGCCATCAAAGGTGCTGCCTCCAACATCAGCAGGAGCCGCTCCATGGGTCACGCGAGTTTGTGGGGGAATATTTTGAATCCGAAGCCGATTTGAAAGTCCACCTGCGCCCGTTTGCGGAACGGTTCGTACGGGTCGCGTTGCAGGGGGCGCCTCCGGATCGAAGCAGGGCACCGATCGGCTTGCTGCGAGCATTACAGCGATTCGAGCAATGGCCGGGTTCAGCGGACTCGTTCGTAACTGCTTTGACCGACGAACTCGTGACGCATTTCGCGAGAAGAAATGAAGGTGGTAACGAGTGCGACGAAACGCGCACTTTCGAACAGACTGATCGGGGCTGACCGCAGTTCCTTGGCGGGCCGGGGCACGACCTGCAGCATGTCACGACGAACTTTGTTGCGCCGGTACAGGGCCGGTCGGACTGTTCATCGTTCCTTGCCTCCTGCTACTCCTGCTTTATGAACTCGATGTCCCCTCCGTCAAATTTGAAGGACTTCCCGTCCTCTGCGAGAGTCGCTGGCGGGGGTGGTGGTGCATTGCCCTGCGGCGGCTTCCCGTTGACCTGAGTCACCGCGATGCTCAACGCCCTGCCTTTGAGTTCGTACGTTCCTTTGACCACATTTCCGGGGCCTGCACTCTCAAAGGTCCCGTTCTCTTGAAAAGTCATGGTCGCGTCGCCCGCGGGCAGGGGTGGGCGCCGCTTATACGTTCCAGACAGCCCCGCGTTCTTCTTGCTGCACCCTACCGATAACAAAATCGCGAGGATCGCGGCGAAAAGACATGCTCGTTGCATGGCGTCGTCACCTTTAACGTTTGGGCGTTGAACCAGTGAACTATGCGGTAGCGTGCATCTCAGCCGTTCAATCAATCGATGAGCACGCCAACCGCGAGAGAACCGTACGAAGACTCCGACTTGAGCAGCTTGAGAGACTTGCCCTTCAGTTCGTACGTTTCGTCAAGAGCGCCCAAGACCGTCGCCGACGCTCCGGCGGTAATCACTGGGGTCACACGCACTTTGACCGTCTTGGTGCCAGCAGTATCCTTGGCCTCGAGAATCTCAAGTGACCAACGCCTGAAGCGATACTGCGGATCGGTCAGGATGGGGGCGAAGTAGGCGGCGCGTATTGATCGGACTGATCGGGAGGGTTGCTCGCGCAGCGCCTCCGCAGCGATCTTCTGTGTTTCGTCGTCGGCTCGAGAGAGTTTGACAAGGTTCGGCAACGGCTTCGCGACGGTTCCTTCAGCGGGCACTGGCGGCGGAGCCTTGTGGTCTTTCTTCTGCTCCGGAGCCGCTTTCGCATCATTCATCTGCGAAAAAACAATGCCAGGGCTCGACAGCACCGCGACGAAAATCACGACCGCCAACATTCGAAGACACAACGTCTTCATCATCTATTCTCCAAGAGAGACTGATAATTCGACGACACACGACTCGACGTGAAGAACCGCGTACTCCCCGACCGCAACCGTATGTCGGGGTTTTTACCGGAGAACTAAGAACCAGAGGTCGTCTTCCGGATTCCAGTAAACGTCGTGCCGGAGCAAGCACTGGATTTTCTTTTCCCGTGGCGCGGCCAACATCAGTGCGGTTCTCAGCAGCGAATCGAACGCATCGGCATTGGGCTTGGCTGCGAAGTCGGCGAGCGCGCGGTCCAGAAGTTCTCGTCCGCGTCCAGTGTCGGTAAGTAGCCACGCTTCGAGCCAGTCCGGCGGAGCGTTAGACCGTTGATCTGAGCCGATGATCTGGTCGTATTGTTCGATCGATTCCAAAACGTGTCGAGCGGACGGGACGTGCACCATGCCCAGTAACCCGGCCATGATGACGTTCGACTCGACGGCGTTCGCCGGCGAAAAGCCGTCTTTCGAGGTCGCTCGGGAAGCCAGCACGCGATAGACGATGCCATCCATGTCTTGATAGCCCACCTGCGAGGCTTGGACGGCCAGCAGGGCCAACTCGACCGGTCTACCACCCAGGCCGAGTTCGTCCAACGGCGATGTCGGTGGCTCGGCCAACTTCGAAAGAGCCTTGTCAATGAGCGAAGAAGCCGCCGCCTTGTCCCGCGGTGCAATACGAAGGGCCATCCATCCCAAGGCTGTGGCTGCGTAGGGCGACGGAATCGACTCTACCAGGCGAACCGCGTCAGCCTGCCGAGTTAACGCCCACCTCCAGGCGATTCTCAGCTTGGCGCGTTCAGCGTTCCAACCCTCGAGTTCGTTCACAAGTTCCAGAGCCCGATCCGGATAGTCCAGACAGATATCGGCGGCAAGTTGACTCACTTCGGAGTTCCATCGAAATCCATTGAGCTGATCCTCAGGCTGTGGCTTCGGACCTAGAACGCGTAAGGCCATCTTCGGATCCAAAGTCGCAACCCAGTAGGCCAGGAGGTACCTCGCGACGTTGAGCTGCATTTCCTCGCTGGGGACTTTGTCGCGGAGTTCACCAGCCTCAGTCGCCCAATTCCGAGCCTGCTCAGGATCGATTTGATTCATGACACGGATCAAAACCCGCACTCTGCCATGTTCGCGATGGGCCCAGAGTTTCTCCAACAGGTAACGGGCCAGTTTGCGCTGTTCTTCAAGCGTGTCCGGAGCTGGACCCAAGGCGGACGATGGTATCGGGTCATCTTCACGCAGCAGCTTGATCTTCACATCCGTGTCGCCCGAATTGGTTCGCATTCCCGTGAAACGGCAGCCCGGTTGTTCGGCAAACTCGAAGACCGGACCGTGTCGAAGGCCGTCCAATCGGAACCGCCCTTCGGAATCGCTTGTCGTACCGACAGTCTTGGGAGCATCTCCCGTGTTGAATACGCGCACACCGGCTATTGCTTTGCCGGCCGAGTCAATCACGTGACCTTCGACAAAGCCCGATGTCGCGTTCATCTTCAACGAGCCGATGTCGTGCATCCTGCCGGCCTCGCCCTTGACGTCGAGTGTCTCGGCGCATTCATAGCCATCCGCATTTACACGAATGCTGTACTCATCGCCGGGCCATAGCCCAAGGAACTCAAACTTTCCCTCGCTGTCGGACAGGGTCTGTGCCAAACCGAATTCAATCGAACTGGAATCAGTCGTCATGCCCGCACGCAGATTGACATCGGATCCCACGATCGGCTGCCCTTGGTCGTCATGGAGCACGCCGCGGATCGCAAACGCGTACTCGGGCGAGATCGCGATTCGGATCGGACCTCTGGGATCGATCATGACCGGGCCGTTCGTTGCGGCCTTAGCCGTCGCAACGCGCAGGGAAATGGGTTCGTTGATCAACAGTCCTGTGAGACGGAATTTCCCCTGAGCGTCGGTGGTGAAACGGCAATCATCCGTAGTCAAATGACCGTCGGTGAGAGTCAAGACCTGAGCGTCCGGCACCGGACGGCCAGATTCGTCCACTACCAGGCCCTCAACTACCGGCGTCCGCTGCAGACGTACTGGTGGCAAGGTTGTGTCGGTGGCTACCTCCACGTCCCAGGCGTCTTGGCGGGACGCCGCCCAGCGGTACTCATCCGGCACTGCGGCGAGGCTGATGCTGACCTTTCCCGGAAACGCGTACGCGACAAAGGCTCCCCGTTCGTCGGTTTGCGACGGTCGTTCCCAGCGGTTTGATTCATTATCGTTCAATTGGCGAACCGAAATCTCTGCGCCCTTGATTCCCGCACCCGTTGATGCATCGACGACCGTGCCTCGCAACTGCAGCTTCTGCTTCATGGGCACGGAAGGTTTTGAAACGGATTGGCCGGACTTGACCTCGAACGGAGTAATTGAATCAAGGTCGTACGGAAGCGGATCGTTCGTCACGATCCCAATTCGGTACTTGCCCGGAACTACGCCGTCGAAGCGAAACTTGCCGTCCGGTTGCGTAACAGCCCGACCGTGATAGTAGAAGGAATAGTCACGATCGTCAGTCGTCTCCGATTCAATTGCAACGAGTTCGAGCGCGATACCAGCAACAGCGGTCGGGTTCGAGTCGCAGGCCAGCGACCCGCATACGCAACCGGGCTTTTCGAGTTGGAGCGTGACGGGTTTATCGAAGTTCCAACTGGCCGTAACGCGACCAAATTCCTCTGCCGCGATCTCGGCGGCGGCGAATGCCTTTTTGCCATACCGTTCCGGGACGACCTTCAGCGTGAAAGTCCCGTCGGATGCTGTTGCAGTGCCCATTTCGGTCGCAATGCACCGCGGAAGAGGATGAAACAGAAACAGCGGCTCAATCACAGCCCCCGCGATTGCCCTGCCGCCACTGTCCACAAGTCGACCGTGGTAGTCGGAAAGCTCGAACAACAGAAGCTTGGGTTCAACCTCGGATCGGGACGCATCATCAGTCAGCTTGCACCAGTCTGCATCAGCGAAGCGGCCCTGTGAGTCTCGCGCCACCACAAAAAGAAGTTCTCGCTCCTTTAGCCACCGCGATTCGGACCGTGGCGTGTTCAGTCTGAACCGGCCTTCACGGTCGGTTCGGACTTCCTCGACAACGTCGCTGGAGTTGGGCTCGGAATGACGAATCAGCCAAACCCGGCAATCGACCGCCGGCGCGCCGGAAAGTTCCATCACGACACCCGTGTACAGGCTGCTCGCGCTGACGGTCGTGGTTTCCTCGGCAAGCGTGGATCCGAGCAACTCGCCAAGTCCCACCACAGCCAGACACGCGGACAGGGTAACTGCGACATGGTGCATTGCTTTTCCTTCCATGTGTACCCGACCAGCATCTTGATCCGTCATGCCCCTCTTGCAGCACATTTCCCGACAGCGTCCCTGCATCATGATGGGCATCCGCTGCCAGTGCTAATACGCGGACGGGCAGGACGCCGTGTGCGAAAGCTGCCGATTCACGGCGACCCAGGGACGTGTGAGTTTTGGCCCGTTTGTTGTTCTTGTCTCAGCACCCCGTCTGTGGGAGCCGAGGTTTTCTTCGGTTCAAAACTGCTTGGTGCGTCGGGAACACCTTCTGCAATCGTGCGAAGGCAATTCAGGACGGACCGTTGTGATTCAGTTGCCTCAGATTCGGCGATCTTGCGTTTCGGATCGAACCATATCTGCTGTTCCACAAACCGTTTTACTGACGGCGTGTGCGGCGGGATTCCATAGAAAGCTGCCGCAATTTCGCGCAATTCGAGTACGTCGTCTTTCCTCGGTTTTTTGCCCAAGATGCGTTGCACCCAGGGACGGCAATCGCTGGAAGCTTCGGGAATGCTCAGGAGGCAGTACATAACTCGGACGCACGATGCCGGCTCGACGTTTTCCGGCCGCCACACGACAGCATCCGGCAGATATTCAGGTCCTTGTCTTCCGGCGACTGGTTCCTCCATGAATCCGCGTTCCCATCGGTCCGGGGTAATGTGTCTATACAACGTGCCGAGTTTCAGGCCGTACACGAAGCCGAGGTCAGCCATGGATCCGGGGCTGGCGGTGTAAGGATCCTCATCGGGCAACTCCGTGCCTGCGGGAAGGTCCGCTGGATTCGCTCCCACGTACTCCGGAGATTTCCGCAGGCAGTCCTCAAGGGAGGTGTCTTGAAAGCGGACCGTCGTCTGCTTGATCGGTCCGGCCCATGGTATTGCTGTCTCGGTGAAATACAAGCTACCCAGGATCTCGCACATCTCGACGCGCCGATGCCACGGTTTCTCGTATTCTTGCTGTCCGTTCAGTTTGCGCGTCGCACCGGCGTCAGGCGTCATCCGGAGCGTGTAACCGACGTGCAACCGCTTCGTTTCATTGGGCTCGAGTTTCATGCCCCACGCGAATGCATGGGCATCCTTCTCCAGTGGTGGGCCAGCGAGGTGCCGCACGTGATAGGTGGCTTGTGCGTCTCGGACGATGAATTGAGATGACAGCACCAGTTCCGTATCATCCCCCTTCATCAACTGTGGTTCTTGATCGAGAGGAAACCCCACTTGGATCTGCAGTGCCTTGCTCGACAGGTTTTGAAGAACGAACACACAGCGGAAGTTCAACAGGTGCGTTGTGGCGGATGGTCCACAGATTGGCGTTATCGTAACGTCCTCGGTGACCAGCCGTACGTCCGCCGGTTCGAGCAACTGGATCGAATGGCCAGAACCGGAACAGAAACCGTGGTAGCCCAGGACTTGCGGGCAAATCGCCAGCAGTAATGCAATTCCTGACAGGGAGATTCGCACTTCTTTCCCTCCAACGACACGGAACGAGATAGTGAAAGTCGGGTACACCGCATCTCTCTGTGCAATCGTAGCGACTTTCACCGTGAGCCTATGTTCACCGATTCCTGAGCGTTACGCGGCACCTTCATATGTCCACTGTGATTACGCGCGCAACGCCTGTGGCAACCGGCGCCCCGTTATCCAGCACTTTCGCTTCGACAAGATAGTCGCCGGCTGGCATGTTGGGAAATTCCGACGTCCCCCGCTTGAACACACAATCGAAGGAGTAGCAACCGACCTTGTCCCGCTTCAATGGGCATTTTACTGGTCCGGCAGCCGTTACGAATTCCCCAGCGTTGAGTCGAAAGTACGTGACTTCCGCGACGGCGCCGTTGCTGAGCTTTCCGCCTGGTTGCAGATAGGCCTTGCCCATGACCACCAGATTGGAGCGCGCGCTCCACTTCATTTTGGGCGACAGGGACCACAGCCACACATGACCGCGCGGAATTGTCGACTCGAAACGACTTTCCAGCGAGCGACGGTGGAGCACCTCCTTGACCAGAGT
>CAIPEB010000599.1 GCA_903863885.1 uncultured Planctomycetaceae bacterium | reverse complement strand
GAGTGAAGCACGTACCTGACAAGCGGCCAGCGTCTTCTGAACGCGGAGGGTATGCGCGACAGAGGGGGTCGACTGCGGACGGTTATCGCTGAGATTGGGAGCGCTACTATCGCTGGATGGTAATGAGCAGCGGTTTGTCCGAGATGCAACTGGCGGCGGTCCGCAGCGCGCACCTGATGTTCACAGGCTCGGCCTTCCGTCTCGACACCTGGAGCCGTGGTGATGGCGGGCGTCGGGATTTCTACGGGAGCGTTCGCGTGTGGGGGCTGGGCGGGGAGGGCCGACCGGCTGTCCGATTATCGGGCTTTCCACTTTATGCTTACGGTCACTTGGCAGTGGCGTAGTGCCGGTGATGCTCGCCAGGATCAACAGTCGATCTTCCTGCAGGTCGAAGCGGGCCAGGAAAGCAGGTTCTGTGCAACGATAGCCGTGAGGATGAGCATTCCTACCCAACACGCTACGTTTACGCCCAAACGTTGCCAGTTGATCTGTTTCGCGTGACGTTCCGGCGGCCTCCCATCCACAAAGTCCCATCCTGCATTATGTGCCATGTAAGAGTACGTCGCTCTCGCGTGCCAGACTGGCCAGCCCTGCGTGACGTGAATGTCGACGGCCATTTCCTTCATGTCGTACGGCGGTGGGTGTCGAGCAACAGTGAAAGTGCCGTTGAAGAGAGGTGCGTAGACGGGATCTGAGTACTCAAGGGATTCGCGAACGTTCAGAAAGACAATCAGCGCTGAGACTAGAACCAGCAGCAACAAGGTCATGATGCGGAATCGAACCGCATGCCCGCGGCATCGAAGAACGAGAGCCTGCTGTGGCGCCGAGTAAGCTCGATCACCTCGATACGTGTCCATTCCCGCTTTTCGTCCTTCGCACGAAAGTGAGCCAAGGTACGAGCGCCCGCATAGTCATCCAGACCCTGTCCTTGAAGCACCCCGACGCCCTCTCTCAGAGTGACGCCCCGGAATGCATCCCGAATCATCTGGACGACTCGTTCTTCGTCTGGAGTCATTTGTCATCGTTGATTGTAGTTTGCACAAGTGGTTGGCCCCGCAGTCGATCAGCGAACTCTGTAATTGTCCCGCCGGGAAAAACCGTCCCCGTAATTGCTCACGACGGCCACTCCAGCGGCACTCGACGCACTTGGATCAATCGTGAATGTAGAGGGCCGCTGACCGACCGTCAAACAAGTGCGGCAATGCAGTGCGATCCAGCGGTGCGGCAACGTGCGACTGACGGCTGAGCGGACTCCTCAGCAAGGTAAGGTGTAGTCAATGCACCCGAACGTTGAGGTTCCTATCCCGCCCGCTCCCGAACGGCCGCCGCGTACTGGCCACCCGATTGTGGTCGCGGGCGGGATAGATACCTTAACGCTAAGCCGCATACCATAACACCGCGAAGTAATGGCATACGGTACCGGCGATAACAAACAGATGCCAGATTAGATGGCCATACCGGAGCCTCGAGTCTGTTGCGAAAAAGGCTACACCGACCGTGTAAGACAAGCCTCCGGCGAGCAACCAGAACAAGCCCGTTGTTGGCACTCTGGCCAACAACGGTTCAACCGCGATCAAGACAACCCATCCCATCAACAGATAGAGGCCGGTGAAAACTATTGGATGGGATGCCTTGTAGAATGCCTTCAGCGCTACCCCGACTGCCGCAAGACTCCAAACCACCCCGAAAAGCGTCCAGCCCCATGCGCCACGAAGCACCCCAAGCGTGAACGGCGTGTACGTACCGGCAATAAGAATGAAAATCGCGGAATGTTCGACGACCCGAAAGACACGCTTGGCCTTGCGAATCGGCAGTGCGTGGTAGAGCGTAGAGATGAGGTAAAGGAATATGATGCTGGCGCAAAAAACACTCGTGCCGACAATGAATTGACCGTCTCCGTTCCGAGCTGCATGCATTATGAGAGGCGGAGTTCCGACGATTGCGGCGACCAGACCTATACCGTGGCTAATGCTGTTCGCAATTTCTTCCGCTTGCGACTGCTCACGTGTTGGGCCTGCAACCATTATGTGCACGCCAGTACCTTTCAAGGCGTAACGACTGAGCTCACCTGCCCGGCGGCATTAGGTGTGCTCGAACTCCCGGAAACGAATCATGCCGCCGGGTCAGGTCCAGCGCCTGGTTCGGCCCGCACTCGCTCCAATACGGCGACAATGTCGCGGGTCTGACCATGCCCCTGACTGCTGGTGATGATCGTGACCAAGCGCCAACCCTGGCTCGCGAGCCGGTTGAGGGCGTCCTCAAGGCTCTTGTCGTCCACCTTGCCACCCAGGAACCAACCCTCGGCTGCGAACTTGACGGTCTTGTACTCCCAGCGGGCCATTGGCTCTGCCCTCCGCCGCCGACCATGTAATTCTCCCGCCGTGAATACGCCCTCGCAATTCGTAACGAAGGCCGCTCCGGCGGCATCCGCCGCATTCAACTTAACCGTGAATGTAGAGGGCCGGCGACCGACCGTCAAACCGCTGCGATGTGGCATTGCGATTCGGCCGTGCGGTGTGATGCGAATGACGGCGGAACGGGTCGGGAATGCTCCCGTTGTTCACAGGCTTGGCCTGCCGTCTCGACACGTGGAGCCGTGGCGATGGCGGGCGTCAGGATTTCTACGGGAGGGGCCCGTGTGAGAGCGGGGGAAAGCCGCACGGCGAATCGATTCTCCCACTGCTGATTCAAATCTTGATGCGACCATCGGCACGTAGACGCCGAAACTCTTCTTGGGCTCGCTGAAAGTCGTGTGTGTATTCCGCCTCCCGGGGCATAATGGACGAGCGAAAGACGATTGTACGTCCGAGTTGCAGTATGTACCGAATAAGTTCGTCGTCCTGATACCGAACGACTAATCCGAAGTTCGTGTTCGTATTGCCCGTGACGAGCGCATCGAGGACGAGCGGTTCTGCCTTGCCGTCGACTACGATCAGCAAATCGACTCTGTCGCCCGCAGTGAAGCAAGCCGTCGCATGCGAAGCAAGCAAGCCAATGGATGAGTATCCGCGGGGGGCCATGAACGGCGCCGCAACGCTGTAGGGAAATCTCCTCGTCTCGGAATGCTGGTAGCCGTAAGCAAACCAACCGCAACCGAAGGCGGCAGCAATCGATGCAATATTCAAGCCGGCATGAAGGATGAATCGAAAGCGAGGGGTCATTTGAACCGTCCCTCTGGAAACGTGCGCGTCTTGAGGGGGGCGTTCAATCGAGCCCGAAGCGAGTCCATTCGCTGTCGATGTTCAAGTCGGTCGATTGTCTCGCGCAAACGCGCCCCTTCAACCGCACGGTCCCGGTCCATTTCGCCACGCAGGTTCGTGTAAAGCTGTCGGGCAGCTGTTTCTTCGCGTCGGTACTCTTGCCGAATTGCATGCTCGTGTGTCATCCAACCCCCGAAGAATGCTGCGACGAGAACAGGAAACAGCATAAGCGAACGCAAGCCAAATCGAAGTCGCAGCGTTTTCATGGTTCCGCGCCCAAAGAAGCTGCAATTCCCCATGGGTTATCGGTTGGCGAACTTTGCAATTCTCCCGCCGGGAGAACGCCTTCGTAATTCGTGGCGATGGCCGCTCCGGCGGCACACGACGCATTCAAATCAACCGTGAATATAGAGGGCAGCCGACTGACCGATTCGTCCGTCATGAAATTCGGGGCGTTTCGTCACCACGGGCCAATGCACCAATCGAGTGTGGCAAGGACAAACAACAGACCAAACGTAACGGCAATCGACAGGCAGCGTTGAAGCCGTCGTCGGTTATACGCCGTTGATGCAAGTAACCAAGCCGCGATTCCGGCTAATCCACCACAAATCGCTACGAGAACAAATCCCCCCATGAACACGCCGTAAAACAGCAAGGCAAACATCGATGGGATCACATGCGACGGTCCGCCGTCAATGCCGTCAAACGGAACTGGGAAGCGAAAGAGCAATCCCATCAAGGCGGCAATTGGGAAAGTTGATACGAGCGACCAAATCGCACCCGCGATTATTGTCCGCCACAACGATCTTGGTGGATCGATCGGTGATTCAACTTCATGCTCTGCCGTTGGCTGATCGGGATTTTCCATGGATGCCCCAAACGCCGACTGTTTACGAGAGAACGAACGTTGAGATCTTCCCGCCGGCGGATCGCCTTCGCCAGTTGTTGCGTTGGCTACTCCGGCGGCATGACGCTCAGTCTGGACAACCGCGAATCTAGGGCTCAGGTGGCTCCAGGTCAAACATTTGCGGTTGGCGGTCCTGGTCGACAATTGGGCGTTACTTGAGGGGCGTAATTCAAACCAGAGTGAGCAATCTGACTACCGCCGCAACCCAAACCCATTGGCTCGACGGTGGCAATCGCTACGACTCCGACGATGGCATCTGCGGCCGCGCGCAAAGTAAGCAGCCTCACGTCTTGTCAACTTGAAGGTGATCGGAAGCATTTTCGATGCGGAACGCTATTGCTCAGGCGCGTGCGTCTTCGCACGTCGCCTGCAGCAATTTGTTCAGCTTTCCAAGAGAGGCTGGAGTCGAAGCATAATGGAGCGCTGTAGCAGCACCGGATAGAGATGAACAACCACACCCGGTAACAGGATCCACAGCGCACCCGACTGGTGCCCGGTGACAAGTGCGACGGCGGCCAATAGTAAATGGATGACAAAGCAGGTTCCGTGGGCGCTGGCATTGCTTCGCAGGGCCACTTCTAAGGAGAGCAAGCCGGCCCGTGCGGCACGAACCTCCCGCTTATGGACATGGCGTTCCCAACCGGAGCGTTCGAGCAGCCAGCGGAAGATTCCGACGCCGAGTACGCGGTGGAGTTCGCGCTCGCCTGCAGGAACGCGGAACCAGCTATGAGGCACACGTCGCATAACGGGTCCAGCCACCACGGGGCCGAGGACAAGTGTCCAACCAACCACTGTCAGCCCAAATACCGGATGGTCCGGCCCGCGGGCGAACCAGCAGAAAGTCACCAAGCCCGCCATGCACAGCACCACAGCCCAGTACCCCTTGGGCAGCGATTGCGCTATCCACTCGTAGGCTGCCCGTTCGCTCGGCGTCAGCTCAGTGCTCACAGACGCTCCTCTCACAGAACGTGTTGCCGATCAGTGGCCGCCGGGCGCCCGCCCGACCTTGAATTCACAACGATCATACCCGCCCGGCCGGTACACTGCATCGGCGGGTTATCCGGCGCTGCCGGTCGGTAGCGACGCGAGAGACCTTCGAAAGTCGGCAAGAACTGTGGCAACGTCTTCCTCGTCGATGAATTCCTCGCCGTCAACCATGTGCGCGCTTACCAGACGGTAGCACAGGTGATCGGCTTCCTTGATCCGCTTGTAAGGCAACCCTTCGAGTGCCTCCATGTAGAACTGAATTGAGCGTTCCACATCCAACGGACGGACGCGCCCAGCCTCGTAGTCGTCGAGGATCGCACCCATGCGGGCAATGATGTCACAGTTCGCCATGTGCCAGATAACTTGGTAATTATGTGGATCAGGGAATCGCCTTCGTAATTAAGTATGATGGCGATTCCGTCCATAGTTCGCTCAGTCGGAACAACCGCGAATCTATGGCTGAAACGTCTTCAAGTCAAATAGTTGCGGCTGTTGGTCCTGCTCGACACTGCGGCAGTATCTGGACCGCACAATCCGCAGGCTCGCTCGGCCTGCCGTCTCGCCACATGGAGCCTTGGCCATGGCGGGCGGAGGATCTGTCACGATACGTCTATGCACTCTTGCTCGGCGAAGATAACGCGACGTATGTGATCGGCGATCGTATTGAATTCAGGATGAACCCACAAATCACCGGTCGATGCGCCGCCACGCATTCCGCCAGCTACTCCTGTGCCAATCGGTTTCCGTTCGTAGAATATGGAAAATCCTTCGTTTTCGTTGCACGACCACGCTTGGGTATCGAGGGCGAGGAGCAGGCGTTGCAGTATGTCAGTCGAATAACGGATCATGTTTGCCGGAATCACTGCGTAGACTGGTCCACTTCAGTCGCCTTCGAGAATCACGACGCCATCCTCGTATTGCTGCGCGTCCTCCAGCGACCGCAGAGGGTGGTACGGCGTGCCGTGAACATCGGCCATCATGCGACGCACAGGACGCTCGTGTTCAGGGATCTCGCGGGGATCGTTCATATCCGTCAGATGCCGTCTGTCCGGCAAGCATTCGGGGTCAGCGGGCGGCGGGAGTTCACATTGGCCTCACCAA
Source organism: uncultured Planctomycetaceae bacterium (assembly GCA_903863885.1). Classification (GTDB taxonomy): domain Bacteria; phylum Planctomycetota; class Planctomycetia; order Pirellulales; family Pirellulaceae; genus CAIPEB01. The sequence continues at coordinate 606 of CAIPEB010000599.1, read as the reverse complement.
GAAAACGCATCACCGCCACTGCGTTGCATCTCGTCGTTCGCCGCCGTTGGTAACCGTTCTCGGGGTGGGCCGGTTCTCGATAGTGGCGAACCGCGTAGACGCGTCTCTCCGAGACGCGCAGACTTCGCGTCTCGGAGAGACGCGGCTACGTGGGCCCACCCCGTGAACGGTTACCCGCCGTTGTATCACTTGTTTAGAAAGGTCTGGTACGGATTACCTGAGTCACTGGCAACCTGTTCAGTAGGCTTGACTCCATCTGATGAGGCAGGTGTCGCATTACGGGATTGCATCTGTGAACGTTTGTGAAAAAAGAATGAAACCAGAACCACGGTTGCCGGGATGAACGCGAACAGCACGAGGTTCATCGGATAAGCCAGTATTACCGTCGGCCCGACATAGTCGAGCCACGGTTCATTGGGGCCATCACGTTGAAAGATCACCGTAGGAACAGGCCAACCATAATAACGAGTATTGGCATTCGCCAGGTAACTGTAACGAAATGTGGTGACATATGCGGCGACGATGCTGCCAGTTAGCGCAAAAAGGTACAGCAGCCGCGACCAAGTTGAAACGCGCCCAGCGATAGTTGCGTAAGTGGCCCAGACG
>CAIPEB010000598.1 GCA_903863885.1 uncultured Planctomycetaceae bacterium | reverse complement strand
CTTACCTGACTCGAAAGCCATGCGGCATCAATCGACAAAGCTCACAGAAGCCAAATGACAGCCAGTGAAATGCATGCAATGCCGTCTCTGCTGGCGGATCATACCCGCACTGTTCCGCGAGATGATTCGATTTCTTCCACAACATGCAAGCGGCCCTTGTTGCAACCGGGACAGACCTCGCTGGTCGCCTGCCATGCCTCCGGAGTGCGGAGATTCGAGTCCCAGAACGGCCAAGTCCGACACTGGCGGGGACGAACCTCATAGATCTGGCAGCATCGCGCTGTCGAATCAAAGAACACGCAGTCGCCGTTGGGAAACTCCCGCAAGCTGCGACGAACCCCGACGCGACGAGCGTATTTTTCTTCAAACGCTTCAAAATCCGTTTCGCCTCGCGAGCGAGCAATCGCTGCTAGCTCATCCTTAGTGACCCAAACAAAACCGGGTGCACCCGTGCAGCAGTCGCCGCAATTCGTGCATTCGAACCTCAATCCGTCCTGATACCATGGACTTTGCGCTGTCGGGCCTTCGTTTATCGGTTCGTTTGTCATCAGTGGTCTTTCTGATTCCGGATTGGAGATGTTGCAGGATTACCGGGTAACGGCCGGTTGACCGGTGTGCGATCGATCAAATGCGTGCAGATGCAGGCCGCTGATCACGACGGCGGGCCGGCAGCCGAAAGTTCCGCAATGGCGTGCACCGCTCGGTGCACCTCATCCGACGTGTTGAACGGACCCGTGCTGAAACGGATTGCTCCTCCGCGATCCCGAGTTCCGAGGGCGGCGTGAATGCGGGGAGCGCAATGCAGGCCGCTGCGGACTTGAATTCCCTCGGTCGCGTCGAGCATGGCTGCGACTTCCTGGGGATCATAGTCGTCGAGGGTGATCGACACGACTCCCACTTGGGACGACGCTTCGCGAGGGCCGAGCACGGTGACGCCGCGAATGGCAGAGAAACCGTCGATCAGCTGTCGAGTCAGTTCCTGCTCATGCTTGCGTCGAGCATCCAGTCCTGGATGTTCGAGGAAGCGGAGTGCCGCGAGCATCCCGATCACGCCGGGCACATTCAGGTTTCCTGCTTCAAAGCCATCGGGATAAACGCAGGGGTGGATTTCGTTTTCGCTGTTGGTGCCCGTGCCTCCCTGCCGCAGCGGCCGCAATCTCTGTTCCGCTTCCGGAGTTGCGTAGAGGATGCCGGTCCCGAGGGGGCCGAGCAGCCCTTTGTGGCCCGGAGCTGCCAGCAGGTCGATGTGGCAGGCTTGAACGTCGACGGGAATGTGACCCAGCGACTGTGCCGCATCGACAAGAAACAGCACTTCATGGTCACGCGCAAGGCAGCCGATTTCGCGAATCGGCTGTATCGCGCCCGTTACGTTTGAGGCATGGATCATGGCGATCATGCGCGTTTCCGGGCGGATCGCGGCGGCGACCGCGTCAGGGTCGATCAATCCGCGATGGTCGCAGGGAACCACGGTGACCTGAACACCGGCCGTGTCGTGCAGATATCGCAGGGGTCTCAAGACCGAGTTGTGTTCGGATGCGCTGGTTACGACATGGTCGCCCGGACGCAGGGTGCCGTGCAACGCCAGGTTGAGCGACTCGGTGCCGTTGCAGGTGAAGATGACGGATCGGCCTCGCGGTGCTCCGATCAGTTCAGCGGCGCGGCGGCGCGTCTCCGCAATCTGCGCAGCCACGTCCGTGGAATCCCGATACGCGCTTCGCCCGGCGGCGGCGCCGACATGCCGCTGGTAATGGTCGACCGCGTCGTAGACGGCCGGCGGCTTCGGCCAGCTTGTCGCGGCGTTATCCAGGTAGATGCGTGACGGAGTCGCGTTCATGGGATGCTTCCGTGCGCCGGTCAGCCGCCGATCTCGTACATTGAGCGGTCCGGTCTTTCAAGGAACTCTGGCGAATCGGCACCATGCCCGGCCTTTTTGGCCAGGATGCAATTGCGGATCAACTCGGCGATTTCGCCGTCGCCGGCTCCGGAGCGAAGCAGCGATCTGGCGTCGAAGTCGCCGGTGGCAAACAGGCAGTTTCGCACCTTGCCCTCCGCCGTCAATCGCAGGCGGTCGCAGTCTCCGCAGAACGGCGCCGTGACCGAGCGGATGAGTCCCACACGGCCGAGTCCGTCGGCGAAATCAAAGTCGACGGCCGGCTGGCTCGGATCGGGGCGTGCCGCGGGAGTCAGCGGCCCGAACTCAGCAGAGAGTGCCTCGAGGATCTCGTCGCCGGACAGCACCCGGCGGTCGTTCCAGTGTCCGTCTCCGTCCAGCGGCATGAACTCGATGAACCGCAGTTCGATCGCGTGTTCCCGGGCGAAGTGCGCCAGCGGGACGATTTCCGGCTCCGTGATTCCGCGCATGGCAACAGCGTTGAGGCGGATCCGCTGAAATCCGGCCCGCCGCGCCGCCAGGATGCCGTCGAGCACCCGCCGGACTCCGTCGCGGCGCGCGATACGCCGGAAATTCTCTTCGCTGATCGCATCGAGGCTGATGTTGAGACGGTGCAACCCGGCTTCCTGCAGCGCGGCAGCCTGCTGGGTAAGCAGGATGCCGTTGGTCGTCAGCGCCAAGTCGACAATTCCGGGCACGCTCGACAGCTTTCTCACGAGCAGCGGCACGTCCTTTCGCACGAGCGGTTCGCCGCCCGTGATGCGGACGTGGTTGACGCCGAGGGAAGCGGCGATTTGCACGAACCGTTCGATCTCTTCGAACCTCAGAATCTCGTCCCGCGGTCTGAATCGCACCTGCAGCGGCATGCAGTACGAGCAGCGGATATTGCATCGGTCCGTCACGCTCACCCGCAAGCTGGTATGGACCCGCCCGAACCGGTCTACAAGCCGGCCTTTCCTGGCATCAGCTGTCGCTTGGTTCGCGGGCAGATTGGTGGGCGAAGAATCCATGCGGGCAAACGGTTCGCAGGTTCGGAAAGGAGAAGGGAGGGAATCGCGGGATGATTCAGGTCGGCGGCATGCCGGGGTGAACCCACTGGGATGAACCATCCGACCATTGCTCCTGCTTCCAGATTGGAACAACTTCCTTCAGGGTGTCAATGAGCCACTGAGCGGCTTGAAATGCCTCCTGGCGATGTGGCGAACTCACCGCGATGGCGACACTGGCCTCGCCCGGTTGCAGCGTTCCGAACCGGTGCACGATCTCACAACCGATCAGATTCCAGCGCTGCCGAGCCTCGGCTTCGAGTTCCTGAAGACGCACAATCGCCATCTTCTCGTAGCACTCGTAATGCAGCAAGGCTGTCCTGCGGCCGCCCGTGAACTCGCGCGCCGTGCCCACGAACAGCACTTCCGCTCCGGCGCTTGTGGAATGGACTCGAGTCAGCACGTCGGCGGGGCGGATGGGTTCGAGAGTAAGTTCCACCATGGGTTTTCATCCGCCGCTTGCGGGAGGCAGGCAGGCAATTTCATCATCGGCCCGCACAAGTTGGTCGTCGCCCGCATATCGGGCATTGACGGAAAACATCAAGTACTTCTCGAGAGGCGCCAGTCGCGGGTGGCTGCGAACCAGCTCCGCGCGAACGGCGCCGATGTTCGGAACACCGGGCAGCTCGATCTCCAGCGAATTGCATCCGACGATATCCCGGGCGACGGCAAACAGCAGCAGTCGGACTATCACGTGATCACCAGGTCGTGTCCGCGGGCGGTGAGCAATCTCGAGACTTCGGGCTTCAGCCCGTAGGAGAAAGCGAGCAGCTTCAGAGGATGTATCGTTGGCTTGGTGGTCCCCTGTTCCATCTGCATTTTGCAGGCGCTGCATTCCGTCGAGCCGACTTGGAGGGTCGGGTCGCGCAAAGCCGAGATCATTCCCCATCCGGCGCGGAGGCTGCTTCGGTAGTTCTTCGCTCGCAGCCCGAAGGTGCCCGCCATGCCGGAGCATCCGCGGTCGATGGGCCGCACGGTCATGCCGGGGATCAGCCGCAGCAGGTTCTCGCCCGGCGTTCCGACGCCCAGGGCGCGCATGTGGCACGGTTCGTGGTAGCCGACCGTTGCGTTGACCGGCTTCAAATCGAGTTCGAGGTGCCCGTTCTGGTGAAGCTTCCAAAGATAACTGCAGGCCTCCGACGTGTTCTCAGCGACCAGACGCACGCCGTCGAGGTCGAGCAGCTGGGGGTATTCGTGCGTAAGGCAAAGCGCGGCTGAAGGTTCGGTGGTGACCACGTGGTAGCCCTGCCGGATCGCCTCGGCCAGGATCGTCACGTTCTGCCGGGCGAGATTCTTGGCAATCTCCAGCGCGCCCATGCTCAGCGGCGCAATACCGCTTGCCACTTGTCCCGGGTGGACGTAAACGCCCACGCCATTGTGCTCGAGGATTGCCACAAAAGCCTCGGCCAACTGCACGTCATACCAGTTGGCGTAGGTATCTACAAAATAGATGACCTTCCGGCTGCTGCGGCGGAAAGGGCGAGTGAGCCGCCGGCGGTGAGCCACCCGCAGGAAATTGCGGGTCGCGAGCATCGGCAGTTTCCGGCTCTGCGCGACGCCGAGCGTTTTTTCGATCACCCAGCGCATCTGCCGGTTTCGCAGCGCCCAGTTGAAGAAAGTCGAAACCCGAGAACCCAGCGACGAGACGAGGTCGAGACGGGCCAGGAGCCAGTCGGCCGGCCGCAGGCCGTTGGTGGCGACGTATTGGGCCTTGGCCTCGATCATCAATCGCGGAATGTCCACTCCGGCCGGACATTCCAGGCGGCACTGGTGGCAGTGCACGCAGAGATCCGCCACGGACTTGAGCCGGTCCCGCGACAGTTCTTCGGGACTCAGCCTGCCCGTGAAAATGGCTCTCAGCAGGTTGGCTTTCGCACGCGGGGAGGCCTCCTCCCGCGGAGCGAAACGAAAGACGGGACACATCCGTTCCTCGGGCGAGAGCGTGCGGCAGCGCCCGCAGCCATTGCATGCCCGGGCCGCCAGCAGCATCTCCTCGTCCTTCCACAGCAGTTGCAGCACCAGCGGGTTCGATGCGGCGGGCTTGCCGTCGTCCGATGGCTCGGTCTCCTCGCGCGGAGGCGCGGAAACAACCGGGCGGAGGTTCTTGGTCAGCGGCTGCGGCGAATCCGCCACCACTTTTCCGGGATTCAGGATGTTCTGCGGGTCGAAGATCCGCTTGATTTCGCGGAACACGTTATAGAGAGGGCCATGCTGGCGACGCGCAAACCAGGTGCGGCTCAGCCCTTCGCCGTGCGAGCCGCTGATGGTTCCTCCGGCATCCAGCACCTGCTGGTAAAGGTCTGTGGCAAGGTCCTGCATCTTGCGGACATCTTCCGCGGCGCCCAGGTCGAGGAACGGACGGACGTGCAGCGTTCCGTGTCCGGCGTGAGCAAAGAGCGTTGCCGTGACCTGATGCTGCTTGAGGATGTTCTGTAACTGTACGAGAAACTCGGGGAGCTGCCTGGGAGGAATCGCAATGTCCTCGACGAACGGCAGAGCGCGGCTCGAACCCTTCAGGCGGTAAAGAGTCGGTACGACGCGCCGCGTCAGACGCCAATACAGATTGCGTTCCTCGGTCTCCAGCGTCAGGCGGGAATCGTAGGCCAGACGCCGCTTATGCTGGACGCGCCGGATGAGGTCCTCGAGGCCGTCGCGCAATTCGTCGGCGTCGTCTCCCTGCCTTTCGATCAGCAGCATGGCCTCAGCGTCACGCGGAATCAGCAGATCGAATCGCACGTCGATTTCGCGGGCGATGGACAACAGGCGGCGATCCATCAGGTCGCACGCGCTCACCCCTAATTCGGAAGCGGCCAGGGCCGCAAGTGCCGCGTTCTCCAGCCTCGAAAAAAACAGGAGCACGACGCCGCGGTGCTTCGGTACCGGATCGGTTCTCAGCGTGGCTTCCGTGATCAGCGCGAGAGTACCTTCGGAACCGACGAGCAGCCGGGCCAGGTCCGCCTGGCCGTCGGCCACGATGTCATAGACGCAATACCCGGAACGATCGACACGGGTTGTCGGGCGGCGCTGGTCGATCACTGCTTTTTCCCGCTCGACCAGTTGAGCGACACGGCGAGCGAGCGCTTCGGCCGGAGTCGCCTCCTCGTCGTTCTTCTTGATCGGCGTGCGCTTGGCTTCGATCACCTGGCCGTTGGCCAGGACAACCTGCATGCTGACAATCCGATCGCGGGCGGATCCGTACTGCGGCCAATGACTTCCGCTGGCGTCCAGCGCCAGAACGCTGCCCAGCGTTGTAACGCTGCGGGTCGCGGGATCCGGCCCGAACAGACGGTCGTGCATCCACAACTGGCGGTTGAGCTGTGCCAGCACAATGCCCGGTTGAACTCGCACGGTGTCCGCGTGCACGTCCAGCACCCGACGCATGTAGTGCGAGAAGTCGAGAATCAGCCCCGGACCGAGCGATTCGCCCGCGACACCCGTGCCCGCACCGCGCGCGTGCAGCGGCAGGTTGTGTTCGGCCGCATACTGAACGCACGCCACGACATCGGCAACGCCGCGCGGGCGTATCACACCGAGCGGGCGAATCTCATAGATGCTCGCATCGTTCGCGTACATCTGCACGAACACGTCGTCGCAACGAACGTCGCCTTCGAGCAGGCCACGCAGGTCTTCCTGGATTCGTACTCGCTCCGTGTCCATGCACTATCCGAATCGTCAACCAAATCAACCCGGGGGCGGTCAAGCTACCATAATATGAGCACAACGAACGCCGTCGAACAGTAGCGGGACGGCGCCCGGTTCGCCGGACGAGAGGGCATTTCGTCCTTTTCTCAGCGGCGGTCACCCCCGTAAATCAACTGCATGATCTCGGCTCGCGAAGACATGTTCGAGCGGAAGAGGCCCTTCATGGAAGACGTAACACAAAGACTTCCCGGCTTGCGCACGCCTCGGATCGTCATGCACGAGTGCGTCGCCTCGACCACGACGGCCACGCCTTTCACATCCAGTTCCGTAACCAGCAGGTTGGCGATCTCCTCCGTCATGCGTTCCTGGACCTGCGGCCTGCGCGAAACGCTCTCGACGACCCGAGCCAGTTTGCTCAGGCCGATCACGCGGCCGTTGGGTATGTAGCCGATATGGGTTTTGCCCATGAACGGCAGCAGGTGGTGCTCGCACATGCTGTTGAAGCTGATGTCGCGGACGAGCACGACTTCGTCGTATTTTTCAGTGAAGAACTTCCGCAAGTGTTCCCGCGGTTCGTCGTGCAGACCGCTGAATAGTTCAGCGTACATGCGGGCGACGCGTCCCGGCGTCTCACGCAGACCCTCCCGGTCGGGATCCTCTCCGACTGCCAGAAGCAGCTCGCGGATCGCTTTTTCCAGCCGCGGCATATCAACGCCCGGGCTGACCGGCCCGCCGCCAGTCTCGTTTGCCGTTTCACCATCCAGTGTGCCCGGTTCCCTTCCGGAATGGCCCTGTTCGCTCGACATTTGATGTTCTCAGACGTTCTTGGAAATAACTTGTACGAAAAAGTCCTGGAGTCTCGAGTCCGGTGGAAGGCAATCCTCCAACCGACTGCCGGATACCGGCGTCCGGCATCTGCATCTTCATCCTGCGTGGCGAATACCCTTCCTGTCAACTCTGCAGACCGACCCGGGGTACCGTGGTCAATTCGGACTGAACCGGGGCGGAAAAGGCTGTTCCGACGACGGTTCTTCCGGGTTCCAGTCCGCCAGACGCTTCAGCAACAACTGGGCGCGATGATCCACGTTCCATTCGCTCAGCAGTTTCTGTTTGAAGTGAGTGTCAAATTTCACCGTGAATGCGACGATATCCGTCAGCACGCCCAAAGGCAACTGGCGGCTGAGGAGTTGCTCCAGCGGTTCGTCCTTGGCGAGTGAACTCGGCAGGCAGCGTTTGAATTCCTTGAGCAGGGCACGCTGCAGACGGCGCCGATCGTCGCGGGAACTCGGAGGATAGAGGTCCTCCAGGACCGTTACCTCCGCTTCGCGGTACGCCCGCGACGGCGGCAGTTCCCGCAGCACCGACGCGCGGCGGAGTCCGAGCAGCAGCAGGTTGTAGCGGCCGTCGGACATGCGCGTGTGGGATACGACTCGGCCGATGCAGATTACGGGGAATATCGGCGGACGCTCCTCGTAGCTCGGCTCCCAGCCGGGTTGCAGCAGCGCCATCGCCAGGAGCTGGTCTTCGGCGAGCGCATCTTCCAGCATGGCTACGTACCGCGGCTCAAATACGTGCAACGGCTGCAGTGCGTGAGGGAACATCACCGCACCGGGCAGCGGGAATACACGAACCAGGCCGGCGAAACCCTCCGGCAATTTGGCCAGATCATCGAGCGACATGCATTACGGACCGTGTTCCGTTCGCTGAGTGAGGTTCAGTTCGCGAATTTGTCGCGTAATCACGGCAGGTCGGTGTCCGGAAATGCCGGTGAACTTGCCGTCCAATACGATTGTTCGTCAGGTGCCAGTCCAACGCCGATCACGTGATGCCTCAGCAGGTAATTTTCGTCGAGTTTCCAACCCGCCTCAAGGTTTTTTCGCGGACGTCTTGGGCCCTTCCTTTGCCTGCTCAAATCGCAGTGCGGCCGAGTTGATGCAGTAACGAAGGCCAGTCGGCTGCGGTCCGTCCTTGAACACGTGGCCGAGGTGAGCGTCGCAATGCCTGCACGTGACTTCCGTCCTTCTCATCCCCAGGCTGACATCGGTGCGCTCTTTAATGGACTTCTGGTCGGACGGTTGATAGAAACTCGGCCAGCCCGTTCCCGATTCGAATTTCGTGTCGGAACTGAACAGCGGCGCGCCGCAGCAGACGCAGCGATACGTGCCTTTGTCCTTTGTGTTCCAGTACTCGCCGGAGAAGGCCCGCTCCGTTCCTTTCTCGCGAGTGACGTGGTACTGCTCGGGTGTCAGCACCCGCTTCCACTCGCTGTTGCTGCGCAGCAGTCGGAGCTTCTCCTGCGGACCGGAAGGGTCGGATTGCTTTGCCGTCTTTCCACTTTGCTCTGCAGCAGCCGCAGCGATCCTCCCGTACGCTCCTGCCATGATACACCCGACCATGACACACCCCGCCAAAATGCACCCGGTTGCGGTGGGACGGGTCATGGCGAGCCTGGTCGTGGCGGACTTCGGCCTAAGGTCCTTCACGGATCTCTCTCCTCGATGTGCCCTGAAATGATCCCGTTTCGCCCAAATCGCCCGGCTGGCGTTCCGGCTTCGCAGTCGCGTCACACAGGATCGGCCGCAGCGACGCGGATTCATCGAGCCGCTTACGGTCACAGGTGATGGATACAGGGCCGGAAGGCCCGAGAGATTGTATACGCCGCCGCCCGCACGACCACCCGCAGTCCTGACGCGATTTTCAGCACGGACGTGCGAAATACGCGCGTCGCGATCCCGGAAAACAGGTCCGCGTTGCGGCACAGGGACTCACGGCAGGCGGCGAGGCATGCGACGCGGATAGGGGGCTGTCTCTGAGGGAGGCAGTCGCATCCCGGTCTCTTCAGCCCAGCTTTCCCGTTCCTGCGGCGAAGCGTAATATCGCAACCACATCTCCGGATCGTCCGAATCGTCCAGGCAATGCCAGTGAAGGTAGTTCTTCGGCAGGTCGATCTTCTTCTCGGGCGAGGGCAGGATGTCTCGATAGATCACGCAGTAGAGTTCACGGTCGGAAAGATGGTCCGTGAAGTCCAGTACGATGCGGCGGTCGTAGAGTTTTTCCAGAGTGTCCCAGAGCAATTCATGGATCTGCTCGTCACTCAGACGGTCGGGGTGCGGAAGCGTCAGTTCCGGTTCGAACCACTTCGCGATTGGCAAGACGGGCGCACGCTCCCAAGCCAGAAGTGAAGCGAGAAACTCGTTCTCCTGAGGAGTCGGCAGTCGGCGCACGTTCAGCAGATCGACGGATTCGTCCAGAAACGGTTCGAGTGCGTCCCGCAGCTGGGCATTCACGAGAAGGTGTTCAACTTCCTCCGACGTTGGTTGCTCTGGCTTTGACATTTGCGGCCATCCCGTGTTTGACCCGATGTGTCGCGACTACCGCGACCGCTCAATTTCGACTCTACCAAGACGATCAGGCGTCGCAATAGTTTTTCCTCGCGGCCGTCCGCGGGTTTGTATAAGTTTTGCAGCCAGATTGCCACACAATCGATACGATCGGGCAAGTCCTGTGAGGGTTTGACGTTTCCGCTCGTGACGCCGCCGAAATGCCCGCCCGGCCCACGCGCACGGCGGGGCGTTCCAGCGGCAAATTCCGGCCCATCTTCAGTGCGTGGCGGAGGCACGCTCGGATCGCCGGTCGGACGCGCGGCAAATTCCCTGCGCGTTGCGGGCTCAAACGAGACGGGGGCCGCCGGAACAGGCGGTCTTCAGGATGGGATCACACTGCCGAGAGGGGGGGCCCGCAGCCTCGCCAGATCTCACGGATCAATGCCTACTGACCCGTTTCGGACGAGGCGGAGTCTCCGTCCACGCTCTCGATTTCCTGGATTTTGCGGAGTCGTCGCGCGTGCCGGCCGCCCTCGAATTCTGTGGCCAGCCAGATGGCAACCAGCTTGTCGATGGGGCGTTCGCCCAGCATGTCCCCGGAAAGGCAGAGAACGTTCACGTCGTTGTGGCGGCGGCAGATTTCCGCGCTGATTTCGTCGTAGCAGGCCGCCGCACGAACGCCTCGGAATTTATTGGCGACGATGGCCATGCCGATGCCGGTGCCGCAGACGAGTATTCCCCGGTCGACCGCCCCCTCCGAGACTTTGCGTCCAACAGTGCACGCGATATCGGGGTAGTCAACGCTGTCGTTGGTGTGGGTCCCCTCGTCAAGCACATCGTGGCCCATTTGACGTAGAAGGGTCACGAGCTTGGCCTTGACGTGAATTCCTCGGTGATCGCTTCCAATCGAAACGCGCATTTTTTACCTGCCGCTGCGTTACTTGTCGCTTCCAAGTCCGGGGTCGGCCAACAAGGCTTGGAAATCCCGGTCTTCCAGCCAAAGTTCCAACTGGCGATCGATCTGCCGCGCACAGCGGCGGTACATCTCCGACGTGCCGCCGATCGGATCGGCGATATCCGCCCCGTCCCTGCTGAGCAGCACCGTGCGCGATGCTGCCGCCGGCCACTGGGCGACAATGCCGTCGAGGTGTCCGCGCGTCATGGCAAACAGCACATCCGCGAATCGAACGAGCCGCTCGCTGAGCGGTTGACTTTCATGCTCGCCCAATTCCAGGCCTGTTTCCCGCATGATTTCCACTGCTTCCGGGCTGGCCCGCCTGCCGGCCATGGCTGCGATGCCGGCCGAGAATACGATGACGCCGTGCTTGTCGAGTTCGTCGGGACGGCACTTGAATCGCTCGGCGATGCGCGCCCGCATCATGACTTCGGCCATCGGACTGCGGCACGTATTGCCCGTGCAAACGAAGGCGATCATCAGGCTGGCCAGTTGCCTCAGCGAATGCTCGCTGATCACGCCCCGCCTCAGGATGCTCAGACTGTTCTGGTGCACCCTGACCACGGAAGAGGGCTGCCCGAACTTGCTGCGACCGTCATCGAGCACCAGATCGACCGAGTCGCCCAGCGATTGGATTACCTGCTCGGCCGTCACCGTATCTTCCTCGCCCGTCATATTCGCGCTGGTCAGCGCCAGCGGGCCAGCCGTCAGTCTCAGCACTGCCAGAACCAGATCGTGGGCCGGTACTCTCAAGCCGACCGTCCCCTTGGGCGACACCAGGTTCTGCACCGACTTGGGCAGTTGGCGAACGAGGCTTTCGGGGTGCGTGTCGTCAAATACCAGCGTCAGCGGTCCGGGCCAGCAGCGACGCGCCAGTCGCTGGGCCAGCAGGGGAAACTCCGGAACATAATCCAGAGCATCCTCAACGCTCTTGATCGCCAGCGCGAACGGTTGGTCGGGGCGGCGCCCTTTGATTTCTGCCAGACGTTGTACGGCCTTCTCGTTCAACGCACTGGCTGCGACCCCATATACCGTCTCGGTCGGCAGGGCGACGAGTTTCCCCTCCGCCAGAGCCTGGACAGCCCGATGCACGACATCGCGAGGGTCATCGGCAGTTCGGAGATCAAGTACCGCAGGAGCCATGGCGGAAAACAAAGGAGGTGTCGAGAGGGGGCGAGACGCACAAAATAAAACGCGTCAGCGACCGACGTAATCTTACTGACCTCGGCGGTCTGCGTCTTGACGTGCGGCGTTTGACTTGTCGTAATGCGTTACTATACTGCCGCTTGCGCTCGCACGCAAGGGTGGACCGCAGTCTCGCTGAAACGGTCCGGAACGCGACTTCGCTCGGTTGAGACCCGCATTTTCTGGAACCGCCGATGGCCTTGATTCCGCACACCTGCACGGCCCGCCTGTCGATCACGCTCTTGCTGACCGGGCTGTTCTGCGGTTGTTTCCGCTCGGCTTCGTCCGAACTGCCGGAAGTCGTCTGGGGTACTCACGGAATGTCCAACGGTCGTTTCGATCGGCCGAGAGCCGTCGCGATCGACCGTCTGGACGAGTTGTACATTGTGGACAAAACGGGACGCATTCAGGTCTTCAGCACGGACGGGAAATTTCTGCGCGGATGGCGGACCCCAGAAACGGCCCACGGACTCCCCTGCGGTCTGGCTATCGATCGCGACGGAAATCTGCTGGTCGCGGACACCCATTACTTCCGCATGCTGGTCTACACGCCCTCGGGCGAATTGCTGAACGGGCGGACCATTGGCGGCCGCCAGGGCAATTCACCCGGCGAGTTTAACTTCGTGACCGATGTGGCGGTCGATTCAAAGGGCGACTACTACATTTCCGAATACGGACAATTCGACCGCATTCAGAAGTTCGCCCGCGATGGACACTTCCTGACCCAATGGGGCAGCCATGGCAGCGAACCGGGGCAGTTCATTCAGCCCCGCTGCCTGCTGATGGACGCGAGGGATCAACTCTGGGTTGCCGATGCCTGCAATCATCGCATCCAGGTTTTCGATGTGACCGGACCTTCGCCGCGGCTGGTGCACCTGTGGGGACGCTGCGGGACAGCACCGGGAGAGATGCGCTACCCCTACGGACTGGCGTTTGACGGGAAGGGGTGTGTGTACGTCAGCGAATTCGGCAACAATCGCGTGCAGAAGTTCACTTTGGACGGTCGGTACTTGGCCGCCTGGGGGAAGCCGGGCCGTCGCGCGGGGGAACTGAATCAGCCGTGGTCACTCGTCTGTGATTCGCGCGGACGCCTCTTTGTCCTGGACACCTACAACCACCGTGTTCAACGCTGCCGCTTCTGATGCTCCCGTTGGAGTCGCGGGCACCTTATTTGATATGAATGTCCGGTTCGCCCGGGTCGGGAATTGATGCGGCAAGCCGTATTGCAGCGCGTCGAGTTGGGCTAGAATCTCGTGACGCTCGCGGACGGAAGCCGCCGGCGGGGCGCATAAAGAGCAGACCGCCCGGTCCCGCCTTCCAGGCCCGAAGCGGTTCGACCTCGATGCAGTTCGACCTCGATGCAGTTCGACAAGGAATTGAGAAACGGTCGTGTCCCGTTTGCATTTCGGCTTCGACAGTCCCGTCTACCTGTTGCTGCTGTGCGTACTCTTGCCCGCAGTCTGGCTGCTCGGTCGCAAGAGTCTCGCCGGTTTGGGACCAATGCGCGGCACGATCTCGCTGGTTCTGCGTTCGACGGTCGTCGTGCTGCTGGTCTGCGCACTGGCGGAACTGCAGTTGCTGAAATCGACTGAAAAAGTGACGGTGATTTATCTGCTCGATCAGTCGCAGAGCATTCCGCTTTCCAAACGGCAGGCGATGCTGGATTACGTGATGCGCGAGGTGGCCAGGCACCGCAGGGCGTATCGCGAGGATCGCGCCGGGGTAATCGTCTTTGGCCGCAGCGCCAACATCGAGGTCCCGCCCTTCGACGAAGACATTGCGTCGCTGGAGGGCGTTGAGGCCTACGTCAATCTCAGGACCGACGCGACGAATCTGGAATCGGCTTTGAAGCTCGCCAAGGCTTCGTTCCCTGAAGACGGCGCGAAGCGGATCGTCGTGGTCAGCGACGGGAATGAGAACCTGGGGAGCGCGCGATCGGCCGCATCGGGGTTGGCCGAGGATGGGATCGGCATCGACGCGGTGCCGGTGCGGCTGGAGACGCGTGCCGAGGTTGCCGTGGAAAAGGTCTCCGTGCCGCCGGAAGTGCGGCAGGGGCAGCCCGTCGAAGTTCGCGTTGTGCTCGATAACCAGGCGGATCGATCCATCCAGGGCAAGGTGCGGCTGTCGCGCCGCATCGGTTCGCGGGCGGAATTGCTGGGCGAACAGGACGTGCAGCTGAAACCGGGCAAGAACGTTTTCACGTTCAGCCACAAGATCGACGAGGTCGCGGTCTACACCTATTCGGCCGACTTCGTTCCGCTCGATAACCGAGACGATGCGGTCTCCGACAACAATCGAGCCACGGCCTTCACCCAGGTGCGCGGCAAGGGACGCGTGCTGCTGATCGAGAACTGGCAGACTCCGGGAGAGTTTGATCACCTGGCGGATCGCCTGCGCCGCAATCAGATCGATGTGACGATGCAGCGCACCGACCAGCTGTTTTCGAGTCTGGCGGAACTTCAGGCGTTCGATGCGGTCATCCTGGGGAATGTCCCCCGCAGCAGCGGCGACGATGCCCAGTCGATCCACAGCTTCAGCGACGCGCAGATCAGCATGCTGGTGCGCAACACCGAGCAGATGGGATGCGGGTTGCTGATGATCGGCGGCGCGAACAGTTTCGGCGCCGGCGGCTGGAGCAATACCGACCTCGAGAAGGCGATGCCCGTCGATTTTCAAATCAAGAACGAACGGGTGCGGGCGATCGGCGCGCTCGCTCTGCTGATGCATGCGTCCGAGCTGCCCGAAGGCAACTACTGGCAGAAAGAGGTCGCCAAGCAGGCGATTCAGGCGCTGGGGCCGATGGATTACTGCGGCCTGCTGCACTGGGACGGGGGCGTGATGCGCTGGCTGTGGCGCGACGATTCGGGACGCGGAATGACTCGCGTCGGCGAGCGCCGCAACCTGATGCTCAGCCGAGTCGGCAAGATGACACCGGGCGACATGCCCGAATTCGATCCGGGGCTGAAGTTGTCCCTGTCCGAACTCACCCGACTTCCGGCCTCCACCAAGCTGGCGATCGTGATCAGCGACGGAGATCCTTCGGCTCCGCTGCCGGCCACGGTTGCCGCGTTCAAAGATGCCAAGATCCAGATCTCCACGGTCGCCATCGGAGCGCACGGGCCGGCGGGCCACAAGTCGCTGCAGGACTTGGCAGCGCAGACGGGGGGCCGGTACTTTGTGGTCACCGACCCGCGATTGCTGCCCAAAATCTACGTGAGCGAAGTCCGCCGGGTGGCCAGGCCCCTGGTCTATGAACCGCTCTCGCCGGTCCGCCCCCGTGTTGTCTACAGCCACGACATTCTCGAGGGCATCGACGGTCCGCTGCCGCCTGTCAGCGGATTCGTCCTGACATCCGTCAAGGAGAACCCGCTGGTCGAAGTGGCCGCCATCTCCCCCGAACCGGCGGAGGCTCGCAATGCGACCGTTCTTGCGGCCTGGACCTACGGCCTCGGGCGCACGGCCGTGCTCACGACGGACGCCGGCAAGAAGTGGGCATCGGATTGGACTTCCTGGCAGAACTACGACAAGTTCTTCACGCAGCTCGTCCGCTGGACCATGCGGCCGGTTGACGAGCGGGGGAAGTTCACCGTGGCCACGGATTCGCGGGACGGCAAGGTGCGAGTGGTGGTCACCGCGCTGGACAAGGACGACCAGTTTCTGAACTTCCTCAATCTGTCGGCAACCGGTGTGGATCCGGAACTGCAGTCCTTTGACGTAAAGGTCTCGCAGGTCGCTCCCGGCCGCTATGTGGGCGAGTTCGAGGCCACCAAGGAAGGAAGTTACTTTCTCAGCGTCAATCCGGGCCCCGGCTATGCGCCGCTCCTGTCGGGCGTCAGCGTGCCGTATTCGGCCGAATTTCGGGACCGCGAGACGAATAAGGGATTGCTCGAATCGTTGGCAATGGTGCGGCCCGCAGGTGGCCAGCCGGGAGCCGTCATCGACGGGGATGTACGATCCAACCGTGTCGATTCGCTGCTGAACGTGGACACCTTCCGCGGCGGACTGGCTCCGGCGATCCGCAGCGACGATGTCTGGCCGTGGGTGCTGCTGCTTTCCGCCTGCCTGTTTTTCGCCGACGTGCTCATTCGTCGAGTGTCGCTGAGCGGCCTATGGTGGTCCGCACTCTGGGTGAAGATCGCGTCGCGTTGGCGACCGACGCCGGCGGAAACGAGCCACGACGAGCGACTGGGCCGGCTGCGCAGCCGAAAGGCCGAGGTGGGCGGGGAAATCGACGAACGGCGAGCTGCGTCGAGGTTTGATCCGGGAGAAGAGAGCAGCCCCATGTCCAGTGGCGAGTCGCCCGTGATTCCCGCGGAGGTCAGACCGGTCCGGCCGACCGATCGGCCGGCTGAACCCAAGAGGGGAATCGCGCCGGAAGCCGCCGGAACCTCCTACACCGAGCGATTACTGAAGGCAAAACGCCAGGCCTGGAAAGACGAAGGCAAGAACCCGCCCGAACAGAGTTGAGCCCAACGCGCACGAACGCAAGAACACTTCGAGCAAACCGTCCGCAAATCAGGATTCGGAGATATCGCGGTGAATGAAGAGACTATCCAGCAGCGATCGGAAGCATTTCGTCAGCGCTACGCGGCTCTTCGAGCGCAGATCGGCCGAGTGATCGTCGGCCATGACGAGGTGGTCCACGGCGTACTGACCTGTCTTTTCGTGGGAGGACATTGCCTGTTGGAAGGCGTCCCGGGGCTCGGAAAAACGCTGCTGGTCCGCACCCTGGCCCAGGTGTTGAACCTGGATTTCAATCGAATCCAGTTTACTCCGGATCTCATGCCCGCGGACATTCTCGGCACCAACGTGATCATGGAAACGCCGGAAGGCCGCCGCGTTTTTGAGTTTCAGCGAGGTCCCGTCTTCACGCAGATCTGTCTTGCCGACGAAATCAACCGCGCGACTCCGAAGACCCAATCCGCGTTGTTGGAGACCATGCAGGAAGGCACGGCTACCATTTCGGGCCGCAAGTATGAACTGGCTCGGCCGTTCTTTGTCATGGCCACTCAGAACCCGATCGAGCAGGAGGGGACGTACCCCTTGCCCGAAGCCCAGCTGGATCGGTTTTTCTTCAAGCTGCTCGTCGGCTACTCGACCCGCGACGAGTTGTCGGCGATCGTGGACCGCACGACCAAAGGCCAGTCCGTTTCTGCGGACAAGGTCATGGACGGCCAGGAGATCCTGCAATGGCAGCAGCTCGTTCGCGAAGTGATTCTCGCGCCGCACGTGCAGGATTACCTGGTACGACTGACCCTCGCCACGCACCCGGGCGGCCCCTTGGCTCTGCCGGTGACCAATCAGTACATACGCTGGGGCAGCAGTCCGCGAGGCGCTCAATCGCTCGCGCTGGCCGCCAAGGTCCGGTCGCTGCTTGAGGGCCGTTACAACGTCAGCTTCGAAGATGTGCGCCGCGTATACCTGCCGGCGATGCGGCATCGCATCATCCTGAATTTTGAGGCGCAGGCCGAGGGTATCGAAGCGGATCGCGTGTTGCTGGATATCTTGGAAAACCTGCCCGAAAGGGGCGAATCGGTCGCCACCGTCGTCGAATCATGAGTGCCGAACCTGCCCCGCTGGTGACCCCGCAACTGCTCGAGCAACTCGAGCGGCTGGAACTCATCAGTCGGAAAATCTTCCGCGGCCGCCTCCAGGGCGAACGACGCAGTCGCCGCAGGGGCCAAAGCGTCGAGTTTGCCGACTTCCGAAATTACGTGGCCGGCGACGACGTGCGGTTCCTTGACTGGAATCTGTACGCGAGGCTGGATCGGCTGTTTCTCAAGCTGTTCCTGGAAGAGGAAGACCTGCATGTCTTCACGCTGATCGACTCGAGTGATTCGATGGAGTTCGGCTCTCCCACCAAACTCCACTTCGCAAAGCAACTCGCCGCCGCACTCGGCTTCATCGGGCTCTGCCGCAGCGACCGGGTCCGCATCGAATCGCTCGGCGAAGAGCATCGCCGCGGGGCTCCCGCCTGGCGAGGCCGAAGCGATCTGTGGCGCATGCTGAACTACCTCGAGGCGATCACGCCGGGACAGAATCTCCCGCTGGAAGCCGCCGTGCGCCGATTCTGTCTGCGCAACAAAGGACAGGGAGTTCTGGTCCTGATCAGCGACCTGATGGACAAGAGCGGCTACGAGTCGGCGATGCGACTGCTGCTGGCCAAGTCATTTGATGTCTACGTCATTCACGTCCTCTCTCGCGAAGAACTCGAGCCCGACCTCAAAGGAGACCTGAAGCTGCTGGATTCGGAAGATGGAGATGCCGCCGAGATCACCATCAGCCGCCCGCTGCTCCAGCGATACCGGAGGGCGCTGGATGCGTTCGTCCTTGGTGCCAAGGAGTTCTGCACACGGCGCGGCATTACCTATCTGATGACCGCCTCCGACGCGTCCGTGGAACAGTTGGTTACCGATCACCTGCGACGGCGGGGGCTGCTGAGATGACGTTTCTCAATACGCTCCAGGCCTGGCAGTGGGCGGTCTTTGCCGCGATTCCCGTCGCGATCGTGGCGCTGTATTTCCTGAAGCTGCGGCGTGAACTGGTGCTCGTTCCGAGTACCTACCTGTGGGCCCGCGCGATCGAGGATCTGCACGTCAATTCGCTGTGGCAGAGGCTGCGGCGAAGTCTGCTGTTGCTGCTGCAGTTGCTCCTCGTCGGACTGCTGATGGCTGCCTGCTTCCGCCCAAGCTGGCGCGGCAGCGAACTGGTCGGCCAGCGGTTCGTCTTTCTGGTAGATACATCGGCGAGCATGAGCGCAACGGACGTGAGCCCCAATCGTTTGGAAGTCGCCAAAAAGAAGCTGCTCGACCTGATCGGTCAGATGAAGTCGGGCGACGCAGCTCTGTTGGTGACCTTTTCGGATGTCGCACGCGTCGAACAGCCGTTTACGAGCAATCGCGGTCTGCTGCGGGAGAAAGTCCGTCGCATCAGGCCAAGCCAGCGGCGGAGCGACCTGCAGGAAGCGTTGCGTGTGGCGGCCGGGCTCGCCAATCCGGGGCGTATCGGCGAGGATGTCGGCGACGTGCGGACCGCGGGCGCGCTGCCTGCCACCCTGTATATCCTCAGCGATGGCGGGTTTCCGCCGATCGCGAATTTTGCCTTGGGAAACCTGACTCCCGTGTACATCGCTGTCGGAAGTCCCAGGCCGGACAATGTCGGGGTCATGGCTTTCAGCGTCGAACGAAATCCGGCCAAGCCAGGGCAACTCGAGGCCTTCGCCCGGTTCGAAAACAGCGGTGAAGAGGAAGTGTCGAGCGATGTGACGCTGTCGGTCGATGGCCGGCTTGCCGATGCGGGCCGGTTGGTCTTGTCGAAAAAAAGTGAAGGCGCGATTCGGTTCGACCTCGGCAATATCGAGGAAGGCGTACTGAAGATCGACTGGCAGCGCAGCGATCAACTGAACCTGGATAACAGCGCATCGGTCGTCTTTGGAATCCCGCGCCGTGCGAGGGTGCTGCTCGTTACCCCCGGTAACGAATCCCTGCGGCTTGCCTTATCGACGCCCGAAGCCAGAAAGATCGCTGATGTCACGGCGGTGGGGAGTGACTATCTCGGCACGAACGACTACCGCGACGCGGCTGCGGGCAACGCTTACGACGTGATTCTGTTCGATCGGTGCGTTCCTCCGGTAATGCCCGCCTGCAATACGTTTTTTGTGGGAGACGTTCCGCCCGACGGTCGTTGGACGCGCGGAACACGGCAGCCGCTGCCCTTTATACTCGACAATGATCGCGCGCACCCGCTGACGTATCTGGTCGATATGAGCAGCGTGCGGTTTATCTACGACGGTTTCCCGGTGCATGGTCCGGAAGGCAGTCGGTCGCTTTGCGACGGTTCGACCGGCCCGTTGATCGTTATCGCACAACGAGGCGGATACGAAGATGTTGCAATGGGGTTTGAACTTGTCGGCGATAATTCGAAAGGCGAGGTGATACCCAAGACGGATTGGCCGGGCCGAAGCAGCTTTCCCGTTTTTGTAATGAACGTCTTGACCTACCTCGGCGGATTACAAGGCACGGCCAATTCGCTGAATGTGCAACCGGGCGCGCCGGCAAACCTCCGGTTGAGGACGAAACTCGATCAAATTACGGTGGAATCCCCCTCGCGTGAGGTGACCGAACTGCCGCGGAACGGTCAGAATGCATTTGCATTCAGCGGCACAGACGAGATTGGGATATACAAAGTCTTTGAAGGAACGAGTCGCACTCCGTCCCAGCGTTTTGCGGTCAATCTGATGGATAGCCGCGAAAGTAATCTGGCACCTCGGGACAGATTGGAGTTGGGATTCGAATCGGTCCCGGCGAAATCGTCGGGCGAACCCACTCGGCGCGAACTCTGGAAGTTGTTGCTGCTGATCGGATTAGGGGTGCTGATGTTCGAGTGGTATGTCTTCAACCGTCGAGTCTTTCTCTGAACCTTGCCTTGACGGGAATGTGTCGCCGGATCGAGCTCAGCATGTAGAGTAAAGTTGGTCCGTCACAATGCAATTGTGGCCGAGCCGACGGAAATGCGAAGAAATCGCACCAAAAAGACGCAGTCGATTTGCTTCACAGAATCCGTGGATGCGTCTAATCTGAGTGGAAGGACTCGGTCACTCTCGAGCGTGTGTAGCTATGCTAGCCAGGTGGTTGCAATTCGGCCGCTGGAACTCTCGGTCTGGCGGGCTGCGCCAACGACGTTCGTTGGTCTTGGAGTCATTGGAAACACGCGCCTTGCTGTCGGCCGACGGCATTGCTGCCATTGTCAGCACCGCGGAAGCCGAAAACTCGAGTGTGATTTCCGACTTCTCCCTGGTTGACGTCAACGTCAATTCAGCGACGCACGCGCAGAGCCTGTCACCGCGCGATTACCTGAATCAGGTTTCGGCCTATTACTTCGGGTACGGGTTGTGAGGGTACTGCAGTAGCCAGTTTGGCTACCTCGACCAAATGCAAAACGACCTGGACGCGAATCATCCGGGGCTGGCGATCCAGATTCTGGGGATCAACTCATTCGGCCAGGAGACCGGCGTGACGTCCTTTACGTCGGGCGGTCGCGACTTGCCGCTTCTTCAAGACGTCGACGCAAATTCTGACGGTGCCTCGGATGTATGGGTAAGCTGGGGTGTCAGGCCGCGTGACGTAGTCATTCTGGATGGAAATAACCGCCAGGTTGGGGTCTACAGCCTAACGGAACACGACCTCGAAAATGCCGACAATTTCGCAACTCTGAAGCAGATGTTGATCACGGCCGCCACACCCGTCGGGACGGCGCCGTGGCAGAATTCGGCCGATCATCTTGACGTCAACAATGACGGCACTGTCACTCCCGTCGGCGATGTGCTGAAGGGAATCAATGAACTGAACCAGCACGTATACAGCGATCCGGTCAGCGGCAAGCTTCAGACGCCGCCGGCGGGCGGTGTTCCCTATTACTACGACGTCAATGGCGACGGCTACATCAGCGCCGTCGCGGATATTTTGCCCATCGTCAATTTCCTGAACAATCCGCAGGCGGAGGGTGAGTCCACGAGCAGGAGCGTGACGGATTCAGAACCCGCGACTCTCTCTTCGGGGCTTTCTGAATCCGTGTCGGCACCTTCGATTCCGGTTAACGATCCATCCGGACAATCGTCTGCTGATTCGGCCGCCAAAGATCGAGAATCCGTGCAGTCGGCGACAGCGCCGGCAGCGGCGTTGCCCGTCGTGCCATCGGCCAATGCGGAGGCACGCTCCACAGCGACCGCCGGTTCGACTCAGGTGAATTCGCTCGATTTGCTTGTAGCGAGCCTTGCCGAAGATCTCGCATCCGTCTGGTACGGCCAGAACTGACGGCCTTGGTGAGACTCCGCAATTCGTGCGGAACTTCAGGCATCCGGAGCGGAAGACGCCTCGGTTTGGCACGGGTGAACAACGCTTGTGTACCTCAAGGAGGGGCTATCCGGCTGGCGGCATCCGGCATTTGACGCCTTGCCTCTTTTTTCCCTTTTTTCGCCCGTTTTCTGATGGATGGAGTGCCCGAATCGTGCTTTAGAAAGTAGCGGGCCGTGTGATCCGGCACGCCGAAAAAGCCGGGCTCGCGGTTCGAACGGATCGTGCCGGCCGGGGTTGTTGGAGCAGCGAGTTCCTGCCCCGCCGGCACAGCTACTTTCGCTACGGAGGACGAGCGATGAAGGAGAAGAGAGTGGGAAGAGGATTGGCCTTCTGGATGGCTTCGGTCACGGGGGCCGTGGTGTTGTTCAGCGGTTGGTGCCGCGCTCAGGAGGCTGCGCCTCCGGTTCCGGCGGCGCCGGCTCAACCGGCTGCGGTCGCCCCGGCACCGGCACAACCGCCGGCTGTTGCGCCGGCACCGGCCGCCGCCGAGAAGCCCGCGTCAACGGCTCCGGCGTCGAAGGCGCAGAAGTCGCGTGGGCGGTTGCCCGCTTATTTCGCGACACTGGTGTCCGCGGAGCAGCGTCAGAAGATCTACGACATCCAACTGACTTACACTGAGAAAATCGCTGCGCTGGATCGCCAGATGGCGGAATTGCGTGCGAAGCAGAGCGAGGAGGTGGATGCGGTGCTGACCGCTGACCAGCTCAGCCAGATCAAGAAGTTGCGCGAGGCCGCTGCGGCGAAAAAGCGGAACGCTGCCTCCGCCGATGCGACTGCCGGGACCTGACCGGCGTGATCGGCGCCGACTTGGAATGCTCGCCGACGCAGGGACGCGTCGTTCCCCGCATCTTTCCGAATGCGTCGCGGTTGCAGAGTCCGTTCTGGTTTGGGGGCTGCCTGATCAGTCACGACTGCTTTGGCTGCTGAGGTTGCGGGTTCGCAGCTGATTCCTGCAGTCGTTTCAACAGGTGCTTCGCGGACTTCAAGCATCGTTGCAGGGTCGGGGAACTAGATTCTTCCTGACCGTATTTGTCGACGTATTTCTTGAGCAAGTCCTGTGCGGCAGCCGCATCCTTGGTTCGTTGCCGCATCGCGCCGAGCAGTTCTCGCTCGAACGGCTCGAGCCTTGATCCGCCCGACTTGAGTTCCTTCAGGGCCATTCGCGACTGGAGCCAGCTGCATTCAACATCGAGCCGCAGATCGGCAACTTCCTTGGCTCGCGGATCATCCGGAAAACGCCGAAGGAAT
>CAIPEB010000597.1 GCA_903863885.1 uncultured Planctomycetaceae bacterium | reverse complement strand
CCAAGTCCGAAAATCGGACGGCGGACGCAGCAAACCTGAATGAGACGGCACCAACGCAGCAACCGAAGCGAGGCCCCCTTGCGCGAACCTCCGGAGTTCCGCGGCTCCCTCTAATTTTCGAAGCTCAGTCTCCTGACGTCGGCGTAACCCGCTCTGGTAGCATAGCAATCGGCGCTGGGTCCGGACAACGTTGTCGAGTTGGCATTCCGTGTCGGACTTCATAAAAAAGCTGCTTGTATCTTGGAGAAATCGCCGAATTCATTTCAGGGTGCAAGATTTTCCGGTTCTGCCGGGCAGTTTGACACCTAATTTCCGAAGAACTGGAGTTCAGCGCCTGGAGAGCTGAGCCGTTAAGATACCTCGCGTCCGGAAATCTCGCCGAGAACTGGCGACGCAGTCCGAGATCCGCGAGAAGGCGGTCAGCGTGAGCGTGTTGAACAAAGGAGCGAATCGTGTTCCGAAGTTTCGCGGCGTCGTGCCTGCTGGTATGGCTCTGTTCCGCCACTGTGTCTGCACAGCAGTGGGCAACCAAGATGTTCAAGACGACATCGCACGACTTTGGCGCGGTCGCCCGCGGCGCCAAGGCGGAATTCGAGTTCAGCTTCGAGAACCTCTATGAAGAGGACGTGCACGTTGCGAGCGTGCGAAGCAGTTGCGGCTGCACGACGCCATCGATCACCAAGAGCACGCTGAAGACGTTCGAAAAATCCTCGATACTCGCCAAATACAATACGCGGTCGTTTCTCGGCAAGAAGGGAGCGACGCTGACGGTTGTTTTCGACAAGCCGTTTTACGCCGAGGTGCAACTGACGGTGAGCGGCTACATCCGAAGCGACGTCGTTTTCGAACCGGGGGAGGTGAATTTCGGAGATGTGGACCAATTCACTTCGTCGGAACAGCAGATCAAGGTCTCGTACGCCGGCCGATCCGACTGGCGCATCACGGATGTCCGCAGCGCTAACCCGCACTTCGAGGTTGAATTAACGGAAACCGGGCGGAGCGGCGGCCGCGTCGGATACCAGATGAATGTGAGACTCAAGTCGGATGCGCCGGCCGGCTACGTCGAGGACCAGCTGACGGTTGTCACCGATGACAACAGCCTGCAACTGGTTCCGATCGAAGTGCACGGGCGAGTGACCTCACCGCTGACCGTCAGTCCGGCCTCGCTGTTTCTCGGCGTAGTAGCGCCGGGTGAAACAGTAACGAAGCAACTGGTCGTCCGGGCTAAAACGCCGTTCAAGATCACGGGCATCAAATGTGATGGCAAGGGATTCGAGTTCAAGCCGGCTGGAGACGAACCGAAAGCCCTGCACTTCGTGCCCGTCGCGTTCACGGCCGGCTCAGAACCGGGCAAAGTCGAGCAGAAGATCGAAATCGAAACGGACTTGGGAAACGGAGCGCGCGCGACGTGCCTGGCGACAGCCACGGTCCGTAACGCCGAGCCGCCGAAAGAGACCCCTTGAACCGGCCGCTCGCTCAGACCGGAAACGCATCTTCATCTGAACCGGTTCGGGCCGGCTGTCGTTCACGATCGCACGTCGACAAGGGCCCCTGCGAAACGCAACCGGCGCAGCCGGATCCGCAAAGGCCGAGTGAACGGCGGCTGAAAATCGCCCACAGTCGGCGGCCCAGATGGTACAAGGCACCTAACACTACGATCGCGACGACTGCATACTGCCAGAACATACCCGTTT
Source organism: uncultured Planctomycetaceae bacterium (assembly GCA_903863885.1). Lineage (GTDB taxonomy): Bacteria > Planctomycetota > Planctomycetia > Pirellulales > Pirellulaceae > CAIPEB01. The sequence goes on along the minus strand of CAIPEB010000597.1, from coordinate 89,169 downwards.
GCCTCTAACTCGATGCCAACCAGCTTCCAGCCTGATATACGACCAGCGCGGCCAGATACGCCATCGCCGTCATGTAAGTAAAGGCCAACGCTGGCCACCTCCAACTGCCTGTCTCGCGCCACATGATGACCAGTGTTGACGCACACTGGGCGCAGAGCGCGAAAAACACGAGCAGCGAAAACGCGACGGGCAATGTGAACACGGGGCGGTCGGCGTCTTCCCATCGCGCCGCGCGCAGCGTCGAGTACAGGTTCTCGGGACGATCGTCCGATGGGTCTCCGAGGTTGTAAATCACACCCAACGTCCCGATCACCACTTCGCGAGCTGGGAAGGATGCCAGGACGGCGCAGCCTATTCGCCAGTCCCATCCCAAAGGCTTGACGGCGGGCTCGATGACTCGCCCGAGGTAGCCCAGAAAACTGTTGCGGAGCTGCTCGCCCTGCTGACGGACTTCGATGGCCCGGATGCGTTCGGACAACAACTGCAATTCCCGCCTCGATTCGGCGGTGGCCGGCAGAGCGCGCAATTCGGACGCCTGCTTTTCGAGAACCGCATGCTCGGCCTCAAGACGGTCGAGAGTCGGATTTCCGCTGTGAGGAAAATAGGCGGCCGCCCACACGACAACCGTGACCGCAAGTATCAGCGTGCCGGCCCGCGTTACGAAATCCCAGGCCCGTTCCGCCATCCGATGCAGCACCAGCGATATGCCGGGCACCTTGTATTTCGGCAGTTCCATGATGAACGGCGGCGTATCCCCGCGGAGAATCGTCTTGCGCAAAACCAGCGCGACGCACGCAGCGGCAATCAGCCCCAGGGCGTACATCGAGAACACCGTCAGCCCCTGAAGTCCGACTACGCCGCCCAGCCAGTGCCGATCCGGAACGAAGGCCGCGATAAGCAGCGTGTAGACGGGAAGTCGGGCACTGCAACTCATCAGCGGCGCGATCAGAATCGTGATGAGCCGGTCACGCCGGCTTTCGATCACCCGAGCGGCCATGATCCCGGGAATTGCGCAGGCAAACGAGGACAGCAGCGGAATAAACGACTTGCCGCTCAAGCCGATCGTGGACATCACCCTGTCCATCAGGTAGGCGGCACGTGCCATATAACCGCAGTCTTCCAGAATACCGATGAAAAAAAAGAGGATCATGATCTGGGGCAGGAACACCAGCATGCCCGCAGCCCCTTCGATCACTCCGTGAATCAGCAGTGATTGCAGCGGTCCGGCCGCAACGTGTGAGGCGACCCATTCGGCTGCGACGCCATTGAGCCATTCGATGCCCGCGGAGGCCGGCTTGGCGATGTAGAAGACCGACTGAAACAACAGTGCCATAGCGAACACAAAAACCAGTGTCCCCCAGACCCTGTGTGTCACCACGCGGTCGATATGATCCGTCCACCCGCGCGACGGCGTGCCCGTGCGGGTCACGATCCCCTGCGTCATCGCTCCGGCCCATCGGTACCGGGATGAGGTCTCAATGCCGGGGACGGGACACCCGCACTCGGCCAGCCGCAATCGGGACAACGCGACTCCGTCGAGCAAACTCGCGTCGACTCCCGGCAGATTTGCTCCCGCAAGGTACCCGGACGAGTCGAGCAGCAGCCTTTCAATCAGGTATCGCGGAATGCGGGGTTCTCCGGAAGCCGACTGAAGTCGCTCCAGTTCCGCAATCTGCTCCTGAAAGACCTCCGGAAACGGACTCGGCAAGACCACCGGCTCGCATCGGATCACGTCGGCAATGGCCGACTTCAACCGGTCCAACCCCAGCCGTCGATGAGCTTCCATCTCGACGACCGGCACGCCCAACCGCCGCTGCAATTCGTCGACTGCAATCCGAATGCCCCGTTCCCGGGCCACATCCATCATGTTCAGGACGATCACCGTCGGCCGGCGGAGTTCCAGCACCTGGCTGACGAGGTAGAGATTTCTTTCGATATTCGTGGCGTCAAGAATGCAGACGATCGCATCAGGAATATCCGTGTCGCAGCGTCTTCCAAGCAGGACATCGACCGCGACCATCTCGTCCGGTGACCGCGGGGAAAGACTGTAGGAACCAGGAAGGTCCACAACCGAACACGGGCGGCCATCCAACTGCATCTGGCCGATCTTCTTCTCGACCGTGACCCCGGGATAGTTGCCGACTCGCTGCCGCAATCCGCAGAGGGCATTGAACAAAGTCGACTTGCCGGTATTCGGATTGCCGACAAGGGCAATCGTGACAAGCCCGCTGTTGGATTGCGTGGTCATGGCATGACCGTGACGGGTAAACCCGCGCTCAACTGCCCGAAGGCCAACTCACCCGTCAAAGCGAACCTCCGGACCGAACGAGAATGCCAAACGACTCGCATTCGCGAAAACACAGTCGCTGGTCATTCGGCATGCGAATAATGCAGGGACTGCCCGGCTGAAGCATCTCCACCCGTACCCCGCACCGCAACCCTAGTTCCTGCAGACGCTGAACGTGGCCGCACTCGCCAACCAACTGGTCAATTTCACCAACTTCACCGCGCTGCAACAAATGAAGGGGCAGAATCTGTTCGACAGCACTCACCCGAAGACCGCCTTCCCGCAACAAAGCCCGCTATCAGACGGGCGATTGAGCCCTCAATTGAGACTGCATCTCATTTACCTCTGCAATAATAACCGTCTCGCGGCCGGTTTGCAACACTCAAGAAAACTCGCACGGATGTGGAAAACACGTTGGCGGCGCAAAGCAACAGCTATTGTGAGGGGGATCCAAATAGACCCATCAGGGGAATTTACGGCGGAATCCGACAGACGCCGTTGCAGGACTGATTTGCTGGAAGTGCATGAAAATCCCCATGTTCCGGATCTCGTACAGAACGATCTTGTTGGTAAAGATGGTGTTCGGTTAACATTTCGACCTTGAGGTGGCGTTTTCGCCGGCTTGGCTGTCGATGCGGATGTCGCGGCCGGTCGGACGACTGTTGTTCGCAGTCGAGCGAGAACTACCGCGTTGTCCACCCAGAAAAAGGAAGTTCCGGTGATGAACCTGGCATTGAGTGACATTGCGGAACTGGTCGGGGGGCGACTGGCAGGCGACGGGAAAGTGGCGATAACGGGGGCAGCCATCCTCCGCGACGCACAACCGGGCGACCTGACGCTCGTCGACAAGCCGCGTCTCTTGAAGGAACTGGCGTCTTGTCAGGCGTCAGCCGTCCTGGTGCCTCAAGAAATCGAAGTCGGCAACATTCCTTCCGTAGCCGTCAGGAACGTGCATGCGTCTTTCGCGAGAATTGTGGAGCACTTCCATCCGCAGCATCGTTCACGTGACCTCGGCATCAGCGGCGATGCATACATCAGCCGTTCCGCCAAAATCGCGAACGGCGCGACCGTCTATGCGGGCGCGACCATAGGCGATGACGTCACGGTCGGCGAAGGCTGCGTGATCCACGGCGGCGTGCGTTTGCTCGCGGGCTGCCAGCTTGGCCGCAATGTGACGATCTTCCCGAATGCGGTTCTGTACGAGGATACGATTGTCGGCAACAACGTGATAATTCACGCCGGGGCGGTCATCGGCGCCTACGGGTTCGGGTACGAAACGTCGGGAGGACGGCACATTCGCTCCGCTCAGCTTGGCCACGTCGAAATCGGCGACGACGTCGAAATCGGCGCATGCACGACGATCGATCGGGGCACTTACGGACCGACTCGGATCGGCGAGGGAACAAAAATCGACAACCTCGTGATGATCGCCCACAACTGCTCGATCGGCAGACACAACCTGCTTTGCTCGCAAGTCGGCATTGCCGGCAGTTGCACGACCGGCGATTACGTCGTGATGGCCGGGCAGGTCGGGCTTCGCGATCACATTTCCGTCGGCAACCAGGCAGTGCTGGGGGCCAAAGCGGGAGTCATGAACGACATCCCGGAGGGCTCCGTCTACGTCGGAATTCCCGCCACACCCGAGCGTGAACAGCGACTGAAGCAAGTCGCCTGGAGCAAATTGCCGGAGATGCGCAAGGAATTCCTGGCCCTCCAGAAACAGATGGCGAGCCTTCTCGAGAGACTGGAAAGAGCCGATCAGGAGGTCACCTGAATCGCACCACGCGATTGACCGACCGTTCGAGCAAGATCCGCGGCGCTGAATGTGTCACCGGGGTGAATCACTCGAACGCGAACTCGGTGATCGGCGGGAAACATCCGCGGCAGTGCCCGCGTATCGACGAATATTGCGACACGAAGCGGACCGTCGCGTTCGAGGCGCCGTATGCAAGTATGCCAACCACATCCGGAGAACGCCGCGCCGGTCGGCCTGGTGGCCGGGTGGGGCCGTTATCCGCTGGTAATTGCACAGGTGCTTCGACAACAGCATCGGCCTGTGGTGTGCCTCGCCGTGAAAGACCACGCGGACCCGGCGCTGCGAGAATTATCCGACGTATACGCCGAATTCGGTCTGGGAAAGCTGGGAGCCTCGCTGCGGTACTTTCGACGCAACGGCGTCACCACGGCGACGATGGCAGGGAAGATCCATAAAGTGCTTCTGTTCCGCACTTCCTTTTTATGGAAGCACTTTCCCGATTGGCGCTGCCTGCGGACGTTCTATCCGCATTTCATCAGCCACCGCCGCGACCGAAAGGACGATACGCTGCTGGGCGCTATCGTGGACGCGTTCGCAGAGGAGGGAATAACGATGGTCCCCGCGACTGACTTTCTGCCCGAGGTACTCGTCAAACCGGGATGCCTGACGCGGCGGCAGCCAAGCAGGATTGAAGCGATCGATATCGCTTTCGGCTGGACGATTGCCAAAGAAATGGGGCGACTGGATATCGGACAATCCGTGGCCGTGAAGGGTCAGGCCGCGTTGGCCGTGGAGGCCGTCGAAGGCACGGACCTGTGCATCCAGCGCGCCGGCCAACTTTGCCCCTCAGGCGGCTTCACCGTCGTCAAAGTGGCCAAACCTCAACAAGACATGCGGTTCGATGTGCCCACCGTGGGACTGGTGACGCTTGAATCGATGCGTAAATCCGGCGCCCGCGTACTGGCGATCGAAGCGAATCGGACAATCCTGATCGATGAACCGCAAGTCATCGAGTTCGCGAACCGCCACGGAATGGTGATCATTGCCCTGGAAAACGGGCAAACCCCAGACGGCGGCCCGTGAGTCGCGGAGGTCGCTCCGCGCGCTCAGGCTTCCTTGAGTTTCTTGATTTCGGCTTCGACCGACGCCACTTCCGCCTCGAGTCGGCGGACTTCCGCCGGTTCATCATTCTGCTGCCGGCAGCCGGCAAGCTGCTGACGCATGTGCTGGAGTTTCTGGTTCAGGATTTCGAGACGTTTTTTTGCTTTCTTGTCCATATGCACCCGAGTTTCGCTTGGCGTTTCGACCATTCCGGGTCGACCAACTCCAAACGCCAGCTTAGGCGAAACGGCCCGCGCAGAGAAGCACTTCCATCATAAACGCGAGTCAACGGTGACAGCTGAAGGAGGCTGGCCGGGTGCAGCGGGCGAGTTTGCCTGGCGGTCCGCCAGCTTCATCATTCCGGCCAGAAGAACCACCAGGCTCGCCAGCAACGCGTTCAGGATCAGGCTCTTGCCGGGGGACTTCACGGGGCGCCGCCCCGCCAGGCGACTGCTGAGATAGAAGACGCACATAGCCAGCAGAAATTTGATTCCAAGCAATTCATGGTAGGCGGTTGCCGGAAACGCCGGGGCAAAACGCGACCGCGAGAGAATCAGGAAGGAATTCGCAAAGCCGCTGATCAACAACATCGTGATGGAGATCATCACGAGCAACCGCCACTTCGCAACGCCCCTCACCTCCGAGCCGCCAAATCCCGAACGACCATCTCGATCGGCCGCCGCGGCCGCACCCGGGACCGCGAAACATTGGTAAAGGATACCTCCGACGAGAATCGTCGAACCAAAGATGTGCATCCATCGCAGGCACAATTGCACCACCAGCAGAACATTCATTCGTTGCGTCCTCTCATTGATCTGTCCGGATCAGGGCTGTATCGAAAGCAGTGCGTCCGGAGGCGGAAGCGGCAAACCTCGGATCCGGACAATGAACTCCTTCGTCGAAACCACGGCGTGCATCACCCCGAAGAGGACGCGGATCGACTCACCGCGTTCTGCGGGAAAACAGGCCCGGCGAGTCAACCACCGCAAGTCTCCCCAATCTCCCGCGCCCGCTGCAACGCTTCGTCTCGCCCCGAGAGATCCCCGGCAAGCTGTTCGTCGCGTACGCCATCCAGAATCAGTTTGTAGACCGGTCCTGGCGGTATCCCCAAACCACGCAAGTCGTCCCCGGTAATCAAAGGGTCTGGATTCAGTTCACTCGGCGGCAACGCAAGTTTATCGCGACAGTAGGCAATGCCATCCAGGGGGCCATTGGACATGATGGCGGCTGCCTGAGCAAAAGCCAGAGATTCTTCGATGCGGGGTCCGATCAGGATTCTCTGAATTTCCGGCCAGTTCCGCTGATGAGCCGAGCGCAACACGGATTCGCGACTGAGACACAGAGAAGCGCCTTCGACCTCCGAGTTAGCCAGTTTCCAGCGGCGAGTTGCTTGCTGCAGCAGCGACTCGCTGTCGCCCAGGACATGACAGGGTTCGCGCAGCAGGGCGGCAAGAGCCACGGAGAAACTCGGGTTCGCCAAGAGATCGAGCAGCCTGCAGGTCCGACCCCATGCGGAACTGCGACTCCCCTCCGGATACTGCACACCCCAGGCTTCGGCACCCGGCACGATTTCGCCGAGCAACCGAGTTGCGGCGAGCAGTTCGACGCCAAGCCGCCTGCGGTCGCTCGCGAGGATCTTCCGCATTTCCTCCGCGATCCGTTCTCCACTCACGACGTGAATCTCCGCAGCGTGTCGGCCGATGGCATCCGCGGTCCCGGGATCGAGTTCAAACCCGAGCGTCGCGGCGAACCGCACGGCTCGAAGCATGCGCAGCTTGTCCTCGCCGATTCGTGCGTCAGCGTCTCCTATAGCCCGCACAATGCGTCCATCGATGTCGGCCAGTCCGCCGACAAAATCGCTGACCTTGCCGGTGAGTGGATTCAGGAAAAGACCGTTGATCGTGAAATCCCGCCGTTGCGCATCAGCTTCTGGATTGGTGAACACCACGTGATCGGGGTGCCGTCCATCGCTGTAAGGGGCATCCGCGCGAAACGTCGCCACCTCTACCGTTCCTGCCGAAGGCGGCCCAAGCACGCTGATGACCCCGAACGACGCGCCGATGGCCAGAGTTCGTTTGGTCCCGAATAGTGCGCGGACCTGATCCGGGCGGGCGTTGGTGGCGACGTCAAAATCCTTCGGAGTGCGCCCCATAAGTTCGTCCCGTACGCACCCGCCCGCCCAAAGTGCCGTGTAGCCCGCCTGTTGCAGCGTTTCGACCACGCGTACCGCGAACCGGCGCGACCGCTCAGCGTCTCTTGCCGTCGTCAAAATCGGATCTCCAAAAATCCACGGCCTCTTGAAGTCGAGGCATCTCGTGACGTATAACACCCACATCGATGCGGGCGTGGCGGAATTGGCAGACGCGCAGGATTCAGGTTCCTGTCCTCGCAAGGGGGTGGAGGTTCAACTCCTCTCGCCCGCACTCGATTCTTTATCAATTGCCTTTGGTTGCACTTTCTTTTTTGCGACCCTTTTTCTCCAGGCACGCGGCTGGGTGCGCGAAGCGTCCACCGCGAGTGTTTCCCAGACTCCCAGACACCATTTGATGCGTCAAGAGATCTGGCATCCTTGAGGGAGAGACCATGCCCGTTGGATCAGCGTATCCGGGGTCGGGCGCCGCGCGTCGACGAATTCGGTCCCATGGCGGGCCAGCATCCGCCCGGCGGGTTGCGAGCCGACCTTGACGCGTCGACCCGGCGGTTATCAACACTCCCGGGCTTGCGTTCCGCGAATCACTTCGGCAATTCACTTAATCGCCTTGCCAACGCCCGCATGACCGTCGGGGCCGCGGCGGGACCGCAGCTATTGATTTCCCCATAGGGCGCCGTGCTGCGACCGTACGCATAGGGCGGAAGGTTGTCCCATTGGCGTTTCGGAATCAGGTAGCCGACCTCGTCGTTAGCCAGCCCGACGAGCATCCACGGTCCCTCCCCCATCAACTGCTCGACAGACTCCTCGCGAGGAGCTTCCGGAAAGTCGGCGCCAGCCTCGGCCGGATCGGGCACTTTGCCGGAAACCAACTCGGGATACAACTCGCCGGGGATCGCCGCGATCCGCAGGCTGCCAAGCTTCAGACAACCGACTTCGGTTTCCACTCCCGTCGGCTGCTCGGCATTCTCAGCCGTTACCGGATCACCCAACTGTTCGGAGTCTCCAGTCCAGACGCGTCCCTGGCGCCGTATCACTCCGAACACGCGGGCAGCACGGTACCACGGATTCTCCACCTGAATTACGACAGGACGGGCCGCAATCGCGAAGGGAGTCAATTCGATCCTCCTCGATGCGGCGATGGCCTTGTCCGCAAGATCCGCGACCGCGATGCCGTAGCGGCGTGCGAACTCAAAGTCGCCGGAGCCGAGCATCTTGCCGGAGTCGTCCGCTATGCGATCGGAAGGCGGAGCGAGCAGTCCGCCGATGGCGCCCACAACCAGCACCACCGGACAGGAATACCGGCGCGAGAGTTCGTCAACGGTCGCTGCGGGGTAGTCCGCAGTGATCAGCGTGTTTCGCGAGCCGAGGGCTTCCGGATGACAGTTCCACTGCACGACCAGCCCTGTCGGCCTCCCTCCGTCCCAGGAAGTAAACCTGAGCACTCTTAAGACTCCATCCTTGACGAATGGTTCGCGGCTGTCGTTCAAGAGCGAGGAGTCCTCCGCGGTTCCGAAATCGGCCACCACGCGTGTCAGACGGCCGTCCGCGACGTGGACCAGTTCCACCACCTTGTCGATCACCGACTTCAGGTAGGCTTCATCGACACCGCGCTGAAACACACTCTTCCCCCAAACGCCGATGACGTCGGGCCCTTCGTGGTTGTGCGTGCTGCAGACCATCACGTAATCGAAACCACTCAATGCGTTTCTGATCTTCAACACCGCGGGATACTGCAGACCGATCAGGTCGAGTGAGACGAGTGCGATCTTCCTCGAACCGCTTCGCATCACCGCACATCGGGCAAACAGAGGATCATGAACGCCGGTGGCTGCGCGGCCCGGAACGTACCCCGCCATCCACACGGGTTTTTCCGGAGCAACCTGCGGAGTGATATCCGCAGAACTGAACCCGACCTCCAGGACGGATTCGCTTTCGGAGTTAGGCATTGCCCGGGAAACTGCCGTCAATACGCCCCAGGCGACGGCGATACAAACCACAAGGCGGAACATGCTTTGGCTCTCGAGAATGAGTTCTATCGGACGCCTATCCCCAGGCCCGTGCAATTCGCCGGAAAGACCGTTGCGGAACCAGAATCCTCCGCGGCAATCGAGGCGTGAAGTCATTCGCGGACTATTCACGCCGCTTGCCGGAATCAAGCATGGTATCGAGAAGTTCCGCGGCCCCTTTCACGAACTTCGGGCACTCGGTGGCAAAAACGTGCCGCTCTCGGGCCTCGGCCAATCCATCGGAAGTCGAAACATCACACTGGATCAGGTCCCGGCAGCAAGTCGAGCGATGAACCGCCTCAAACCGCGCAGCAAAATCACGCAGGCGTGCGTAAAGAGCTTCATTTTGCTCGCGGTCACCGGTCTCTTCAGGGCCGAATTTCAGCCCCAGCACCATGTACGCCCCCGTCACCGCGCCGCACGTACCGGCCATGCGCCCCATGCCGCCGCCGAATCCCGCCGCCAATCGCTTGGCCACTTCAACCGGCAATCCGAGTTCCTCGGCGTACGCGCCGAGAATAGCCTGGGAGCAGTTGCATCCGGTACGAAAAAGATCAACGGCCTTATCAGCCCGACTCATCGTTACGGTCCCTGAATGCGTTGCGTTTCCTGAACAGCGGAGAGCGCGCCAAAGTGTGCACGAAATGACGCGCAGATCAACCGCGGAGTCACCTCTGCCTCAGTTTGGACCATCCGGCCTGAATTGTCGAGCCTGGAAACGCCGCTGGAATCCGCTGCCGGAAGATCGAACGGCGACACGCAAAGCACGCTCAAACCGCGAGATCGCGATGCGGCAGTACCCGAGACGAGAGCGTGCCCGAAACAAATGTGATCGTGGTGCCAATCAGCACGTACCAGGGCCAGGCAATGCTGGAGAGCGGTCCGAGCATGTGTCCGAACCCGGGAAATGCCGCGGAAAGCGGTTTGGCAAATACCACAAACGCCATCACGCAGATTCCCAGGGACATGCCGAAAATCGCATCGCGCTGGCGTGCTCGCGGACTGAACATCGCCAGGAAAAAGCCGCCCAGCAGAGCTCCATAAGTGAACGACGCGATACCCAGCGCCATAACGACCACTGGCGTGCCCTGCCGCTTGAACAGCAGCGCGCCAACGGTAAGTCCGATTCCCCACAACAGAGCAAATAACTTTCCGGCGCGCAACGTTCGCGGATCGTCGGCCTTTCGACCGGACAGCGGCAGATAGATGTCGTGTGTTGTGGCGGCGGCCAGCGAATTGATGGCGCCCGAATGCGTGCTCATGGTGGCGGCGACGATTGCCGCGACGATCAAGCCGACGAGACCGTGCGGCATCTGCTCAAGAACAAACGTGGGGAACACCTCGTCGCTGCTGGCAAAACTCCGCGTCTGAAAGAAAGCAAACAGTCCCACGCCGATCATCAGGAACAGCGTGAATTGCAGAAACACCGCCAAGCCGCTGCCGACCAGCGCGAGCCGCGCATCGCGGAGATTTCGAGCCGACAGCAGTCGTTGAACGATTAACTGGTCCGCGCCGTGCGATGCCATCGAGAGAAACGCTCCGCCGAGCAACCCCGCCCAGAGATTGTGATCCTGCCTGAGCGTCGGCGTTACATCGATGAGGTGGAATTTTCCCGCGTCAAATCCTATTCGCAGAATCGACGCCCAACCTCCCGGCACGAGACGCCCGAGCAAGACGACGGCGGCCAGCCCCCCCGTCACGTACACGCTCGCCTGCAGTATCTCCGTCCATACGACGGCTTTCATGCCGCCCCGGTACGTATAAATGATGGTCAGGACGCCCAGGATCAGGATGGCTCCCGGCATGACGAGGTCCTGGCGTACATTCGGCCCGAGAATCAGTGCGACAGGAATCGCGGTGGCAAAGACACGAACCGAATCAGCCAGGGCCCGAGTGACCATGAACACAATGGACGTGAAACGCCGCGTAGCCGGCCCAAATCGCCGTTCCAGCAGCGTGTAGGCCGTTACCAGTTCCCCGTCGAAATAGCGGGGAAGCAGCGTGATCGAGATGATCACGCGGCCAATGACGTATCCGGCAGCCACCTGCAGAAATCCGAGGTCTCGGGCAAATGCCAGCCCCGGTATGCTGATGAACGTCAGCGCGCTGGTCTCCGTCGCAACGATGCTCAACATCAGAGCCCACCAGGGAATCGCCCGATCCGCGACAAAATAGTCCTTGGCGTCCTTCTGCCTTCGGCCCACCCACACACCGAGCAGTGTCGTTCCGAGCAGGTAGGCAATGACGACCATCAAGTCGATCGCTGAAAATGTCCGGCCCACGTGAGTGTCAGCCTTTTATAGAACCGTGTGTATCCATCCGATTGCACCGCGGGTATTGTGGTCGATACGGGCCGGTCAACATAGAACGCCAGTTGCGGGAAAAGGCCAATGACGTCGAAACTCAAATTCAGCCTGCTGGCCATTTGCACGTTCATCACAGCCGACGCGGCGGAGAATCCGCAGTTGGCCGTCCGGTATCGAAACTGCGTCGGCACATGCCTCGACCGCCTGATCGAAAAGGGAACAGATCGGTACGGTCCCGTCCAGACGCCCATGCTCATGAGTCTGATCGACGTCCGGACCGGCGACGCTCCGCGCGAACCTGAACTGCTCGACGGCTGGGTGCGCAGCGAAGAACGCCCCGGAAGACGCAATCCGGGAGGTTGTGATCTCTGGGACGATCAACCGCTGATCCACGTACTCGGAGCCTACGGAACTGCGACAGGAAATCACCGATACCAGCAGGCGGCGGACGACTACATCAAGTCGTTTATTCAGCGGGCCCGCAAGCCGAACGGGCTCTTCGCGTGGGGATCGCACCTGTTCTATAACGCCTACACCGATCAGATCGACGACGACCGTCACGGCAATCCTCATGAGATTCTGATTCACCTCGCCGAGTGGGACACACTCTGGCGGCTGGAACCTCAAGCAGTGAAACAGGAAATCGAGGGGATCTGGACGTGGCACGTCGCAGACAAGGCGACCGGGCAGCACAACCGACACGATGACGGCCAACCCGGTTGCGACTTCGCTTTCTCGGGTGGTTCGCTGGCGCACGCATTTGCATTTCTTCACAGCAAGACCGGCCAGCGAGAGTGGCTGGACCGCGCGAAACGGGTTGCCGACTGGCACTGGAGTCACCGTAATCCCCAGACCAATCTTCCGCCCGACGCGCCGTCGACGGGGGATCGTTACGACGCGAGACTCTGCTTCACCACGGTTCCCGGTCCGCATGCGGCCGCCCTGCTGAAATGCACGGAAATCACCGGTGACCCCTATTTTCGCGACATCGCCATCGCCTACGTAAAGGCATGGCTGAAATACGCATGGGACGAACCGGCGGGCAAGTTCTACGCAGCCCTGCAACTGGACGGCAAACCCGTAGCGGAAAATGAACGAGGAACCGGCTACGACGCCTGGATGCCGACCGGCTACGCCGACACATGGCCAACGACCATGTACAGCTACGAATTCCCGCTCGGCGCGGCGCAGACCTGCATCTATGCATTCGAACAGACGTCCGACCCGCTCCTGCTCGATGGTGCCCGCAAGTGGGCGAGGCACATCCGCGCGGACCTGCCTCCGACGATCGGACGGCGGTGGCGCAACGAAATTTATGCCGCAATGCCGGACGCCGGACTGCGAGGCGGCGCATACGCCGAGGGCTACGGACGAGCGATCCTGTTCTTTACGCACCTTTATCGCAGCACACGAGACCCCGAAGACCTGTCAACGGCTCAACGCCTGGCGGACGAGGCAGTCGACAAACTCTGCGAGAACGGATGGGTCAAAGGACACGCCGGAAAGCCGTATTACGAGGCCGCGGATGGAACGGGCACGCTGCTCTGCGCTCTGCTCGAGCTGGCAGACGCGATCGAGCCGGTGAGCAAACCGCAGTAACCAAACCGCAGCACTGGCCGGAGTTCAAGGCTTTGCCGCTTTGACGTATTTCTCGAACCACGCAAGATCCCACTCCATTTTCGCCTTGCGACTGGAGTACTTTCCGAGCCCGTGCGGTTCGCCCGGATAGACAACCAGTTCCGTCGGCACGTTCAGGAACTCGTGTAGCGAACGATAGAGCATACGACTGTGCACCGGCGGACAACGGACGTCATTGGCCCCGACGTGAATCAGTGTGGGCGTTTTTGCATTGGCCAGACCGTAAACGGGCGAAGTGGCGTGAAAGACCTCCGGCTTCTCCCACGGCAGCCCCGTCTTGAAGGCCTTCGGATACGCCGGTTCATCGTTCACTCCCCATTCCATCACCGTGTCGAGAATTCCTGCACCGCTGCTCGCGGCACGCAACGGGAACGGCAGGTCCTTGCGAGCTATCAGGCAGTTGGTCAAGTAACCGCCGTTGCTCCAGCCCATGACGCCGATCCGATCGGGGTCGACAAGACCCGACGCCACCAGCGACTGGACGCCGGCCACAATGTCACGCACGTCGACGTCGTTTTCGTGGCAGATCAAGTCCGCGACGAACGCATCGCCATACCCTGTCGAACCGCGATAATTCGGACAGAGAACCGCGTACCCCTTCCCCGGAAGCCAGACCCGCCCCAGGTAAGGATCAAATTCCAGCGTGGCTTTGACTGATGTCGTCGGGCCGCCGTGGATTCCCACGATCAGCGGCAGTTTCGTCCCCGCAACGTACCCGGAGGGCAATTCGAGAATCCCTCCGACCGTCGCCCCGCCAGCCCCCTTCCACTCAACGTGTCGGACATCTGGCAACCTCCAGCCCGCTGTCTGCGGGTTGACGGCCGTCAATTTGCGCAGTTCGCCGTTGAGCTTCAAATCGCCCACGCAAAGATCGGCAAAGTGCTGCGAATCCCCGACCGCGTAGATTGCCTTCTTTCCAGCATCGTCCATGTCAAAACCGTACACGACGCGATCAGAAAACGGCTGACTTTCAAACGCGTTGAGAGAGGCTGCACCGGAAGATGTCGAGTCGATTGGTTCCCAATCGGTCGGCACAACCGCGACTCGTCCCTCCCGCTCGGCCAGGTAGAAAAGCTGTCCGCCGGGATGCCATCGCAACGGCGATCCGTAGCCGTGCACGTGAATTCCGATCGGACGTTTCGACATCCCGACCGCCCAACCGCTGCCGCTCTTGCTGCCGATCACAATCTCCGCCGGGTGAGCGTCGAAAATCGCGCAAAAGGCAAAACGAAGACCGTCAACTGACCAGGCGAGTGACTCCAGCCATGCGTGCGGCGTCGCGGCCTGCGCTCGGTACGGATCCGTGGGCGGTGTTGTTGTCTTGCCTTCTTCCCAGATATCGACTCGCGACTCCCCCTCGGACTTCAGCACGGAGTCGTCGAAGGCCGTAATCATCGCAAGACGCTTGCCGTCCCCGGTGACCGCGAACTCGCGCACGTATCGATTCGCAGCCACGGCACGCTCGCTGCGCCACGTTGCCAGATCCAGTCGCCAGATCTCCGAAACCGTTCGCCTGCCGTGCCCGTACTCAAGCCCGGCGAACTGCTGGCGCTGCTTCGAAAAGGCGTCCTCGTCCGTGGCAGTCACGTCAACGGAGTACCACAGCTGATTGTCACGCGATAGATCGTACTGCGAGATTCCTTTCTCGACGCACGTCACGGCCTGCAGTTCGCCTCCATCGACAGAAACCCGCCACACCTGATTTGATCCGTCGTATGGCGGTCGCGTCTCTCCCGGCCGCTTTCGATTCCCCAGGAAATAGATCGTCCTGCTGTCAGCGGACCATCGCAGGCAATGATCGTTCGCCCTGTCGAAGGTCAGTCTTCGCGGCTGAGGCACTGCACCCGTCGAGACAACCCAGATATCGGCGCGGCGGTCGTCGCTCGATTGCTGCCATCTTGCTTCACCGTACGCAACGTAGTCCCCGTGAGGACTGACTTTGAATTCCGCGATGGAAGCCAGGCTGAAATAGTCGTCGACCGTGACGTCGCGAGCAGGTTCTGCGGCGTACGCGGAAAGACAGATCAACGACCAACTCAAACAAGTGATCCAAAATCGTTTCGACATGAAAGAAGTCTCCTGGCGGTGGCGGCCCTGTCGTCGGGAATCGTTCAGCCGCTTCGTGCGACCAATGATAACGCGACCGGGAATCAGTCAAAAGCAAGCACTCCAACGCAGTTCGAGCGGGTGCCGTTACCCGCTGCTGCCACGGCCGATATCCCGTGCGCGACGCCTCGCAGAACCGCTTCAGGATTTCACCTCACAAGAATTCTGTGGAAATTCCTCAACTCGGGCGTTGCACCATGCCGATAACCGTGCCGGCCTATCGTAGATCTTTGTGTGGGGGGGCGCCTCATGCTAGCTACGAACGTCCATGAACAAACTACTGGCTCCCGCCCCGGTTGTTGAGAATCCGTCGCGAGCATCCCGGCAGAACCGCGTGGCCCACGCAGCCTTCGCAGGCTCCTTGCTGGCCGTTGTTTTTGCTGCGTCGAGCACATTCGCCCAATCCCACGTCCCTGCAGTGCGCGGCTCCCGAATCGGCGATTCCTACACCCGCGTTTCGCCACCGGCGCAAACTTCGCCCTTGCAGTCACTGACATCAAAGCTGGCATCGAAACCGGCCAGCGAGCAGCCGTCTCAGCGTCCCCCTCTTGTTCTGCGCCAGCCTTCGTCGATCGCGCAAGCGAAGGCCCCGGCAGTTCGGAGTGCGGCCGCAGTGGGGTCCGGCGTGCAGTATGCGAATTTCGACGAGGCCATCGAAAGCGTGCCGGCCAGGCCGGCGACTCCGGTTCCCCAGGCCGCCAACTCCATGAATCAGAGCGGCCCGACGCTCTTGCCGCCGGAAAACCTGATTTTGGGAGAGAACGGCTCGGAAGTCTTCGCACCGGGAATGGCCGCGGAGATGGTTGGCGGATATCCCGGCGCATTTCCGATGCCAGCGTCCGCAAACTGCCTGCCTTGCTGTGCCCCGTTTTGCCTGTGGGTGGATCTGCGTGCGGACCTGCTTTACTGGTACACCAGCGGAACGTCTCTTCCCGCTCTGGTGACAACGAGCCCGCAGGGAACTGCCCGAGATATCGCCGGGGTCCTTGGCGAGACGGGTACAGCAATTCTGTTCGGCGACAACTCGGTGAACGACGGTGGTTCGCCGGGGTTCCGCGCAATCGGCGATTTCTGGTTTGATCCCAGTCGCACCTACGGAGTCCAGATCGGATACACGTTCCTCGACCAGCAGGTCGCGAGTTTTTCGGCATCGAGCGACGGCGACCCGATTCTCGCGCGTCCCTTCCTCAACGCGGTGACAGGACTGCAGGACGCGAATCTGCTGGCGTATCCCGATGTGGCCACCGGTTCGATCGACATAGAATTGAAGTCGCAACTGCATTCGGCCAATGCACTGTTCCGGATGCGGGAGTTCAGCGAACCCTGCCGCTTCATCGACTTGCTGGCCGGCTATCGGTTCGCAAAGCTGCAGGACACGCTGAGCATCAATGAACAGATGATCTCGACCGATACGCAATCCGAGATCATCCCGGGCACGACCATGGCGGTACTCGACAACTTCGATGCCGACAACACCTTCAATGGCATCGAAATCGGTTTCACCAAACAGCGGAGCCTTCTGCACGGATTGCTGGACTTCCGAGCCACGGTTGCCCTCGGCAACACGCACTCTGTCGTCACCATCGGCGGTTCAACGACCACGACGGTTCCGGATGATCCGACGCCTGTGGTCTCACCGGCCGGCATGCTCGCACTGGGCTCCAACTCCGGGCAGTTTGAACACGACTACTTCAGCTCGATCAGCGAACTCGGCGTGCGGTATCAGCATCACCTCTGCTGCGGATGGGAGGCCTCGATCGGTTACACGTTGATTTACTGGAGTGACGTGGTGCGTGCCGGCGAGCAGATCGACCCGGAGCTGAATCCGACCGAGTTTCCCCCGGTTGGCGCAGTTGAAGGCCCGGCGCATCCGACCTTCGACTTCCACACCACAGGCCTGCTGGCGCAGGGGCTGAACCTCGGGCTCGAAAAGCGATTCTGACAGACGGTGACAACGTGTGGTCTTTCGCCATTGCGTATATTGCTATCGGCATTGCGACCGGACTGCTGGCGGGATTGCTGGGCGTCGGCGGCGGGCTGATCATCGTGCCTCTGCTGGCCGTCTGTTTTGCGAGCCAGCACTTCCACCACGATGTGATCATGCACATCGCGCTGGGCACATCGATGGCATCGATCGTGTTCACCTCGATATCCAGCCTGACGGCACACCACCGGCGCGGAGGCGTGGACTGGCTTGTATTTCGCCGTATCGTCGTCGGCATCGTGGCGGGGACGATTTCGGGCACCTTTGTGGCGTCTTCGCTGCGAACGGCCGATTTGAAAGCTGTGTTCTCCGTCTTTCTGTTGTACGTCGCATCACGAATGCTGCTGGCCAAGACTCCGGCTCAGGAACGCGAGGTGCCCGGCCTGCTGCTGTTCACCGGCATGGGGGCATTGATCGGTTTCGTCAGCAGCCTGGTGGGAATCGGAGGCGGCGCACTCTCGGTGCCCTTCATGAATCGGTGCGGCCTGACGATGCACCGAGCGATCGGAACCTCGGCGGCCATCGGGTTTCCGATCTCGATTGCCGGCACCATCGGTTTCATCATCCATGGCCTGCGGGACGCACACGTCCCGGCGTTAACGTTCGGCTACGTGAACCTGCCGGCCCTTGTCTGCATTGCATCCGCCAGCGTGCTCTTGGCCCCGGTCGGCGCACGCTTCGCTCACCGACTGCCGGTCGCAACCCTGCGGCGGATTTTTGCACTGCTGCTGCTCGTCATGGCCGTGCGAATGCTGGTAAGCTTGATCTCTTGAGTACCGCGCTGTGAATTCCCGACGCGGTGACTTTCCGGCGCGGCCCGCGGACCTGCAGACCGCGCGATGCGCCAGCGGCGAACGTCATTCGTTCGAATATGCGAACGATCCACCGGCAGATGGAGTGCATCCCATGCGACAGCCTCAACGCGTGAAGTTCCAAGCGGGCAACCGCAACACACTGGCGTGTACGGTCGCGCATGCCGTCGCATTCGGGCTGGCCTGTCTTGTTGGGGCCGCCGTGTCGGAAGCAGCGAAGCCCAACATCGTTCTCGTGATGTCCGACGACGTGGGATATGGCGACTTTCGGTGCCACGGAAATCCGGTGATCTCGACACCGAGCGTCGATAAGTTCTTTGCACAGTCGGTGCGTTTCACGGATTTTCACGTCAGCCCCACCTGCGCGCCGACCAGATCGGCGTTGATGACGGGGCGCCACGAATTCAAGAACGGAGTCACGCACACGATCTTTGAGCGCGAGCGGCTCACGCTGGACGCGGTTACCGTGGCCCAGGCGCTCAAGTCGGGCGGCTACGCCACGGGCGTGTTCGGCAAATGGCATCTCGGAGACGAAGATGCTTACCAACCTGGACAGCGAGGGTTCGACGAATCCTTCGTGCACGGCGCGGGAGGCATCGGCCAGACGTATCCCGGCAGCTGCGGCGATGCGCCGGGAAATACGAACTTCAATCCGGCGATGCTGCACAATGGCCGTTTCGAGAAAACGGAAGGCTACTGCACCGATGTGTTCTTCGACGAGGCCATGAAGTGGATGGACGGGTGTCGCCAGGCGAAGCAGCCGTTCTTTGCCTACCTCACCCCCAACGCCGCTCACTCTCCCCACGATGTTCCCGACAAGTGGACGGACCACTATCGCGGCAGGGTGCCGGACGAGACGGCGAAGTTCTTCGGGATGGTAGAGAATATCGACTTTAACTTCGGGCGACTCCTGGAACGGCTCGACGAGTGGGGAATCTCCGGCGACACGATCGTCATTTTCATGACCGACAACGGGGGAACCGACGGCGTGCCGATCTGCAACGGAGGACGGCGGGCCGGGAAGGGAACGCCGTATCAGGGCGGCACGCGCGTACCCGCGTTGTGGCGCTGGCCGGGCCGTTTCCGCGGGGGCCAGGACGTTTCCGCGCTGACGGCTCACATCGATATTTTTCCCACGCTCTGCGAACTGGCGGAAATCCCGATTCCGGAAAAGGCCCGACAGCAGATTGAGGGACGCAGCCTCGCAACTCTGCTGAAGGATCCGTCGACCGCCTGGCCAGACCGGTACTTCGTCACGCACGTTGGTCGCTGGCCATGGGGCAAGGCAGCCGAATGGAAATTCCAGGGCTGTTCGATTCGCAACAGTCGCTTCACGCTGGTGAACAACAAGGAACTCTTCGATCTGCAGGCGGACCCGGCAGAGTCGAGGAACATCTTCGACGCGAATCCTGAAGTTGTGTCGCAGTTGCGGGCCGCCTACGAAGAATGGTGGAGTGACGTCCAGCCATTGCTCGTCAACGAGAAGACCGAAGGTCCGCCAGTCAATCCGTACAAAGAGCGTTTCTGGAAGCAGTTCGGCGGCGGGCCGACTCGGGAACTCCTGGAACAGATGGATCCGGCAAAGGCCCGCGACTCTCAGGCCGTTCGCGGCAAGCGGGCGGTCCCCAAGAAATAGCGAGGCCGGGCGGCCGCATTGTGATATCATCACTCCCGCATGGGCCTTGCCCCTGGGATTCACCGGTTCTCCGCGATTCGGTACCTTGCGATCTTTCCACGAGGAGAAGCAACATGTCGCGCACCTGCCTGTGTTTGGCCGTATTCGTTGGGGCTTTTCTGCAATCGGGGATGCTCCGAGCCGAAGAACCGTTGATGCAGACGACGGATGTCTTCGTATCGGGAAAGGACGGCTACTTTGGCTACCGCATCCCGGCGATTGAAGCGGCACCGGACGGAACGGTGCTCGCTTTCGCCGAGGCCCGCAAATTCAATTTCGGCGACCCGGGCTACGAGGACAACGATGTCGATCTGGTGATGAAGACGAGCAAGGACCAGGGGCAGACGTGGTCGGCCATGCGAGTCATCGAAGACCCGGGGGACCGCTGGTCGGCCGCTAACCCGGCAACGCTCGTGGACCGACAGACCGGACTGGTTTGGTTGTTCTATCTTCGCGGCAAGCCGAATCGCAACACGGATACGGCAAGGCCGGGAACGGACGACATTCAAATTCTCGCCCGCACGAGTTCCGACAACGGCCAGACCTGGTCGGAACCCGTCGATCTCACGAGTGCAACCCGAGACCTCGCCGATGCGACGTGGCGATGCTCCGTGGTCGGCCCCGGCGGCGCCGTCCAGGACAAGAGCGGCCGGCTCGTGATCCCCATGTGGAAGTACTCGCCGTTCGCAGTTTTCGCCGCGTTCAGCGAAGATCACGGCAAGACGTGGGTGCGGGGCCAATTTGCTGCAGGAGTCGTCGGAGACGAATCCCAATTGGTCGAACTGTACGACGGAAAGCTGCTGTTCGACGTGCGTCAAAATCAGGGGCCGAACCGCTACCACCTGCTCAGCAGCGACGGCGGACGAACCTGGTCGGCTCCGGAGCCGGGAGAAAAAGTCACGGCCGTGTGCTGCGCGATCGAACGCTTTCCCGCGGCCGGATCGCCGGACAGCGGCCTGCTGCTCTGGACCGGACCGAAAGGTCCCGAACGCAACAATCTGGTTGTGCGTTTCAGCGAGGACAATGGCCGCACATTCGGCACAGAAAAAGCGATCGGCAGCGGCCCGGCCGCCTATTCCGACCTCGCCGTGCTGCCCGATCGCACGGTCGGCGTTCTGTATGAACAAGGGACCCAGCATCCCTATCAGTTGATCACCTTCGCGCGTTTCAACGAGGCTTGGCTTCGCGCAAAATGACAGCTTCATGACGTCGTGGCCAAACGCCCGCTGTTTCCAGCAATTCCATGAGACAAAGAGAACCGATGCCCAACCGTATTCCCCGCAGCGTGGAGTTGATGTCAACATCGGATACCGCTTTGCTGGTGATCGATGTTCAGGAGCGTCTTGTTCCAGCAATCCAGGATCACCCGCGGGTGATCTGGAATATTCGGCGGCTCGTCGATGGGGCCGGCATTCTCGGGATTCCGGTCATCGCCACGGAACAGTACCCTCGCGGCCTGGGGTCGACGGTTGAACCGTTGAAAGGGTGCCTCCCCGTGCCGACAGAGAAACTCCATTTCAGCTGCGGCGCATGCGAAGGACTCTTCGCGTCCCTTCGGGAAGCAGGCCGGCACAAGATTCTCGTCGCGGGCATCGAGGCGCACGTATGCGTGCAGCAGACGGTAATCGACCTGCTCGGCGACGGTTACCGAGTTTACGTCGCAGTCGACGCGATCAGCTCCCGTTTCGCGGTCGACTGCGAATTCGCGCTGAGACGCATGGACTCGTCCGGCGCCACGCTGACGACTACCGAAGCCGCTCTATTCGAGTGGTGCGAAGTGGCCGGAACACCGCAATTCAAACAGATCAGTGCGCTGGCCCGTGAAGCAGCACCCTGACGGACGCGCCGGGCTTTCGCGCGAACCGGAAAAGCGAACACCGACGGACTTGCCGTTCGTCTCACAGCAATCCATCTGGAAACCACTGTTGCGGATCGGCCACTTCGCCATCGGCCACCGGCTGGTCGTCCCCCGCGAGACGTTCCGGGATATCTTCCAGCAGGCGGTTGACGACTCGATCCGGCGTGATTCCGTTGGATCGCGCGTTCCGATTGGTGATGATCCGATGCCGGAGCACCGGAAGCGCCACCGAGCGGACGTCGCAGATTGCAGCTGAAGACGCGCCTCGCATGGCCGCCCGAGCCTGGGCCGCAATCATGAGGTGACGCAAGGCCCGCGGCCCCGCACCCTGGACCACCCACTCGTAAACAAAGTCCGGGTTTTCTCCCTCATGCACGCGTGTCGAGCGGATCAGGCGGACCGCGTAGTGTATGACATACGGCGGCAATTCGATTTTCGGGATCTGCAGCTGAAGTGCCAGCAATTCCGCCGGCGAGAACAGTTGCTGTACCGGACGCTCCTCAACCAGTGCCGAAGTCTCGATCATCCGGTATTCGGAGCCGTAGTCCGGATACCGAACTCGTACCTCGAACATGAAGCGGTCATTCCTGGGTTCGTAGGGTGTTTCAGCGGTCTCGTCCAACGGATACCGAGTGGCAAGCACCACGAACGGATTCGGCAAAGCGAGTCGCTGTCCGCGCAGAACGACTTCGCGATCCTGTATAGCATGATGCACCGTGCTGCTCGTCTTGGGAGACAAACGGTCCATGTCATCCACGAGCAGTACGTTCGCGCTCAGCAACCCGCATGACGCATCGTCGTGGCCGGTACCTTCGCGGCCATCGCACCCGATCACCAAGTCTTCCGGCGAAAGGTCGGGCGTGCACCGGATCCGGTGAAAGACCAGCCCCGCGACTCGGGCGAGGCTGGAAGCTGCAAGAAACTTGGCCACGCCGGGCAGTCCCACGACAACGCCATGACCACGGGTCAGTATCAGAATCCAGAGTTGCTCGAGCAACTCATCCTGCCCCAGCACACACCGGCCCAACTCGCCCTGGATCTTGCGCCAACTGGCACGCACGACAGCTTCGTTCTCATTCAGCATGATTTCACGGTTTCCAGCTTCAATCTTCTCGCCGCCCTGGCGGCGCTGCTCTTTGTCGGCATTTTACGCCACAACGCCCAAACCGCCGAGACAGCTGTTCCGATTCGCCCGGCCTGAGGTGTACTGCACCAGTGGACAGAGGGCGTCGACGAGCTTCTTTCGGACGAAACTGCGGCAATCCTCTGTTCCCTTCCCCCTGCGATGGCATTACAGTTCTCGATCAAGAAGCGGTGGCCGCCGCGCCTTGTACCGCGTCGAGGATTTCGCCCTATCGCACCCACCCGCGATCCCATGCAAGCAGACCTTCTGGTTGATATCGGCCGATGCATTCTGGTTTCGATGGCGCTTGCATACGCTGCTCAGCTAGCTCGCCAGCCGCTGATTCTGGCTTATCTGGCTGCGGGCGTGCTGCTGGGGAAACCCATGGGCATGGACTGGCTCAGCGACATTGGCAGTATTGAAACGATCAGCGAAATCGGCTTGATTCTGCTGCTGTTCATGATCGGACTGGAGATGGACCTCAAGAAAATCCAGCGAGCGGGCAAGACCGTTACGCTGACCGGGGTCGTCCAGATTGCTGTCTGCCTGCTGCTCGGCGCCGCCGTATTCTCGCTTCTACGTGTCGGAGACGGGCAGTTCGACTGGCTGTATCTGGCTGCATGCACTGCCCTCAGCAGCACGCTCATTGTCGTCAAGCTGCTTTACGACAAGGTTGAAATCGACACACTTCCCGGCCGGATAACGCTGGGAATTCTGGTGCTTCAGGACGTCGCCGCGATCCTTTTCCTGGCTGTCCAACCCAATCTGAGCGATCCGAAATTCCTGCCGGTAATCTGGTCGTTCAGCAAAGGGCTCGGCTTGGTTGGCCTGTCGTTCCTGACAACCAGGTTCGTACTGCCTCCGCTCTTTCGCCGCATCGCCAAGGTGCCCGAATTAGTGCTCGCCGGATCGCTTTCGTGGTGTTTCCTTGTGGTCGCGGCGGCGGACGCAGCTGGACTGAGCCGCGCCATGGGCGCGCTGATCGGCGGAGTGAGCATCTCGACGTTTCCCTACAACGTGGACGTTCTGAGCAAACTGACCAGCCTGCGAGATTTCTTCGTCACGCTGTTTTTCGTCGCTCTGGGTGCCGCCATACCCAGACCGACCCCGGGAATGATGCTTGCCGCACTCGGTTGCTCGATGTTCGTGGTGTTATCCCGTCACCTGAGCGTCACTCCGCTGATGCTGGCACTGAAGAATGGCCACCGGGTGAGCACCGTCACTGCGATCAATCTGGCGAATGTCAGCGAATTCTCGATCGTTATCGCGGCCGTCGGGTTCAAGCAGGGACACATCAGCCACGCGGCTCAGACTCTGATCGTATTGACGTTTGCCGTAAGTGC
This sequence comes from uncultured Planctomycetaceae bacterium, assembly GCA_903863885.1. Lineage (GTDB taxonomy): Bacteria > Planctomycetota > Planctomycetia > Pirellulales > Pirellulaceae > CAIPEB01. Next base: position 65,022 of record CAIPEB010000597.1, on the reverse strand, counting down.
GACGGCGTCCACCTACATGACAACTTACAGCTTTGAGTTACATCGAATACTGAGCCGGCTCCTCAAATCGCTGCGGGTTCGTGATCTGGATCAAACCGATATCCCGACAGCGCGAGCCAGAACCCGCCTGCTGCTGCTCGGCTTTGCCAAGGTCGCCAGCTCGCTGCTGGAGGAAATTGACCGGACGGCACCGGAACTCAAAGAGGACTTGACGGTCATCGACTTCAATCCGGACGCGGTCCGTGAACTGCGGCGGCGCGGGATTCGAGCGCATTACGGGGATATCAGCCACGCAGACTCGTTGCGTCATGCGGGCATCGGGGACGCGGAGATCATTGTTTCCACGATCCCGGATCATTTCCTGAAGGGCATCGATAACCTGCGATTGCTGCGCATGATTCAACGTCTGAACTACGGCGCCACGATCGTCGTCACTGCGGACACGTTGGCTTTGGCTCGCGAACTCTACGCCGCCGGCGCCGATTATGTAAGCATTCCCCGCATGTCGGCTGCGGCCGATCTGCTGCCGGTATTGCGGCGATTCTGCGGCGATCCGGACGAAACCCACCATGAGACCTATCAGGACCTGATTCTGCATCGCAACGAGGTCATTCCCTGACCGGCGGCCTCCTGCATTGCATTCCGCCCCCCGCCGCACCTCGATGGCGCGACTTAACCTATGCCCGCAGTCGCGGTTAGGCTAAAATGCCGCCGTTCTAATCGAGGGTTGGGCGTTCTTGCCGGCGGGCCGACACACGGAGGTGCATCGATGACGCGGACAGCAGCAGTTCCATCGAACGTGTGGCATGCTGCGTCTGCCGGCGCCCGGGGCTGTAGCGTCCGCTCTGCCCGTCGGCTCAGTGCGATCGTGCGAGTGTTGCTCGGGCTTTTCGCGGTGGCCTCATCCCTGGTCGATGTGAACCGCGTCGCTGCTGACCCGCTGAGTTCCTCTTCCGAAATGCTCGACGACGCGGAACTTACGGATATCTTCTTCCTGGACGCGGATCGAGGCTGGGCGGTTGGGGATCGTGGGGTGGTCTGGTGCACGGAGGACGGCGGGCGGCAATGGCGTCTGGCCGATTCGCCGGTGAATTGCCGACTCGAATCAATCCACTTCGTGGATGAGAACCACGGGTGGGCGGTCGGGGGGTGGAGCCGTCCGTATACGCACAAGAGTTCGGGCGTCGTGATGCGCACGGAAAATGGCGGCAGACGTTGGATTGCTCTCCCGCAACCGACGCTGCCCGCATTGAAGTACGTCCACTTCTTTGACGGCAAGCGAGGGTGGGCAGTCGGCAACGCTTCTCCGATGTATCCGTCCGGCGTCTTTCGCACCGACGATGGCGGACGTAGTTGGACATCGGTCAGCGGTGTTCACCCCCGAGGATGGCTCTCTGCGGACTTTTCAGATCCCGAGAACGGATTCGCGGTCAGTTATGCAGGGGAAGCGGGCCGGATCTGTGCCCGGGTAATCAACCCGGAGCCCATACCTTTAACGCTGTGGCAGCCGCTGCGAGCAGTGAATCTCCGCAGTGGAACGGGCTGGGCCGCCGGCGATGGGGGCACGGTTCTGCGAATGATGAGCGCGGGCGGCGGCTGGCAACCCGTTTCCCTTTCGCTTCCCGATGGAATTGCTGACAAGTTCGACTGGAAGTGCGTGTCGGCAGTCGGTCCCCACTGCTGGATCGCCGGAGCGCCTGGCACCCGAATTCTGCACTCGGCGGATGGCGGACAGACATGGGAGTTGCAGGCCACGAACCAGAGCCTTCCGCTGCACCACATTCAATTTCTGGACGAGCGGCGGGGGTGGGTCGCGGGCGCGCTCGGAACGATTCTGGCAACTCGAGATGGCGGACTCACCTGGCAGCGGCAGAAGGGCCAGCGCACTCGCGCGGCCATCCTGGCGATCTGCGACGAACTGAATCGCTTGCCCCTGGAATTGTTCACTCGGTGTTCGGGCGACGAAGGTTATGTTGGGGTCGCAGAAATAATCAGCCATCGCGAGCTCGAGGCGCCGGTTGCGTGCGAGGCGAGTTGGGAAGATCGGGCCCAGGCAGCGGTGGTCGCGGTCGGCGGCTCCGGCGCCGGATCGACTTGGAAATTTCCCCTGCGGCAAGCCGGGCTCGAACTGCCTCAGACCAGCGTCGTTGAAGGTTGGGACATCCTTCAGGGCGGACAGTCGACCGCGCATCTCGAATCTCACATCGTGCGTTGCGTGCGGCAGTGGCGGCCCGACGTCGTGGTCATCTGCGACGCCAAACCCCTGACGGCTGACAAGGCCGGATCGCTCTTCCGCCAGATTTCCGTCGGTGCAGTCACCAAGGCCGCCGACTCCGAATACGGCCCTGAACTGACAACGGCGCTCGGCCTTGATCCCTGGAAGACATCGAAGGTTCTGGCGGCCTGCGACGGCAGCGAAGCAGGAAAGATAACTGTCGAGACGTCCAGGCTGGCAACGCATCTGGGAAGTTGCCTGGCCGATTACTCGGCAATTCCGCGGGGGCTGCTGCAAAGGTCGTGGGAGGCATCCCCTGCGGGACTGACGTATCAAGTCGTCTCAAGTGAACTTCCGCTGGGCACGGCATCGCAGGACATCTTCAGCGGCATGGTGCTTCCTTCGCCGAGTGACTCGCGCCGCGAACCGTGCCATCAGGCGGCGACCGGATTGGATACTCTCAGCCGCATGGCGCAGAAACGGCGCAATCTTCAGGCGATGATCGCGCGCGGAAACGCCAGCGAAGGAGGCAATGTCGCGTGGCTGGCGCAAGTCGATGACCTTACCCGTGAACTTGGACCGATCGCTGGCGGCGACCTGCTTTTCCAGTTGGCGGAGATGTACCGATCGGCCGGGCGTCCGAGTCTGGCCGCGGATGCGATGGATCTTCTGGTGGGAAGAATGCCCGATCATCCATTCGCCGACAAAGCCCTTCTCTGGCTGGTGCTCTTCTACTCCAGCGGCGAAATGGAAATCTATCTGCACGGCGAAACACCCAGCCCGGCGCAGTACCTCGCCAACGTCGCGCCCTCGGTCAACAGAGCGCCTGCGGCGAAACCCATTGTGCGTCTTGCCGGTACGCGGGCCGATAGGGCCGTGGCACTCGGACAGTATCTCGGCCAGAACCGGCCAACGCTTTCCGCGGAACCGTCCGTACAGTTTTCGCTCGCGGCAATCGAGCGTCGACGTTCCGGCGGCAACCCGGGTTCCGTCTACGAAGGGATCTTGCGGAGTTCGCTGTCCGCCGCCTGGATTGCGTGCGCGAAGGGAGAGCAGTGGCTGGCCGATGGCCGAGGTGCCAGCCCGAAACCGACTCTCAATTGCGTGATGGGCAAACAGCGACCTCGCCTTGATGGCAAGCTGGACGATGAAATCTGGAAGAACGCGGACGCGGCGAAACTGTCCAGCCCTCAGGGAGACGACGCAGCCTGGCCAGCCGAAGCGAAGCTCGCGCGAGACGGCCAATTCCTGTACCTGGCCGCGCGGTGCGGCAAGGTGCCGGGGCGACAGTACGCGGCTAACCCGGGATCGCGGGTGCGAGACTCAGACCTCCGCGCCATGGATCGGATCGACTTCCTGCTGGACGTTGATCGCGACTATTCGACCTGCTACCGTCTGACCGTCGATTCCCGGGGTTGGGCGGCCGAAGCATGCCAGGGCGACAGCCATTGGGACCCGAACTGGTTCGTCGCATCCGACCAGGACGAAAACTCGTGGTCGATCGAAGCCGCGATTCCGCTCACTGAATTGTCACCGGCCATCCCCGCATCGCGCGACGCCTGGGCCATCGGGATTCAGCGCATTTTACCGGGGGTTGGGATCCAGGGATGGGCCCCCAACCCGTCGGTACAGGAAATCGAGCCGGGGGAATTCGGATATCTGCTGTTTCGCTGAACCGAGCGGCTTGGGGATTACGTCGGATCAAAACCGCGGTTGATCCGACAACGACCGCGAATGGCACCGAACACGGCGCAGCACATCGCTTCGGAACACCGCCTCCCGGAAGGCCCGCACAAGGAAACTACTGCGTCATGGCTTATTTGATTGGTACCGACGAGGCCGGATACGGGCCAAACCTCGGCCCGCTGGTCATTTCCGTCACAGCCTGGAAAGTGCCTGACGAACTGCGAGCGGCCGATCTGTACACGGTATTGCAGCGAGTTGTAAATAAAACGGCCTCTACATCGCAAGCCGACGAACTGGTCATCGCCGATTCAAAACAGGTCTACAAACAGGGAGGCGGGCTCGCGCCGCTGGAACGCCCCGTGCTGGCCTGCCTGCGGAGCCTCGGGCACAGCGAATCACGCTGGAAGTCACTTTGGGCGTCCGTCACAGGCAGCGACGCCGCGTTTCTGGAAAACACTCCTTGGAACCGGGAGTTCGACACGGCTCTCCCCTGCGACACTCGAGTCGCGGAGATCGACGCGGCGAGCCGCCGCCTGGCGTCGGAGTTCCGTGCCACGGGTGTCTCGTTGCATACCATCCGCTCGGCCGCCATCTTTCCCGATCACTGGAACGACCTGCTCGAAATCGACGCAAACACGGCGGACGCGCTGGCGGACGAGACCCTGCAGCTGCTGCACGCCGTGGTGAATTCGCTCGGAGATTCACAGATCATCATCCAGTGCGATAAATTCGGCGGAAGAAATCAATACGGCCGACTCCTGCAGCAGGTTTTCCCGGAATACCTTATCGAGATCGTCCGCGAAGCGCGTTCGCTGAGCATCTATCGGTGGGGACCGAAGAACCGGCGAGTCGAGTGCCGCTTTGCTGCCAACGGCGAGAACTTTCTGCCCACGGCCCTCGCATCCATGACCTCGAAATACCTTCGAGAACTGGCCATGCGGGCCTTCAATCATTTCTGGCGCGAGCGAGTGCCCGGCTTGAAAGCCACGGCAGGCTATCCCGTGGATGCACGCCGGTTCAAGCGAGACATCGAATCGGCCCAGCGGGCGCTGGGCATCGAGGATCGCTTGATTTGGCGGGTTCGCTGAGCGGACCTTGGCCTGAACCGCCGGTCCGAGCCGTCCTTGGATTCGTTCGAGCATCCCTCTAGAATTGTCGCAGACAGTTTGTTCCACCGAAATTCGAATGAACCGATGAGGCGTATGGTGTCCTTGTCCGAATCGATGAACATCGAGCAGCTGATTCAAGAGTTCGAGGATCTGGGCGACTGGGACGACCAGTGTGACTACCTTATCGATCTGGGACGCGAATTGCCGAAACTGCCCGATCACGCAAAGACGGAAGAACATCGCGTGCGGGGTTGCCAGAGCAATGTGTGGCTGGTTTCGGAGGTCAAGGCAGGAAGCCCTCCCCGCCTGGAGTTCATCGCCAACAGCGATGCCATTATCGTCAACGGCCTGATCGCCGTGGTCACGATACTCTATTCGGGGCGTACCCCGCAGGAGATTCTCGAAATTGACCCGCGGCAGGTCTTCGCTCGGTTGGGCCTGGAGCGCCACTTGAGTTCTCAGCGCCGCAACGGGTTGTTCGGAATGGTGGAACGTATTCGGCATCTGGCCAATGAAGCGGCCGCAAACTCCACGGCGAAATGAACGGTCAACCACCGATGGATCAGAATATCAAGCCGGGCACTTTCGATCCGGGCCAATTGGACGTTGAGCGAATCCGCAGGGAATTCCCGATCCTGCACCGCCCGTTGCCCAAGGGCCTCCCGCTGGTGTTTCTCGACAGCGCTGCATCCGCCCAGAAGCCTCACTCGGTGATCGATCGCGAACGGGAAGTCTACGAGAACTTCTACGCCAACGCTTATCGCGGCGTTTATCAATTCGGGGCGAGGGTTGATGAAGAACTGGAGGGAACGCGAGCGAGAGTCCAGCAATTGATCGGCGCCGAGGAACCGGACGAAGTCATTTTCACGTCGGGAACCACCATGTCGATCAACCTGGTGGCGACAGCCTGGGGCCGCCGATTCCTGAAAACCGGTGATGAAATCCTGCTCAATCCGATGGAACACCACGCGAACCTCGTCCCCTGGCAGCGGGTCGCGGGGGACTGCGGGGCCGCATGCCGCTACCTGCCTTTGACGGCCGACGGCCGCCTCGACCTGTCGCGCTGGGACGAGTACTTCTCGCCGCGCACGCGGATGGTTGCAGTGACGGGCATGTCGAACGTATTGGGAACGATCAACCCGATTCGCGAAATCGCCCAGCGGGCCCATGCGGGCGGCGCAGTGCTACTGCTTGACGGAGCACAGAGCATCCCGCACTCTCCCACGAACGTGCGCGAGTGGAACGTCGATTTTCTCGCGTTCTCGGGACACAAGATCTACGGACCGAGCGGTGTCGGTGTTCTTTACGGCCGGCGCGATCTGCTTGAGGCCATGGATCCGTTCCTCGGCGGCGGGCATATGATCGACCGCGTCACTCTGGAAGGTTCGACGTGGGCTCAGCCGCCGGCGAAATTTGAGGCGGGCACATTGCCCATTGCGCAGGCAATTGCTCTGGGGACCGCGATCGATTTTGTCCAGGGGATTGGGTTCGACGCCATCGAGCGACACGAACAGCTGCTGCTGCGTTACGCCCATGCGGAACTGTCCAAAATACGCGGTTTGCGTATTCACGGTCCTTCGCCCGAACACAAAGGCGGTATCGTCAGTTTCACGATACAAGATGCCCATCCCGAAGATCTTGCCCAGTTAATGGATCGGCGTGGGGTTTTCGTGCGTCACGGACATCACTGCACGATGCCGCTTCATGAATGGCTCGGCGTGTCCGCCACAGTGCGTGCCAGTTTTGGAATCTACAATACACCGGCCGAGGTGGACTCGCTGGTGTCAGCGATCCAGTTCGCCCGCCAGAAATTGCGACTCCCGGAGTAGTTCCAATCAGGTTCTTCTCAGCGACCCCTGCGCGGGAGACAATCGAGGCACCGCGCCGGCCCGGGAAACCACCCCCGTGGGGTACTACGCCCCCCAATGGCTGCCGGTGTATTTCTCCTGGCTTACTCGCTCTCCCGAATCGAAGAAACCGCCCTGCTCCCTCCCGACTTTCCGAGATTCACCCCTGAGGGGAATAGTTGCCCGGCTCGGCGGGATCCGAGGTCGCTCCTGTCCTAGGTCGGCGGGCCACGATATAATCCTCGCGGTTGGCGCAAAAAAAAAGGAAGGGGTCGTGTTCGCCGCAACACGACCCCTTCCAGGCTGTCCGAACGATGAGAGGTTTCCCATGCCCGGAGACCCACAGCCGTATACTGGTTATCGGGACGACTTGCGCCGCAACTTTAGCGACTCAACGCCTCACACAGAGGCACGCACCGTTTCTCAGGAGTTTCCGCCGAGTCATGAATGGTGTTTGCAAACTGGCACTTGAGGACGGAACCGTATTTACTGGAAAATCCTGGGGAGCTCCCGGCGAAGTGGACGGTGAGGTTGTGTTTAACACCTCGATGACCGGCTACCAGGAAATCCTGACCGATCCCAGCTATCGTGGACAGATAGTCACGATGACGTACACGGAGATCGGTAATTACGGCGTCAATTCCGAGGACGTCGAGAGCTTCAAGCCGCATCTGGCGGGGTTCATTGCCCGCGAGCCCAGCCGCATCTCCAGCAACTTCCGCTCCAATGCGATGCTGCAGGATTACCTTGCCGAACACGGCATCGTCGGACTGCAGGGAATCGACACGCGGCGACTCGTCCGCCACATTCGCGTTCGCGGAGCGATGAAGGGCGTGCTGTCCACACTGGACGTCGACGATGCGAGCTTGGTCGCCAAGGCGCAAGCAAGCCCCGGCCTGGTCGGTCGCGACCTGGTTCGCGAGGTGCTGCCCGACACCTACCGTCAGTGGACGGAAGGTCTGAACGAGTGGACACACCTGGAGAAGAGCGAAGCCGCCAGCCCCAGACCGCTCGACCTGCACGTGGTGGCGCTCGATTACGGCATGAAATGGAACATAGCCCGCCATTTGTTCCACTCGGGTTGCCGGGTCACCGTGCTGCCGGGCACAGCATCGGCCGAAGAGATTCTGACGCAGAAACCGGACGGCGTTTTCCTGTCGAACGGCCCCGGTGATCCGGAGCCACTGGACTACGCAATCCGCGCGATCCAGGGAGTCCTGGGCAAAGTTCCCGTATTCGGCATCTGCCTTGGCCACCAGTTGCTATCGCTGGCTTGCGGCGCCAAGACTTACAAACTCAAGTTCGGACATCGAGGTGCCAATCAACCGGTCCTGAACGTGCGAACGGGGCGGGTGGAAATCACGGCCCAGAACCACGGGTTCTGCGTTGCCGAAGACACGCTGCCCAGCGACCTCGAGGTCACTCACCTCAATCTGAACGACGATACGATTGCCGGCGTCCGACATCGTCGTCTGCCGGCGTTCAGCGTGCAGTATCACCCCGAAGCGTCGGCCGGCCCGCACGACAGCCATTATCTATTTGCCGATTTTCGCGAACTCATGCTGAGCTGTCGTACTTGAACATCCAGTCGGGTGCGGTCCATGCCAAGTGAACCGATGCCACACGGAAACTCCTCGTCGGGCGATGCGGATGATCGCCTCCAGCTTGAGCAGCCGCCCCTGGCGGCCGAGCCGGACATCGGCGACCCGGCCCAGGTCATTTCGGGTACTGCCAGCGCTGCGGCGATCCCGCAGCGTCCGAAGCTCCCGCAACCGAGTCTGCTATTTGCAATGGTCCTGGCGGCGCTGCCGATCGTTGTCCAGGCGGTAATGAGCATTGCCCTGTATGTGGCGGCCTTAGCCGTCACATCGGCGGATCAGACAAGCATCGATTCGATGAAACAGGCGGCCGATTCGATAAACGCCTTTCTGCTGCCGATGGCCACCTTTTCGAATCTGATGGTTGCCGTCGTGGTCGTGGCGATTGCGTTTGGGAGGCAGGCGCCGCGGCGAGTCGCTTGGCGAAACTGCACTCTGCCGCAGTGGATTGCCACCCTGCTGTGCGTAATACCGCTGGCCGTGATCGCAAGCGAAGTCAGCAACTGCGCAAGCGACGTGCTCAGCCGGTTCGAACCTGCCTGGCTCACGGATTTCAGCGACTCGAACGGCAAGATGTTCGCTGACTTCGCGAACGAATCTTGGATTCTCGTGTTCGTGGGAGCCTGCTTGCTGCCGGGACTCAGCGAGGAACTTTATTGCCGCGGATTCATCAGCCGCGGACTGGTGGCCCGATATGGTATCTGGTTCGGGTCGATCTTTGCATCGCTGCTGTTTGGCATCATGCACCTGGAACCTATCCAGGCCACCTCGGCCTTTGTTCTCGGACTCGCCCTTCAGTATCTCTTCATGGTCACGCGTTCGCTGCCCGCGGCCATTACCCTGCATCTCTTGAACAATTTCGGCGCGTTTCTCGTGATGCGTCTGGGCAACCGCATCTACATTCCGGGACTGTCGCTGTCACCCGACGAGACGACCGTTCACACTCCGCCAATGCTGCTTGCCGCGGCGATACTTGCCGTGGTCGCCCTTGGGGGCGTGCTGTTCCAGATGCGAACCCGTTGGCTTATGCCCGACGGATCAGACTGGTCGCCCGGCTATTCGACGACCGAAACGCCGCCGGCGGAAGTCGGGGCGAAAGCCCGAAGCGAGACTCCCCGCGCAATCGTGCTCGCCATAACGTTGGCGACCTACGCTGCCTTTCTCGTTCTGCTGGTGCTGTCGAATAAGCCCGCCGCATGAACTCCGGGACGCCGATGACGGCTCTCGTTCGCTTCAGGGCCAATCGTAGGCGCTGCGCATCGCCTGGGTGACCGCGTCGGTGATTTCCCGACACGTGATCGGCTTGGAGAGAAAGCGAAACACGGACTCGCGTCTGGCCTCTTCCGCAATGGAATCGTCCAGTTTCGCGGACAGCAGAATGCACGGCAGAGGCGACCGCAACTGTCGGATACGCCGAATCGTTTCCAGCCCCGTGAGCCGAGGCATGTGCATGTCCGTCAGAAACAGATGGATCGGCTGTCGGACGGCGATTTCAAGAGCCTGCTCGCCGTCAGACGCCAGCAAAGTCCGGAACCCGCGAGGCTCGAAGACGTCTCGCAGTGTCTCTCGGAAATCCCGATCATCATCCGTGATCAGCAGGCTTGGAGACTTGAGTAACATCGAACGAATCTCGACTATCGCAACCTACGAATTGCTCGGGTTCTGCAACCCGTCTCAGCAACCTAATCCCTGATTCTATGGGGAGGCAGCAATTGGCGTGCCCTGCCGACCAACAGGAGGACGAAAAAGCCGCCTCGCGATAAATCGTTAAAGTTCCAACACTTATACCAAAGCCCACATTCCACAGAAAGTCAACCTCCGGAAACACTTTCTTCTCGTGGCCAAACAACGGGCATTCGACTGTCAAACCGGCAGACTTGCGTCGACCATGGCACTGCCATGAGCGGCTTTCGCTGCGCGGGTTGAGGAAGCGGATGCCGGATAGTACCGGGCGACTCCAGACTCCTTCGTACGAGTTGCCTGCGGGGCAGTTCAGATCATGCCGATTGCACCGGTAGTTCCAACGCTGCCGGAGGGTTGCCACCGGCCATTGGGCTCGTAATACTACGGGCTCGACTTGTCGATTCACCTCACGATGGGTTCCCAATCACTGGTTCTTACGTGCACAAAGGGGTTCTCGTGGACACGGCTGACGATCGTTCGTTCCTGGCGCGGCACGAATTCCTGATCCGCCGCATCCATTCGTTGACCGGCTTGCTGCCTGTCGGCGCATACATGATGGTTCACTTGATTGTGAATCTCTCGGTGCTCCCCGTGATTGGCGGTCCGGGCATGTACCAGAAGCTGGTGTACCAGATTCACGGTCTGGGCGGATTGCTGCCGTTTGTGGAATGGGGCTTCATTTTCGGCCCGATTTTGTTCCACGGAATCATCGGCCTGTGGATCGTTCGCAGCGGGCTGTCCAACACCGGCTCATATCCCTATCCGGCGAACATCCGTTATTCGCTGCAGCGGATCACCGGGATCGTTGCGTTCGTATTCATTCTGTATCACGTGTTTCACATGCACGGCTGGTTTCATTTCGAGGCATGGCGGGTGGGCGTTCTCGATCCTCTCGCCGGCGCGCAATTCAAGCCCTACAGCGCCGCGTCGAGCCTCGGGCAGGCGATGGCCGGTTTCTGGGTGCCTGCAGTCTATGCTGTCGGCCTTGCGGCCTGCACTTTCCACCTGATCAACGGCCTTTGGACCATGGGCATCACGTGGGGGGTATGGACGTCGCCCAAGGCGCAGGAAGGCGCTGCGAACGTGTGCGGTCTGGTCGGCGTCGTGGTGGGCGTGGTCGCCATCGGCGCGCTGGTCGGCTCGCTGAGCGTCAACCCGCAGGAAGCGAAAATTGCTGAGGACCGGATGTTCCAGCACAAAATCACATCCGGAGAACTCCCCGAAAGAGAATCGCTGCACAAGCGGTCTGACGGGACGGAAGGCCCTCACGGCAAACAGGTCTCCGCAGTCGGGCGAGTCGGAGAATAACCTTCCGTGGCCCCGGCGGTTCGACGGCGGTCGGATCGATCGCTTTTCCGCCGCAACTCACCGCATCTGCATCCGATTTGAGCAGGTCGAAGGAAACACAATGGCACAACAACGGGTACTGGTTGTCGGCGGCGGACTGGCAGGTTTGGCCGCTTCGATGAAGTTGGCCGAACTCGGCATGAACGTGGACCTGATGAGTCTCGTTCCCGTCAAACGATCGCACAGCGTCTGCGCCCAGGGGGGCATCAATTCGGTCAACGAGCAGACGCGGCACCTGGGCGACCATGAGTGGAAGCACTTCGATGACACGGTGTACGGCGGCGATTTCCTGCAGCAGCAACCGCCTGTGCTGGAAATGTCGATGTGGGCGCCCAAGATCATCGACCTGATGGACCGGCTCGGTGTGCCGTTCAACCGCACGCAGGAAGGCTTTCTGGATCGCCGGCGATTCGGCGGTACGCTCTATCGGCGCACGGCTTTCTCCGGTGCGACGACCGGTCAGCAGCTGCTCTATGCGCTGGACGAGCAAGTCCGCCGATGGGAGGCGGAAGGGCGGATCGTGAAGCATGAGTTCTGGGACTTTCTCGCCCCGATTCTCGACGATCACGGCGTCTGCCGCGGCTGCGTTGGCCAGGATCTCGTGTCGATGGAAATACGTGCCTTCCCGGCCGACGCGGTAATTGTGGCGACGGGCGGCTGCGGACTGCTGTTTGGTCGCTCGACCATGTCGATGTCCTGCAACGGTTCGGCCGTGAGCCGCTGTTTTCAGGCGGGCGCGGCCTACGCGAACGGCGAGTTCGTCCAGGTACATCCGACGGCGATCCCCGGCGCCGACAAGCTGCGACTGATGAGCGAATCGGCCCGCGGCGAAGGCGGGCGAGTCTGGGTTCCGCGAAAGCAGCAGGACCCGCGGGATCCGCGCGATATCCCGGAAGCGGAGCGGTATTATTTCCTTGAGGAACGATATCCCGAGTACGGCAACCTTGTGCCGCGCGACATCGCCACCCGCGAGATCTTCGACATCTGCGTCAACGAGGGCCTGAGCGTCGAGAAGGAACGGCAGTGCGTTTACCTTGACCTGACCCATATCTCGCGCCGCGAACTGGACCGCAAGCTGGGCGGCATTCTCGAAATCTACGAGAAGTTCCAGGGCGTCGATCCCCGCGACGTGCCGATGAAGATCTTCCCCGCCGTCCACTATTCGATGGGCGGCCTGTGGGTGGACTACGAACGCACGGCAGAGGGAACGCTGAATCTCGGCGCGATCCGGAACCAGGTCACGCGAATCCCCGGCCTGTATGCCATCGGTGAGTGCGACTACCAGTACCATGGCGCAAACCGGCTCGGAGCCAACTCGCTGCTGAGCTGCATTTTCGGCGGGCTCATCATCGGGGGAACGATCCAGAGTCTCTTCGCCGCCCAACGCGGCAGGACGGCCGCGGAGGAAGGTGCTGAGTTGTTCAATCGCGAACAGCGCCGTCAGGAACAGAACTACCAGCGACTTCTTCGTCGGGCACCGGGAGGCGACAACCCGTACGCGATCCACCTGGAACTTGGCGAGGTCATGACCAAGGCCGCAACCGTGGTTCGCCGCAACGACCAGCTGGCCGCCGCCTACGACACGGTCTGCGAACTGGAACAGAGGGCGAACCGCTGCTCGCTGTCCGACACGTCGAACTGGACGAACCAGAACGCCGTGTTTACGCGGGCGCTGGTCGACATGTTCCCGCTCGCAAAGACGATTCTCAAAGGCGCGCTGCTGCGCGACGAGTGCCGGGGCGCTCACTTCAAGCCCGATTTCGCCATGCCGAGTCTTACGGCCGAAGAGCCGGCCGAACGGCGGGCGCAGGCCGAAGCGTGGTGCGACCGGTTCGAGGAAAACAACCGCAAGTGGCTGAAATCGACCATCGCTAAACATACGGGCAGCGATCCGGAAATCTCCTACGAGGACGTGGACACTTCGCTGATTCCGCCGCGCCCGCGACTGTACGGTCTCGCGGGAGCCAAGGTGATTGAAGAGGTCTGGAAGGAGCGGCAGAAACACCGGACCGCGTCGCCAGCCGCTCCGGCGGCCGCCGGAAACCAGGCTCCGCGCCGCTCCGCTTTTTCCACCTGAATCAAGTGAAAAACGGGACGCTGAAAGGCGGCTCCGACAAGGTTACCGTTGAAACAGACCGAAGCAGGGGACCGAAACGGGCTCCCCGACGCAACGCAGTCGCGCCGTAATCCCGGATCCGATGAAATCGCAATTGCGCTGATAACACAAATGAGCAGATCATGAGCGAACAAACTGCAAGCAGCACAAATCGGCCCAGCTATTTCGAGGTTCGAGTTCTGCGTCAGGACGGCCCGGGACAACCGAGCTACTGGGAGCGGTATCGCGTGCAGCGCGAAGCCGACATGAACGTGATCAGCGTGCTGCAGCGGATTGCCGCCAGCAGCACGACGGTCGAAGGAAAGAAAGTCGCTCCAGTGGTGTGGGACTGCAGTTGCCTCGAAGAAGTCTGCGGGGCCTGCACGATGCTGATTAACGGCCGCGTGCGTCAAGCCTGCACGGCGCTGGTGGACCAGCTTCTGATCGACCAGCCGAAGGAAATCGAACTTCGGCCGATGACGAAATTCCCGGTCATCCGCGACCTGCAGGTCGATCGGGCCCGGATATTTCAGGCCCTGAAGCGGGTCAAGGCCTGGATTCCGGTGGACGGCTACTACGATATCGGCTCGGGTCCCAGGCAGTCGCAGACCGATCAGGAGGAGTGCTATCCGCTCAGCCTCTGCATGTCCTGCGGGTGCTGCCTGGAAGCGTGCCCTCAGTTCACCAAAGTTGAGTTGCTGAAGACCGAAGGGGAAACCGACGCGGAATTCGAGCAACGCAAAGAGGCCGCCTACGAACACGCATACATCGGGCCGCACGCGATTAATCAGGCGGTGCTGTTCAATACGCATCCCACCGGAAAACTCAACGCCCACGAGCGTTGGGACGCGATCATGGACGAAGGCGGACTGCAGGTGTGCGGCAACGCCCAGAACTGCGTCCGGGTCTGCCCGAAAGAGATTCCGCTCACCGCATCCATCGCGAGGGCCGGGCGAGCCACGACATTCCGGATGCTCAGAAAGATCTTCGACCGCTGAACAATCGGTCCCGCTGCCCGATCCTCAACCGCGCTGTTCAATCCGCGGTGCGGATTTTGCCTCAACCGTCTCAGGCGGAGCGGGGCGGAGCGACGATGGCGTCGTGCCGGGCACGACGAGCGGTCCGGGCGAACTTTCGTCGATAATCCGCTTGAGTTCCGCCGAATCGATCGATTCGACCTGAAACAGCCGCTGCGTCAGCGCGACGAGCGATTCCCGGCGCACCTCGAGAATCTGACGCACTTTTTCGAGCGACTCGTCGATGATACGGCGCACCTCTTCGTCGATCTCGCGAGCCGTCTGCTCGCTGTGAGTCCGGATGCGTTCGTCCATTCCGCCGGCGCCCAGGAACGGGGACCGCCCTGATTCGCGGTACGTTACGCGTCCCAGCCGGCTCATGCCGAAATCCATGACCATGCTGCGGGCGATTTCGGTGGCGCGGTCGAGATCGTTCTGAGCACCGGTCGAAACATCGCGATAGATGATCTCTTCGGTGACCGTGCCGGCCAGCAGCACCTGGATGCGGCTCTCCAGTTCGGCCTGCGTCAGCAGGAATCGGTCCCCTTCCGGCCGCTGCATTGTGTAGCCCAGTGCAGCCAGTCCGCGCGGAATGATCGACACTTTGTGAACCGGGTCGGTGTTCGGCAGGCAGTAGGCCACGAGAGCATGGCCGCTTTCGTGATAGGCAATCCGCTGTTTTTCGTCCTCGTTCATCACGCGCTGCTTCTTTTCAAGGCCCGCCGTGACCCGCTCCACGCCTTCGTTGAACTCCTTCATGCCGACGGCGGACTGCTCGCGACGAGCCGCCAACAGCGTTGCTTCATTGACCAGATTCGCCAGGTCAGCGCCGACGAACCCGGGCGTGATCGCGGCAATCTGCGACAGGTCCACCGTGCCGTCGAGTTTCACGCTCTTGACGTGGACCTTGAGAATGGCCTCGCGCCCGCGGACGTCCGGCCTATCCACGAGGATATTCCGATCAAAACGCCCTGGCCGGAGCAGAGCCGGGTCGAGCGTCTCGGGACGATTGCTCGCCCCCATCACGATGACGCCGTTGTTCGAGTCGAAACCATCCATTTCCACAAGCAGCGCATTGAGCGTCTGCTCGCGTTCATCGTGGCCTCCGATGATGCTCGTGCCGCGACTCTTCCCCAGCGCGTCGAGTTCATCGATGAAGATAATGCACGGAGCCTTCGCTTCGGCCTGCTGGAACATATCCCTGACACGAGCCGCACCGACGCCCACGAACATCTCGACAAAGTCACTGCCGGAGAGACTGAAAAACGGCACGCCCGCCTCGCCGGCGATTGCTTTGGCCAGCAGCGTCTTGCCGGTGCCGGGAGGGCCGACCAACAGTACGCCCTTCGGAATCCGGCCGCCGAGCCGCTGATATTTGTCCGGTGAACGCAGGAAGTCGACGATTTCGCGGACCTCGTCCACGGCTTCGTCGATGCCCGCCACGTCGTCGAAACTCACGCCCAGATCCTCCTGGGCATAGAGCCGGCCCCGACTGCGTCCGAACGACATCGGGGACCCCGCGCCCCCCAACCGGCGCATCATCACGATAAAGAAGACGACCAGCATCGCGGTAATGACAAGAAACGGCGCGTGTGTTTTCCATACGCTCGGCTCAGCGTCAAAGCCCCAATCGAGATCGGTGCGCTGCAAACGGTCGGCAATCGAGGTAGCCGTCGCATCCGTCGGCAGGAAATTCGTCCGGAACGTCTTGGGCTCGGATTTCTGAGCGACAGGCGAAAGCAGTTCCACGTCCACCTCGCCGGTGATCGTGCGGTCGGCGACTCGGATCTTGCGGGGGTTCGAGTACCGGATGCGGGTGACCGCGCCGTTGCGTCCTTTGCGCGCAACAGTTATCGAACCGCGAGGGGACGACCCGCGGTCGACCGTCTCCCCCCGGCGGTTTGCGTCGATAAGTTTGATGAACTCCGGATAGGCGATCTCGTGCGTCGACAGGTTCGCCACGTACATGGCGACAAGCATGACGCCCAGCGCGGCAATCAGCATGTACCACA
This sequence comes from uncultured Planctomycetaceae bacterium, assembly GCA_903863885.1. Taxonomy (GTDB): domain Bacteria; phylum Planctomycetota; class Planctomycetia; order Pirellulales; family Pirellulaceae; genus CAIPEB01. The sequence continues at coordinate 48,414 of CAIPEB010000597.1, read as the reverse complement.
AAAAATTCTGTGCGGTCGACGATCCCTTGGATTCCGATCGCTTCGGACCCTGTCCGCTATCCTGACTCATCAGAAACGGCTCCCCCGGAATTGCTGTTCAAAAAACTAGCGGCACGCCTTGCCTAATCGAAAAACTTCATGCCGGCACGGCAGACATACCGACAGGGCTCGACAGGCTTTGGTGACTGGCATCGTTGCATGGCCGTCGGCAATACGTACCTGCGACTGAATCCCCGGCACGAGCGAATTATTCGCGACATCGCTCGGCTTTGGCCAGAACAAAGACCGAGCAATTATACAACGTATCCTGCGTCTAGACCGTCTTGTCGATTGAACCGCACAATCCTAGAATTCCAATCATCAGCGGAAGTCCCTGCCAGGGCGAGAATTACGACATTGTAAGGCGCAACGATTATCCGTCACACGGGGAGGGAGTCGTTGACGCCGGTTTCCTGCCAGCAAATCCCGTTCGAGTGTGGTGCAAAACGGATGACGAGCAGCCGCGCCCGATCCATCGCCATTCTCGGCGCAACCGGCAGCATTGGACGCAGTACGCTGGAAGTTGTCGAGGCTTCCCAAGGGAGATTCAAGGCCGCCGGCTTAACCGCGAATTCAAGTCTGAAGCAACTCTGCGAACAGGCTGCCCGCTTCGCACCAAAGTGGGTCGTGGCGACCAGTCCGCAGGAATCGGCGAGCTTTGACTGGTCGGTCCTGCCGGAGGGCGTCGAGGTATCGGTCGGCCAGGAAGGCATTGAAAGACTCGTCACTCAGCCCGAGATCGATGTGGTTGTTTCGGCGGTCGTGGGGAGCGTGGGACTGCGCGGGACGTGGGCGGCGTTGGAAGCCGGAAAGACCGTGGCACTGGCCAACAAGGAAACGCTCGTCATGGCCGGACCGCTGGTAATGCGACTGGCCGCCGAGCGAGGAACGGCCGTCCTGCCGATTGACAGTGAGCACAGCGCGGTATTTCAAGCAATGCAGGCGGGGCGACGAAACGACGTCAAACGGATCATCCTGACTGCCAGCGGTGGTCCCTTCCGTCGATATACCAGCCAGCAGATGGCCCAAGTCACGGTGGAGCAGGCACTTGCCCACCCCACGTGGGACATGGGCCCGAAGATTACGGTCGATTCCGCTACGATGATGAACAAGGCACTGGAAATCGTCGAGGCTCGCTGGCTGTTTGACTTGCCGGCCGACCAGATCGACGTGGTGGTGCACCCGCAGTCGATCGTGCACTCCATGGTCGAATTCCTCGATGGTTCCGTAGTGGCACAACTCAGCCCGCCGGACATGAAGCTGCCGATACAATATGCACTCTCGTATCCTGAACGATGGCCCGGTCCGGCAGAGAAGCTGGATTTCCGCGGCTGCTTCCATTTGGATTTTGAGCCCCCCGATCTTGGACGATTTCCCGCTCTCGGCCTGGGCTTCGAGGTGGCCAGATCGGGGGGAACAGCCGGCGCGGTCTTGAACGCGGCCAACGAGGCCGCTGTGGCGGGATTTCTGGACGGCAGACTGGCCTTCAATCAAATCGTGCCGGTCTGCCGGTCTGTACTTCAACATCATGAATTCGATGCGAATCCAGATCTCGAGCAACTCATACAGCTCGACAACTGGGCGAGGCGGGAGGTAACGCGGTGGAGTTGCTCTTAATGGCCGGAATCGACTGGCACCATGTGGGAAGCGTTGCCTGGATGATCTCCACGGCCGCTATCGGTCTGGGATTCGTCATTTTTGTGCACGAACTGGGCCATTTCGTCGTCGCCAAATTATGCGGCGTGAAGTGCGAGAAGTTCTACATCGGCTTCGATTTTCCGCTGTCGATCGGCCCGTTGCGACTGCCTTCACGGCTCTATCACGTGCAATGGGGCGAGACCGAATACGGCATCGGTATTCTCCCGCTGGGCGGATACGTGAAGATGCTGGGCCAGGACGACAACCCGGCCAATGCCCAGCGCGAAGCCGATCGGATCCGTGTGCCGAAGGCGTCCGCCGACGGCGACGCGGCAACCTCGGAAAGTTCCGAGCAACCCATCGAAACCGTGCTGGACCCGCGCAGTTATCCGGCCAAGCGAGTACCGCTGCGCATGGCCATCATCTCGGCGGGCGTCGTGATGAACCTGATTTTCGCGGTGATTTTCGCCGCATTCGCATTCAGCGCGGGCGTGCCCTATACCCCGTGCGAAGTCGGTGGAACCATACCGGGATCGCCGGCATGGCGCAATGGGCTCACGCCCGGCGACCGCATCGTGCAGCTGGGAACCTCGAGCCGCAAGAGCGACCATCTGCGTTTCGACTGGGATCTGCGCAACGCAGTCGGCATGGCGGGTGACCGCGAGGACCTGCAACTCGTGGTGAAGAAGGCGAACGGGAAGGAAGAATCCGTGTCAGTCCGCCCGATGGTCACGCGGCTCGACGGCGACGAACTGCCGATGCTCGGCATCGAACCCGCCACGACTACGCAACTCGCAGCCAAGACTCCCGTGATTCCCGGATACTCGGCAAGCAAGGCCACGCCTGCTCTGAAAGGCGGAGATCGCATCATGGCAGTCGATGGCGAGCCGATCAAGAATCCGACGCACCTGCTGCACATCCTCGCGGCTCGCGCCAAAGAGCCGGTGACCCTGCTTTTGGAACGTGCGACCGACTCCAAGTCGCCGGCCCAGCCGCAGCAGGTGACGACAACCGTTCCTCCCAATTATGCCAAGCGCATCGGACTGGCGCTCGCCGTGGCTCCAATCAGCGGTATCCAGCCGGATTCCCCGGCGAGCCAAGCGGGACTTCGCGAGGGCGACCAGCTGATATCGATCGCGGGCGAACCCATCGGCGACCCTATGACGCTGACCAACCGGATCAGCGCGCACTACGGCAAAGAAATCGAAATCAAGGTGATGCGCAACGAAGGTGGCGCGAAGGCTGAACAGTCGCTTCGTATCACGCCTGCCACACCCGACAGCTACGAGAACACATTCACTGTCGGATCGCCAATGGCGATCCGCTCGCTGGGCATCGTGTTTCCTTTGATTCCTCGCGTTGCCGAAGTCCTGAAGGATTCGCCCGCGGCGAAGGCCGGTTTGCAGGCCGGCGATGAAATTGCAACCGTGGCGTTCGCCTCGGATGACCCGAAGCGCAAGCCCGATGCACTGATCAACCAGGGCAAGCCGTTCGCGTTGAATGAAGCTCTCACTTGGCCGTTCGTCTTCGACCGCATACAGTCCTTCGGGAGCGACGACACGCTCGTGCTCGAGTACCGGCGAGCCAACCAACTGGCAACCGTCCGTCTGAAGCCCGCGGTGACGACGGAAACGTACGCCGACCGGGGATTTGTATTCGCCCCCCTGACCGAGACTCGCACTGCGGAAAGCTGGTCCGAGGCGGTCGTGCTTGGCCTGCGTCAGACGACCGAAGATGCGTCGCGCGTATTCGGCTTTCTCAAGAAACTCGTGTCCGGGAGTATCTCTCCCAAGAATCTCGGCGGACCGATCTCGATCGCGGCTGTGGCCGGAGCCGAAGCGTCGCAGGGCATCTCGCGACTGCTGATGTTCCTGACCTTCCTGAGCGCGAATCTTGCAGTGCTTAATTTCCTGCCGATTCCGGCTCTCGACGGCGGACATATGGTCTTCCTGCTGGCCGAAGGCATCCGCGGCAAACCGGTTGATGAGCGCATGCAGGTCGCACTCACGCTGGCCGGCGTGGCCTGCCTGCTCGGCCTGATGATCTTCGTTTTCGCGCTGGATATCGGACGGTTCTTCCTCTGATCGCAAGGGACGGCAAGCCCGGTGGCTGAAGACCCGCTGCGGCGGGACCGGTCTCTTTCTTTCGTCGACCGTCACGCCCCAAACGAACTTGAACACATAGCACGGCAGCGGCAGGCCGCCCTGCTGCTCGTTGCGTGAAATTCCGTTGGACCGTGCCGGCCCTCGGGCCACAACGGGGCTGAAGGTCAGTAGAATGGGTTGAGAGCCTCCCGTGGCGGGAGGGTCTCGTCATTTCCGTTCCGCACTCTCGACATGGCCCATGATGCATCTCATCCGATCTTGCCGGCTGCGGTATGCCTGCCTCGCTGCTCTGGTTCTTGCCTCCGGATTGCTCCTGACGACGGGATGTAAACCGACAACGGCACCGGCAACTCCGCCTGCCCCGGACCAAGAAACCCAGACAAAACGGCCGCTTGCCCGCGCAACCACACTGACCTCCGAGATGATCGCAAAGAACAATCGGGGAGCAGCTTTTCTCGGCCAGTTCAAGTACGACGATGCCGTGGACCTGTTCACGGAACTGGTAAAGCAGAATCCGCAGTGGATCGAGGCCGGAGTGAATCTGGCCATCGCGCAGCTCAATGCCGACCAACTTGGCAAGCGGGCCGAAGCGACGCTGACCACTGTCCTTCAGATGGCACCCGAACACATCGCGGCCAATTACTGCATGGCCCTGGTACTGATCCACGGCGGACAGAACAAAGCCGCTCTGCCGCACCTCGAAAAGGTGTACGGCGCAGATCCGAAGGATGCCTACGTAACCTACCTGCTGGGCACCGTCGCCGAAGAGGAATCCAAGGACAAGGCGATGGGGTGGTACAACAAGACGATCGAACTGGATCCGCTGTTCCGCACGGCATACTATCGGCGGTTCGACTTTGAACGGCTTGCGGGGCGGATGAAAGAAGCACTGGAAAACAAGAAACAGTTCGATGTGCTGAACAGCTGTCCGACGGCCAGGACTTTCGAGTTCAAATACACGCGAATGGGGTCCAAGGCCATGGCCATTGTCATGGGCGAAACCGCCCCTCCCGCAGCCCAACCGGCGGGACCGGCCTTCGCCGACCCCAAACCGCTCGTGATATCCGGCGATGCGCTGCAACTGGACAACGATCCGGCGAACTTGCCGACCATCACGAGTTGCGATCTGGACGGGGACGGGCGAGTCGATCTTTTTGTGACCGGCGCGAGAAAGACAGATGCCGGCATGGCAGGCGTGATACTTCTGCAGCAGGCGGATGGCTCGTTCCGCGCGGATACTTCGCACCCGGTGGCACAGCCGACGCAAGTGACCGCTGCGGTCTGGGGCGACTTCAACGGCGACGGTTTGCCGGACGTTTATCTGTGTCGGCGCGGTCCCAACCAGATGTGGCGCCAGATTTCGGCCGGGAAATGGGAGGACGTGACACAGGCCACCGGCACGGCGGGCGGCGACCTGGTCACCAATGCGGCGGCCGCATTCGACGCGGACCACGACGGCGACCTCGACCTGTTCCTCGTGCGCGAGAACGGCCCGAATGAACTGCTGAACAACAATCGCGACGGCAAAGGGACGTTTTCGTCCATTTCCGAACAGGCGAAGGTCGGAGGAAACGGCACGCCTTCGCAGTCGGTGCTCGCCGTTGATCTCGACCAGGACCTCGACCTCGACTTGATTGTCTTAAAGAAGACTCCGCCTCACGAAATCTATCGAAACGACCTTCAGTGGAAGTACACGCCCGTAGCAGCCCTCGGCGATCTGCTTCAAAGCGAAATCGCCGCATTGGCTGCGGGCGACCTGGATGGAAACGGCCGGGCCGAGATTTTCGGACTCACTCCCAAAGGCCTCACTCGCTGGACTTTGGACGCGCAGGGAGCGTGGCAATCCGACGTCATCGGCGCCCAGTTGACCGGCGACAAACACCCGCCCCGATTGACGATCGCAGACATCAATGGAGACGGCATTCAGGAGATCGTCGCGGGCCGCGGGTCGTGGCAGGTAGTGCCCGCCGGATCAACAACCCCGGCTGAAGCCGGAAATCAGCCGCTTTCCGCGTGGGCATTGACTGTCCTCGATGCGGCCAAGGGCCCGTCGCTTGTCGGGATTTCCGCGGAGAAAGGCCTGCTTTGCTGGCCACCCGGCGGCAACCGTCAGAGCTTCCTCGCACTGTCGCTGGCAAACCAGCGCACCGGCGGCGCACGATGCCGGAGCAACTTCTTCGGCATCGGCTCGAAGATCGAACTGCGCGTCGGATCGCGCTGGACGGTTGTCGCTCCGCTGGCGGGGGACTCGGGGCCCGGCCAGAGCCTCGAGCCGCTGGCATGCGGAATCGGCACTTCGCAGAAGGCCGACTTCGTCTCGATTCAGTGGCCGGATGGCGTTGCGCAGATCGAAATGGACCTGGCTCCCGGTTTCCACAAGATCGGTGAAGAAGATCGACTGCCAACATCCTGCCCGGTGCTTTTCGCCTGGAACGGCCGGAAGTTCGAATTCACCAGTGACATGCTGGGCGTTGGCGGGCTTGGGTACATGACAAGCCCGGGACAATACGCTCCGCCCGATCCCACCGAGAGCCTGTTGCTGCCGGACGGTTCAGTAACCGATTTGAATCAGCGTTATTGCCTGAAACTCACCGAGCCCATGCAGGAGTCAACCTACCTGGACGAAGTGCGTATGACGGCATACGACCTTCCGCCCGGTTGGCACATGACGCTCGACGAACGCCTGGCGGTCAAGGGCTCGGAGCCGACGGGTGCCCCGCGGTTCTATCGGCGGTTGATCACGCCGACCCGCGCGATCGATCAGCGCGGCGCGGATATCACCTCCGCCATCTCCCGGGCCGACCATATCGCCGGCCCCGTTGGCGAGTTAGATGCGCGTTTTGTGGGCCGACTGGCCGAAGAGCAGGTGCTGACTCTGGAGTTCAACGCCCCCCTGCCGGCGACCGATGGGATCCTCGTCGGAGACGGATGGGTGGAGTTCCCGTATTCGCAGACCGTGTTTGCCGCGTGGCAGGCCGGCGAACACTTTACTGCGCCGTCGCTCGAGGCCCGCGGCCAAGGCGGCGAATGGGTCACCGTGTGCGAGGAATTCGGATATCCGGGCGGAATGCCGCGCGCGTTTTCGGTACCGCTGACCAGACTCCCGCCGCAGACCACGGCGCTGCGCATCCGCGGCAACCTCGAAATCTACTGGGATCGTCTGGCGGTCGCGCAGGCCGAGCCGTGCCCGCAGGCACGCGTGCACCAATTGCCGCTGCTCGCTTCAGAGATCGGCGAATGCGGGTTTATCACGAGGCAGATCCTCGGCCAGCAGCGCCCCGCATTCGAATACGAACAAAGAGTGCCGTTTGCGGGGACCCGCGATCCGGCCGGGTATTACACGCGATTCGGCGCGGCCGACGAATTGATCCGCGAAGCCGACAATGCGCTGGCGATCATCGGGCCGGGCGAACAGGTGAGCCTTGAGTTCGAGTCCGCGCCGCCGTGCCCGCGAGACTGGAGTCGCCGCTTCGTATTTTCCGCTGTCGGCTGGTGCAAGGACGCGGATCTTTACACCGAGCACGGCGCGACGGTCGAACCTCTGCCGCACCGCGGGCCGATCAGCCCACGCGCCAAGTCGTTGCACGAGAAATACAACACGCGATACCAAAACGGCCGGTAGCAGAACGCCACCGGCCGTTGGAGGAAATCGAGAGAAGGCGCGATGTTCTTAACGCCGCGCCGGCGCCGTGCCCGCAGCCGGCGGCAGCGTCGCCGAATTGTTGACGTTGGGGGAGGGCTTCGCCTGCTCGCCGAGCGACGACGTTCCCGCCAGGAAGTTATCGATCCGAGCCGTCTGCTTCAGCCGATCAAATTCCTGCGCCATCGCGACTCGCAGTTTCTTTTCCTGGATGTCCTTGCGCAACTCGGGCTCCACCGAAGCGAAGTCCTGCACGACCGGCTCAGTGCGACCCAGACATCGCAACAGGATGTACTTGTCTCCAACGGCGATAATCCCGGACAGTTCGCCCGCCTTCAGCCGAAAAGCTTCTTCTTCGACGAGAGGCTGGCCGCCGAAGCGGCGAATGGGTGGCACCTTTCCCAGGTTCCCGCGCGACACCGGTTCCACCGAGTACTGGCTTGCCAGCTGGCCGAAGAACTGATCCGTGGGATTGTTGCGTGCCATATCCCAGACGGTGTTGGCCTGCCGCTGATTGCCCAGAACGATCGCCAACACTTCAACTCGTTCGCCATAGTTCGCGGCGAAGCCCTTATCCAGGTCCTCTTTCGTGACTTCGACCTTCTCGCCAACCAGCTGCTTGAGGGCGACACTCGGCCAGACCGCGTCGCGAACGTACAGATCCGGTGACACATGGTCCGTTTCGGTCACGGCCTTCAGCCACGCTTCGACGTCGGGCTTGCCATCGGGCCTCAGATAGCCATAGGCATCGGCGGCTCGAGCGATCTCGGCATCGATATCCGGCTGAGCCACCGTCTTGCCGCGTTTCTTCAGTTCCTGCTCGAGCAGCAGTCGGTTGACTTCGCCGTCCACAACGTCCTTGCCGTGCCGCAGCACACACTCGTCAGACAACTGCTGGAGCGTAATCTGCTGACCGTTGATCGTTGCCGCGACCCCCGGCATTTTCTCGCGAAGCTTCGCGTCGTTGTACACGTTGACGACCTGAGACTCCTTCTGGAGCTTCTGGAACAATTCGCCCGCGGCGGTCCGCAGCTTCTGATCCCGGATCTGGTCCTCGAGCTGCGCCTGAATCTGCGGCAGCTGCTCGCTGGATACGTAGGTTCCCTCAAGATGCTTTTCGCATTTCAGCACGATGTACTGGTTGGCTACGGCAACCACGGCGGAAACCTCGCCCTCTTTCAGCCCGAAGGCCGCGGCTTCGATTTCGGGCGGACCGGCATGTTTGCAGATCGGCGGGACCATGCCCCGCGCGGCGGCGCTGTTCGCGTCCTCGGAGTATTGCTTAGCCAATTCCCCGAATGTGTCGGGAGCCGCAACGGCCTTTTTGGCCACTTCGTCGGCCTTCTGGCGGCTGCTGACCGAAATCAAACGCACCTTCACCTTCGGGCCGTATTCGGTCTCGAAAGCGCGTTTCAGTTCGTCCTTCGTCACCGTTGTCTGATCTGCCGCCAGACGCCGCAACGCCAACGTCGGCCAGATGATCTCGCGCCGATACTGGTCCGGAGTAATATCCCGTTCCTGCTGCAGCAACGTGAGCCAGCGGTCGGTGGAGAGTCCGAACTTCTTGGCCATGCCGTTGACTTCGTTTTCGACGTCCTGCGCCGTGATGGTGATCTGACGCTTCTGGCAGGCCTGCCAGATCAAGTGCTTGTTGACGATGCTCTCGAGAATGTCCTTGCCGAAACGCGCAAGACACTCGCGAGACAACGCATCCCGCGTGATCTGCTCGCCATTGACTGACGCCACAACCCCGGGCTGCTGAGGCCCGGCCTTTGCCGGTTGAGCAGTCGCTGCACCCGCCTTGGCCTGCGGGGCCGCCACCGGCGCGTTCCCCTGCGGCGCTCTTGCCTGAGCCGCCGGCCGAGCGGTTTGTGCCTGAGCCGCCTCCGGGCGTCCCGCAAACCGCGAAACCGCCACAATCGACGCAACGGCCAATAGAGTTCCTGTCGCCGACAACAACCGGGACGAGACTATGCGTCGAAGCAACGTACCCACAGCATCCTTGCCTGCCATCTCGGTGACTCCCTCAACCGAAAATTCCCAACGGGTCTTTCACCGCCGACAATTGGAAGCCGGCGCAACGGGAGCGGGAGTATAGGCAGGGCGGAAAAATGGGTCAAGAGAAACACCGAGCGATATCGATGCGTCCTGCTAGCGTGGGACTGAGACGAAGGAACTGCACCCTCCAGGATGAAAACGCGGATGCCAGGCGCCGGAGATTTGCATTCGTCAGGACACCTCAGCTCCAACTCAGTCTTCCATCACCTCGGTTTCGCGCGCCTTGGCCATGTCGTTGACTTTCGACTCGTATTTCTTCGTCAACTCCTGGATTTCGTCCTTGGTCGAGTCGCGCTCGTCTTCGCTGATGGTCTTGTCTTTTTCTTCCTGATCCGCGGCCTTGTTCGCGTCGCGGCGGATATTGCGGATGGAAATCTTCGTCTCTTCCGCCAGTTCCTTGATGCGCGAGACCATCTTGCGGCGTACTTCGCCCGAAAGCGGCGGAATGTTGATCCGAATGATGCGGCCGTCACTCTGAGGATTGAACCCCAGGTCGCTGGCAATGATTGCCTTCTCGATGTCCTTTGAAGTTCCCGGATCATAGGGGCGAATGACAATCTGCGTCGGTTCCGGAGCGCCGACGGATGCAAGCTGCTTGATCGGCGTCATCGAACCGTAGACTTCCACACGCAGCGAATCGACCAGGCCGGGGTTCGCACGTCCGGTCCGAATACCCGCGAGACTCTGTTTCAGAACAGTGATCGCCTTGTCCATGCGATCTTCAGCATTGAGCAGGATATCTTCAGCAGACATGTCAGGACCTCGATCGAAACCGGAACATTGACACCGATCCGAGCGAATATGATACGACCTGTGCTAGCTCGGTGCCAGACGCCGTAACGACTCGCAGCGAATGAAATGCCTGAACTTGCACCGGATCACGGCGGACGAGGTCAATCTCGCCGACAAATCAGGCGTCGTCGCCCGAACCGGCGGTGATCAGCGTGCCGAGGCGGTCGCCTCGAATCGCCCGCTGGATATTTCCCGCGACCTTGTAATTGAACACCATGATCGGCATGTTGCGTTCCATGCAGTGCGCAATCGCAGTGTGGTCCATTACACGCAGTTTTTGTTCGATAACCGCATGGTAGGTCAGTTCGCGGTAGAACACGGCATGCGGATTCTTCTCCGGATCGTCGCTGTACACGCCGTCAACGCGGGTGGCTTTCAAGACGGCATTGGCTTCCAGCTCCAATGCCCGCAGCGCTGCCGCGGTATCCGTGGTCACGAAAGGCCCTCCCGTCCCGCCCGCGAGCAGTACGATGCGGCCCTTTTCGAGGTGGCGCCGGGCCCGTCGGCGAATGTACGGCTCGGCCACGCCATCCATGCGGATCGCGGTCATCAGGCGAGTCTGACACCCCAGTGACTCCAGCGCATCCTGGACGGCCAGGCCGTTGATCACTGTGGCGAGCATACCCATGTAGTGCGCCGTCGCTTCATGGATGGCCGAACTCTGGCTCTTGAACTGGGACCCCCGCAGGATATTGCCGCCGCCGATCATCACGGCGATTTCGCAACCAAGCTCGTGCGCCTGCTGGATCTCGCGAGCGACATGCACCACCTCTTCCATGGAGATCCCGCGTTCACCCGCGTGCGTCAGGCTTTCGCCCGACAGCTTCAGGATGACACGGCGGAAGCGAGTGCCCTTTGCTCCGGCCTCTTTGGAACCTGCATCGTTCGATCCGAAGGACGAAGTGCTCATGGCCTTTTCCTCCCCATTTGGCGATAGCGATGCGGAAGTTGCGGCCCGCCCTGCTTCGGGCAGGCCGCCGCTTCGTGAACTAGCTCATTCGCGTCCCAATTCCCAGTGGATGTATTTGTTGACCTTCATGCCGTGGTCTTCGGCGTACTTGCCCACGGTTATCTTCTGCTCTTTGACGAACGCCTGATCAAGCAGCACTTTTTCCGAGAAGAAGTTCTGCAGGCGGCCTTCGACCATCTTGTCGACGATACTGGCCGGTTTTCCTTCCTTGAGGGCCTGTTCGCGAAGAATCTGCCGTTCTCGCTCGACTTCGTCGGCAGGAACTTCGGCTCGGGTCAGGGCCAGCGGCCGCATCGCGGCGATGTGCATGCACACGTCCTTGGCTGCCGCTTCGTTGCCGCCCGTCACCGAAAGCAACACACCCGACACGGTACCCGAATTGTGGCTGTAGCCGCCGCAGGGACCGTCCACCCGGGCGAACCGGCCGACGTTGAAAACCTCGCGGATCTTGTTCATCAGTTCGTCGCGTTGTTCGGCGAGCGTCTTGCCGGGCTTGCTGGGGGACGGCTGAGCAAGCAGTTCGTCCGCCGTGGTGACGGCTGGTCCCGTCGCCAACTGCTGGGCGAGATCATTGGCCAACTGCACGAATTCATCGTTCTTGGCAACCGGATCGCTCTCGCACTTCAACTCGACGATCGCCCCAGACGCGCGATCCAACCCCGAATAGATACCGAAACGCCCGAAGGCCGTCTCGCGGTTCAAACGTCCGCCCATCACTTTGGCGCCGCGTTCGCGCAGCCAGCGGATCGCGGCGTCTTTGTCGCCATTGGATTCGGTGAGCGCTTTCTTGCAGTCCATCAGGGGCAGACCGGTCTCTTCTCGCAACTGCTTCACTACCGCGGCTGAAATCTCCGCCATGCTATCCATTCTCCTCTAAGATTGATTCAAGGATTCGATGCCCGCACGCAACGAGAAACCGCGCGCAGACCCGCGAAACAAACAGCCAGTCCACTTGCGGGGCAGAGATCTGCGTCTCGCCGCGCGCCGGGACCACATTATCGCCCAGGGCCGCAAGCGGCCTCACTAGTCTTTTGCTTCCGCCGCGGCTTCACGAACCTGAGAGGGCGCAACACCGCCCTTGTCAACCGCAACCGCGGTCGCCCGAGCCTGCCCCACCGCATTGGCCAACTGCTGCGTGATCACTTCGATAGAACGAATGCCGTCGTCGTTGCCGGGAATCGGCAGATCGACTTCGTCCGGATCGCAATCCGTATCAATGAGGGCGATCGTGGTGATCCCCAGCTTTCGGGCTTCGCGAACCGCGTTCTTTTCCTTGTTCGGGTCGACCACGACCAGACACTGGGGCAGACGGTTCATGGTGCGAAGCCCGTTCAAGTTCCGGTACATCTTGCGGTATTCGCGGTTGAGAGCGGACTGCATCTTCTTGGAGTAGCTGGCCAGTTCCGGGCTGCCCAACAGTCGTTCCAGCTCTTCCAGACGGGTAAGCCGACTGCGAATCGTGCCGAAGTTCGTCAGCGTTCCACCGAGCCAGCGCTCGTTCACGAAGGGCATGCCCGCCCGGAGGCCTTCGCGCTCGATCGTAGCGCTGGCCTGCCGCTTGGTGCCGACAAACAACACCAGACTCCCGCCGGCCACGACCTGCGAGAGGTATTTCTGCGCCCGCAGCAAACCGCGGACGGTTTCCCGGATGTCGATGATGTGAATCAGGTTCTTTCGGGCATAGATGTAGGCCGCCATCTTCGGATTCCAACGGCTGGCCCGATGCCCGAAATGCACACCTGCTTCGATCAGTTCCGTTACCAACGAATTCGACACGTTGCTTCACTCCCTCTAGATGCTTGAGGAACCCCGGCCATGACGGCAGCCTGAAGTCGTCTCCGCGGCCGCGTCACAGGTTCACGCCTCGCCCAAACCATCGCCACCAAAGCAGTTAACGCCTGAGCGACAACTGAGCGATTCGCCACAACCTTCGCCATCAGGGCCCTGGAAAACACGGGTGCCCAAACGCAAGCCACACACTTGCTTCAGTTTGCGGCACGTAAAGAATCCAGCAGTGTACCCGTCGTTTTCCGACGGGTCAATCGTCATTCATCGGCTTTTCAACCCCCCGACTGATTGACAGTATTCGCCGCAGAAATCTAAAATGTGCGGTTTTTCCGTCCGGCCCCATCAGCGTAATTGCCGTGCGCGGCAGAAGTGCATTCCACCCGAGCCGATGGAGCTGTAGCCATTATGTCGAGCGAGACGCCATGCCCCTGCAGGAAGCTATCAACAAAGCCGATACGCTGATCGAGGCACTGGGCTGGATTCGGCAATTTCGCGGCAAGATCACCGTCATCAAGCTTGGCGGGAGCTTCATGGATGACGAGTCGGCCCTGCGCCACGTCCTGATCGATATCGTCTTCATGGAGACGGTCGGGATGCGGCCCGTCGTAGTTCACGGCGGCGGCAAGGCGATCAATCGCGCCATGGAGGCGGCGGGGATCACATCCCGTTTCATTCAGGGCAGGCGATACACCGACGAGGCGACCCTCGACATCGTCGAGCGGGTATTGGCGACGGAAACGAACGAACGACTGGCGGCCCAGATCGAAGAACTGGGCGGCCGCGCGATGAACCTGAATTTCCGCACGACGAACGTACTGCGGGGCGAACGACTGAAACTGGCCGGCGACAACGGCGAACCGCTCGATCTCGGTTACGTGGGTCACGTCACCGACGTCAATCGGTCCGTCATCGAGAATCTGTGCTACGCGGGACAGGTGCCGGTGATTCCCTCGATGTGCTGCGACGCTTCGGGCCAGAAGTTCAACGTGAACGCGGACACTGCGGCAACCGCGGTGGCCCAGTCGCTCGGGGCGGAGAAACTGATCTTCATGAGCGATGTCAACGGCGTGCGGGCTCGCAAAGACGACCCCGATACGCTGCTCAACACACTCACCGCGTCACAGGCCCGCCAGCTGATCACCAGCGGCGCGATCGAGGCCGGCATGATCCCCAAAGTCGAAGCGTGCCTCGAAACTCTGAACCGGGGTGTGCGCAAGATCCACATTATCGACGGCCGACTGCGACACTCACTGCTGCTCGAGATCTACACGACCAAAGGCGTCGGCACGCAAATCGTACAGGACGAACCCAGCGGAACAGCATCAGCAACCTAGAAGCGGTGGAGCCCCGCGGCAACCACCAACTGCGAACAGCCGCGCTGCATCGCCCCTGCTTCAGGCCAGCGATCGCAACCGGCGGCGGGATCCGGGAAAGGACAATCACAGTGGCGCCGAAAGAGCATTTGAGTTCCAGCGATACGGTGGGTCTTTTCGAGAAATACGTCGTTGGCAATTATCGGCGGTATCCGATCAATCTGGTGCGAGGCCAGGATTCGTTTGTCTGGGACAGCGAAGGCAATCGATACCTCGACTTCTTTCCCGGCTGGGGGTGCAACCTGCTGGGACACTGCCCGGAGCCCGTGGTCAAAGCCGTCCAGCAGCAGCTTGCAACGCTGATTCATGTGCCCAACACGTGGCACCTCGAAGTTCAGGGCCAGTGGGCCAAGATGCTCTCGGACCGCAGCTTCGGCGGCAAAGCGTTCTTCTGCAATTCGGGAGCCGAAGCCAACGAAGCGGCCATCAAACTGGCGCGGCTGCACGCCCCGAAAGACCGCTATAAGATCATCACGTTCGAGGGAGGGTTTCACGGCCGGACGCTCGGCGCCCTGACGGCGACGGCGCAACCGAAATACCACGAAGGGCTCGGGCCGCTCGTGGGCGGCTTCGTCTATGCACCGTGGGGAGACCTCGAAGCGCTCGCCCAACTGATCGACAACGAGACATGTGCCATCATGATCGAGCCGGTCCAGGGCGAGGGCGGTGTCCGCATTGCTTCCCGGGAGTTCCTCCAGGGCCTGCGGAAACTGGCCGATGAGCATGGCCTGCTGCTCATGTTCGACGAGGTGCAGACCGGCTGCGGGCGCACGGGCAGCTGGTTCGCTTATCAGCACTTCGGCGTTACGCCCGATGTGATAACACTGGCCAAGGCTCTGTGCGGCGGCCTCGCCGGCGGCGCTATGCTCACTCGCCCCGAAATCGCCCCCAGCCTCCGCCCCGGCATGCACGCTTCCACGTTCGGCGGCAACCCGATCGCGGCCAGCGCCGGAATCGCCACGATTCAGATGATTGAAGAGCAAGGCCTGCTGGAGCGAACCCGACAACTGGCGGAACGGTTCCAGGAGCGACTTGGCCGAATTCAGCAGCAGTGTGAATTGATACGCGAAGTCCGAGTGCTTGGCGTGATGATCGGAATCGAACTGGCCGTCGATGGCAGTCCGGTCGTCCAGGCGTGTCTCGACCGGCGACTGCTGATCAACTGCACGCACGGGACTGTGATTCGGCTGCTCCCGGCCATGACGCTGACCGACGAACAGGTGGACGAGGGCTGCGATATTCTGGCCGCCGCGCTGCAGCAAGCGACGGCGTGAACTTTTAATGGCAGAACGACCGGATGCCAGGTACGGTAAGGACCGATGACCATGCGGCACGTGCTCACGATTTTTGACCTCACGACCGAAGAAATCGAACAGATCTTCTCCATCACCGAGGATCTCAAGACCAAGTTTCTGAAAGGCGTTCGCGAGCAGCTCCTGCCCGGACGGTCGATTGCGCTGCTATTCGAGAAGCCCTCGCTGCGCACGCGGGTGAGCTTCGAGACGGCGATCATGCACCTGGGGGGCGGAAGCCTGTTTCTGGGCAAGGACGTTGGCTGGGGTGAACGCGAATCCACTGCCGACTTTGCCCAGGTCCTCGGACAGTACATCGACGCGCTGGTGTGCAGGGCCAAGTGCCATCGCCGGGTGGAGGAACTGGCACAATACAGCCAGTGCCCGATCATCAACGGCCTGACCGACCTGGCGCACCCGTGCCAGGCGCTGGCCGACCTGTACACGCTTCGCGAAAAACACGGCAAGCTCCGCGGACTCAAGTTGGCCTATGTCGGCGATGCGAATAACGTCGCGCGCAGCCTGGCCGAAGCGAGCGCCCGACTGGGCGTCCGTTTCGCCATCGCGGCTCCGCCTCGCTATCAATTCGACGCGGAGTTCGTGGACAAACTCCGTGTTGAAGCACCGGATTTCAACTTCCTGTCTACCGCCGACCCGCGCGAGGCAGTCCGCGGGGCCGTCGGAGTCTACACGGATGTCTGGGCCAGCATGGGCCAGGAAGCGGAACAGGCCGAGAGGGCCAAGGCATTCGCGGATTATCAGGTCAACTCGGCACTGATGAAATGCGCCGACCCCGATGCCTGCTTCCTGCACTGCCTGCCGGCGCGGCGCGGCCAGGAAGTCACGGACGAAGTCATGGATGGGCCGCAGAGCGCGGTGATTCAACAGGCCGGCAACCGCATGCACGTCCAGAAGGGACTGCTCGCCTGGCTGCTGGGAGCGATGGACGCCAAGTAATTACCCTCTGATCCGAAATACAGCCTCCTTTACCCGACGTGAAGAATCCGATGAGCCAACTGCGTCCGATCAAGATCCGTAGGCGGTTCACGCGGTCCGCTCCAGGCAGTGTACTGTATCAGGCCGGCCGTACTCTCGTGTTGTGCACGGCTACGATACAGACCGACATGCCGCCGTGGCTGAAGGGAAAGGGGAAAGGCTGGATCACGGCCGAGTACAGCATGCTTCCCGGCAGCACGGAACCCCGCAAACAAAGGGAACGCGGCAACAAGACCGACGGCCGCACCACGGAGATCCAGCGATTGATCGGCCGCAGCCTGCGAGCCGTCGCCGACCTCGAGGCTCTCGGCGAGCGCACCATCACCGTGGACTGCGACGTGCTTGAAGCCGACGGCGGAACTCGCACGGCGAGCATCACCGGCGGGTTCATCGCGCTGGTGGAGGCCATCCGAACCATTCGTGCCGAGCTTCCTGATCCGCAGCGATTTCCGCTGAGGGACAGCGTGGCCGCCATCAGCGTCGGCATGATCTCGGGCAAACCGCATCTGGACCTGGACTACGAGCGGGATGCGGCAGCCGATGTCGATATGAACGTGGTAATGACCGGTCAGGGCCGCTTCGTCGAGATCCAGGGAACCGGCGAAGAAGCGACTTTCGACGAGGCTGAACTGAACTCGCTGCTGAAGCTCGCCCGCGAGGGAATCGCAAAGCTCACGAAGATACAGAAAGATACGCTGGGCAAAGCCTGGCCCTGGTAACTGCCTGCAGCAACGCGCCGGCCAAAGCGACGCACCGCCTGCCGCAACGACTGATCAGACTCTCGGCACAGATCAGGCTTTCGGCAGCAGCGCCATCACGGACGCGGTTGGGCGCGGAATCACGTGTGCGGCGATGAGCTTGCCCAGTCCGTCAACTCGCTCGCGTCCGGCCTCAATCGCCGCTTTCACGGCAGCCACGTCGCCCCGGATCACCACCGTCACATATCCGCCGCCCAGTTTCTCCTTGCCGAGCACCTCGACGTTCGCGGCCTTGCAGGCGCTGTCGATTGCCTCAAAAACAGCAGTGAAACCCTGCGTTTCGATGAAGCCCAATGCGAATTGCGACACGTCGCTCACAGCTCTCTCCTTCTTTTCCGCACCCGACACGGCCGGATCGTAGGCGGGAAAAAACACAACGTCTTGCTGAATCAGTGGATTGTACTCGCGCGGGCTTTCCACCGCGCGCCACGCCCGCTCATCGGGCCGATTGATGATATGGGACACCGGTTGTCCGCCGAGCGATTCGGCCATTGCGCGTCCCGCAACCATCGCGGCGGCCACGGCGGCTGTGTCCCCGACCACCTTGATGCAGACGCCCAGCATGTCGTTCACTTCGACCTGAAGTACGCGCACATCCCCCGCCTTTTCCAAGGCATCGAGGGCGACCATGGCCGGGGTCAGCCCAGTCGTTTCCAGCAGTCCAAGGGCATCGAACGTCATCACAATGACCGCCTGAAGTTTTTGCGACAACCTGAAGCCGTCGCGATTGTCGGCACCGTCCGCGTTTCCGCGGCCAGTCAGTTAGCCTAAACTATACAGCACGGAAACAACATCGGAAGCCGATCGCGGCGGAAATGCCGCGGGAGCCGATCATGCACAGATTTTACTGCCGGTTCGCCGCTTCGCTCCTGGCCCTGTTTCAGATTCTGGCCTGCGGTTGCGACCCGAAGGCAGATCCCGGCCGCCCGGCAACTGCTCCGCCCCCCCAGGCCCAGGCGGAGGGCACGCCCCCGGCGACTCAGACCAAGGAGAAGACCATGCAACTCATCGGTCCATTTTCCGACGGCGCCGTCATCGACAAGCAGTATTCCGGAGAAGGTCCCGATCGATCACCGGCACTCAAGTGGTCGGGGGCTCCGGCGGGCACCCAGTCGTTTCTCGTCATCTGCGACGATCCGGACGCACCAAGCCCGAGGCGGCCGGCCAAGACGCCCTGGGTCCATTGGGTGATATACAACATCCCGCCGCAATCGACTTCCTTGCCCGAGGGACTGCCCCGCGATGCTCAGCCGCAGGAAATGCCCGGCGCCACTCAGGGCAGGAACTCCTGGGACCGGGATAATGTCGGCTATCGCGGTCCAATGCCGCCGCCCGGCAGCGGCGCCCACCGGTATTTCTTCCGAATCTACGCACTGGACACACAGCTGAACGTGGCGCCCGATCAGGCCACCAAGGACGCGGTGCTGCAAGCCGCTTCGGGACACATACTGGCGGAAGGCCAGTTGGTGGGAAAGTACGAAAGGTAATATCGAACGGGCCCAGCCTGATGGTGAAGAGTGACCGCGGAGTCACAGTCGAGCCGTTGAGATCCCGCGCCGAGACAAAGCTGCGGAAGGCGCGGCGAACCAGCGAGTGGTCTGCCGCACATCATCCACAGCCTTGCCCCCGCGCGGATGCGGGAATCCGGCC
This sequence comes from uncultured Planctomycetaceae bacterium, assembly GCA_903863885.1. Lineage (GTDB taxonomy): Bacteria > Planctomycetota > Planctomycetia > Pirellulales > Pirellulaceae > CAIPEB01. The sequence goes on along the minus strand of CAIPEB010000597.1, from coordinate 29,315 downwards.
GCTTAAACGGCCAGAGGATCGATCTCACTAGCCAGCCGCTTGCGCGCAACGTGCAACCGGCGTTTCACGGTCCCCTGCGGAACCTTGAACTCGTCGCTCATCTCCCGCAGAGACAGCCCGTCGAAGTAGAACGCCTTGAGCGTATCCCGGTCGAGCGCCCTCAAGCGATCGAGCGCGGCCCGCACGCCCAGCGCCTCCTCGCCTTTGATTGCGCAATTCAACGGAGTCATGAAATCCTCACACCAGTTCTCGAGTTCCTCCGGCTCGAGCGACTTGGCCGGCGGCCGGCGAACGAGCCGGTTCAGCGCCAAGCGACGAGTGATCGACCGCAGCCAGGGCCCGAAGGCCTGAGGATTGCGGAGTTGCCCGATCCTCAACATGGCCTGCAGCAACACGTCCTGCCGGAGTTCCTCGGCAGCGTTGTGGTCGCTCAGGAAGCGCAGTGCATTCGACAGCACCAGCGCGCTGAAACGCTCACACAATTCGCCGAACGCAGCCCGGTCCCCGTTCTGCGCGGCGCGCACCAAGTCCTCGGTGCTCAACTGGCTCAATTCATCTCGCAAAGCTGCCATCGTCGACGTCTCCCACCAATGAGAAAGTGCTTCCTCAGCCGACCCGCAGTCGCTCCCGATCCGGTGCACGGCAACGCGCATGCACATCGGACCGGTGGGCCTACGGACGCAAGTTCGTTAGTTTTCAGGGAAGCTGTACGCCATTTGGCTAACAGCGTTCCCCCCATGCATGGCCCAGATGTATGGGCCGCAACGAACTGCGCGCATACGTGGTCCCGGACGTGCATGCCGCGCATGGCGCGGCGATACGCCCGGCCCCGATCCATGACGGAATCCGTGTTTTTCCGCCATCTGATCCGGACCGTTTGTCCAGATACCACGATGCCTGAAGAAACAACGGCGCAAGGACTTGGACGCGCAGTCGCAGCGTGCTAGCCACGTTCACTACCGTGTGGCGAGCCATTCCGACCAGTTCGCTGCTCATGACATTCAATAAACCACGCATCTCAATCCTCCCTGGCACTCTGCATGCGCCGTGTGAGAGAGAACACCTGAGAATCTGAGGGAAACGGACGTGCCTCCCAGTCCGCACCATCATATCACCCGAGTCAAGCCTATCACCCGAGTCAAGGATTGCCAATCAAGACAAACCAGCTTTCAAGACGGGGATCGGTCTTCAAGAAAGGCCCAGCCTCTCCAGAAAACCTGTGTCCGTCCATATATCCTCGGCTCCGATACGGCTCCGACTCCAAGTCAGCACCGTCTCCGATACAACCCCGTTCCGACTCGGTAATTCGCCTGAGCGATTACAGATACGAACGAGGGGACGACTACATGACGCCCCAGTGCAAAAAAGGTTCACGACAGCTGAAAAAAAACTTGGAATTCCGGGGATGGAAAGACTGCCGGAAAGGAACCGCTCGGATTGCGCGAGTCGCCGCCCCCCCCCCGACAGGGAGGCGTAGGCAGCTCGTGCATACTCGCCGAGGGTGAATCAGCGTCCCGGCCTCATGTCGAAAAGCGTCTCGACATTGCCCCGCAACACAAGCTTGCCAAGATCGATCGCCCGCTGCTCCGTCCACCCCCGTTCGACGACAAACTTCTCTGCCAGCACTTTGGCCAGCACGCGTTTGTACATGTTGAACTTGGGCAGTGCGAACTCGAGCTTGTACATATCGCTGTAGTAACCGATCTGTTTGGTCTGCGGTACGGCCTCCAACCGCGCCGAAAGGTCGCGCTCGATGAAGGCCGGCGTGTTGGAGTACCACCAATGGCCGCTTGTCACGACGTTCGGAAAAATCCACGCATAGCTGACGAGTTCCTGGTTGGTGACGCTGGCCAAGACCGACACGGGGAACACGACGCGAGGAAACGCGTTGAACAGTTCGCGGTACTGCAGCAGTGACACGCGACTGTCGTACAGATCGCGTCCCTGGTACACGCCGTCTTCGTAGACGCCGCGATTAACGCCGATCATCAGATCAAACGGCAGCCCAAACTCCGCACAGAATTCCGCCAGCGTCCAGAAAACGAAGCAGGCGACTGAGCGGCGATCCGTGTCCCTGGCATCCAAGCCCTGAGACAAAACCGCCTGGAACGCCGTGTCGGCCCGCGCATCAGAGACTTTCGTCGGTGCGAAATCCGGTGGCAGGGAAATTGCGCAGGCTCGCACATTGTGATCCCGAAAGTGCTCGAACACCTTCCCCACAGCCGTCCGGAAGGACCTCGCATCCGCCGCCGAGATCCCGGTCACCCTTTCAAGCCGCTCTCGAACCGACGATTGCGCGAAATTGAAGACCAGATCGTCGGTGCGCAGGCACGGCACGTAGACCCGCGAATCAAAACCGGTCAGAGGATCATCGAATTCATTGGTGAGAAATACACAGTCCAGCTTGGTGGTTCGCAGCACCTGCCCGGCCCAGTCCGCCGATGCCATGCGATCGGCCGCTGCGTCGAACAGACGATCCGCGTCACGTTGCTCGACTCGGTCACCTTCAAAACCGAAAAACGTGCGTGCGATCTCCAGAAACCAGCTGTATTGAACCGTGTTTTCCAGCGGCCCCATGTTGGCCAGCAGCCGGACAACTCGCTCCCGAGCGTCAATTCCCGTTTCCTCGACCACCGACTTCGGCATCCCCGCGGAATGAGCCAGTTCCGTGTAGTAGTGGTAGCCCAGAATGTCGGCCAGCGACGTCGACGCGGGCTGCAAAGGGTTGATGTGAGTGTGTGGATCAATCAAAGGAAGCTGCTGCAGTTCGTCGAATATCGCCTGTCGCAGTGATTGAGACATGGACGGCTGGCCTCGCCTTGGAAGTGAAACACGGGACAACGCCCGACTGGTATACCACTCGGGCGAAACCAGAGCAAAGGGGCCCGAAGAAAACGGGGCCGACAACTGAGCGATACTCAGCACCTGGTGCGGCAGACGGTGGGCAGTGGCCGGTAGTCGGATGGAGACTTCCCTTGCTCCAGACTCCCGACGGTTGCTCAGCCCTCGGATTCGTGCTGCTGCGGATGTCCCTTTTGCGACCAGTCGCGTCGCTGCCGCGAGCTGGGAATTCCCATCTTCTGGCGGTACTTGGTGATGGTGCGTCGGGCCACATTCAGGCCGTGCTTCTTCAATTCGGCCATCAGGTCGTCATCGCTGAACGGATTCGTCTTGTCTTCCTTGTCGACGACCTCCTGCAACTTGATCCGAATCGCATCCCAGGCCACGTCCTCGCCGTCCTCGGTTCGCGTCCCCCCGACGAAGAATCGTCGCAGCGCAAAGATGCCGCGGGGAGTCTGGATCCACTTGTCGTCCACCGCACGGCTGACCGTCGTAACGTGGACTCCCACCTGATCGGCGATCTGCTGCATTTTCAACGGCTCGATGAATTCCGGTCCTTCGTCGAGAAAGCGCCGCTGATAGTCGACGATGGCCTGCGACACTTTGGTCAACGTGCTGCGACGCTGCTGGATCGAGTCGATGAGCCACTGCGCGGAATTGATCTTCCGCTTGATGAACTCGCGCTCCTGCGGCGTGGCTGTGCCAGTTGCCAGACGACGCCGATAGTATTCGCTGATGTAAAGCTGCGGCATGCGGTCATCATCGACCAGCACGCGGTAGGTGCCGTCTTCCTGCTGCTCGACGCGGACGTCGGGCGTGACGGTAGGCACATGCGAGTCGACGAACCGAGCGCCCGGCTTCGGATTCAACTTGCGCAGTTCCTGCCAGGCCCGCTGGATCTGCTCGATGCTGTAGCCGGTCGCCTTCTGCACCGAAGGCAGTCGGTTGTCGCGCAGATCCTCCAGATGCGAGGAGATCAGAGCGTGCATTTCCTCGTAGCATGGCATATCGGGCGAAAGCTGAAGCAGCAGGCATTCGCGCAAATCGCGGGCGGCAACGCCCGGCGGATCGAGGTGCTGGACGACCTCCAATGCCTCTTCGGCCAGCTCCAGGGCATCAGGCGCCGAATCGGGAGGCAGCAGATCGACCAGGTTCGATCGCAGATAGCCGCCGTCCGCAGCGTCAAGGCTGGAAATGATCCGCTCGCACATCCGGCGCAAGTCGTCTTCCAGTTCCAACTCGCCCAGTTGATTCAACAGGTAATCGTTCAGGGACTCGGGACGCGACGCAATGTTGGAGATCGCGTCGTGCTTGCGGTCCGACTCCTCCTCCATACGATTGGCCGAAGCCCGCGGACGCTCGTCAAAATAGTCGGGAACCTCCCGGTCCAGATCGAGCAACCGCTCGAAATCGGCCGTATTGTCCGTATTCTCCCCGACGACCATCTCGCGTTCCGTATCCTCCGGAGCATCCGGGTTTTCGCGTTCAACGGCCTCTTCGGGAATCTGAGGGTCCTCCTCGTTCATTTCGAGGACCGGATTCTCGTTCATTTCCTGCTCAATGCGTTCCTGCAGCGCCATGATCGGCAGCTGCAGAATCTCCATCGACTGGATCATCCGCGGCGCCATCTTCTGGATCTGCACCTGCTTCGCTTCGAGGCCTAAGGACAAACGCATGATTATCGCTTCACGATTTAGGTTGATGGTTATTCACAGTGACGGAACTTCCATCCCGTGACTGCCGCTCGCTTCCGCCGGTTCGTCCCCGACAGATCGATCGGAATTCAGTTGCTCGTCTGTTTATCTTCGACGCGGTTTCGCTGTCTGTGACAATGAGACCGCATTCGCAGGCTAGAACTTCTGACGCCCGGTCATTGCATCCGCCAGAATCTCTTTGTTCGTGTACTCAAGGATACTACCCGTAGTAATGCCGCGCGCAAGCCGCGTCATGGAAATCGGAAACTCGGCCAGCAGATTGGAGATATGCAGCGCCGTACCGTCGCCTTCCACCGTCGGATTGGTCGCCATAATCACTTCTTTGACGTCCCCCAGTCTTACTCGTTCCACCAGTTGATCGATTGTCAACTGCTCCGGAAGGACCCCTTCCAATGGCGCAATTCGGCCCAGAAGCACGTGGTAAAGACCGCGATACACCCCGGCCTGCTCCAGCGCCATTACGTCTCGAGGCTGCTCAACCACGCACAGCGTCGCGGCATCACGCTTAGGATCGCTGCAGATCGCGCAGATTTCGCTCTCGGCCAGATTGAAGCAGACGCTGCAGTAACGCACGTTTTCCCGCACGTCACGGATGGCGTCCGATAGCGCCAGCGCTTCCGCCTTGTTGACCCGGAGCAAATGGTAGGCAATCCGTTCAGCCGACTTGCGGCCAATGCCCGGCAACTTCGCCAGTTGGTCGATCATCCTCGCTACGGAATCCGTCAATACGGCCATTGGAATCCCATCCGCCATCGGCAACAACGTGCTCGACTCAGGTCGTATCCGAACCGTCCGAACCGGGCCCGGTAAACCGCGACAGCGCTTCGCCCAACCCGGACAAGTCGATCCCCTGGGTCATCGACTGCATCAGCTCCACATGCAATTCGCGCGACTTGGCGATCGCCTGGTTGATGGCCGGCGCCAGCAGATCCTCGATCATCTCCCGCTCACCCGCAGAAACCAGCTTGGGATCGATCGTAACCCGCAACACGTCCCCCAGACCATTGACCTCGACCTCGACCATGCCGCCGCCTGCCGAACCGACCGCTCGTTTGGTTTTCAGCTGCTCGGTTGCTTCCTTGATCTTTCCGCCCATCTGCTGCGCTTGGCGCAGCATTGAAGCCATGTTAGCTATGCCTTTGAACATGAATGCCCCGTCCCCAAATGGCGCACGTTCCCGATCGCGACTTGATTTGGAAGCACCGGCCCGCCAGACGCGACGGTTCGTCACGATCAACGCCGCAACCCCGCACCCCGCAATTACCGCGAACCACGAGGCTCTTCGACTTCCGTGATTTCCGCTTGAAAAAGCTCCATCGCGTGTCGAACAAGCTGGTTGCTTTCCTTCTGCTTCAGCTTCTGCCACCTGGAGGGCGTTGAGGCTGGAGCAATCGGCTGTGCTGCCTCTCGAATCAACTCAAACGTCACACGGACCGTTTGACCCGTAACCTGCTGCAGTGCCTTTTCGATCCGAGTCTTCCGCTCAGGTCGTTCGCACCGCTCCTTATCGAGAGTATATCGCTCTCGGAAGAACACGACCAGTTGATTCGGCGCAGAACTTGCTACACGGTCGTAGCGCGAGCCATGGTCGGCCGTCATATCCTCAAGCGTTCCGAGAGCTTGCTTCCAGACTTGTTCCGCATTTTCCGCAGTCAAAGGTTGCCCCGAGGGTCGTGCAGCCGGCGGCTCATCCGGCAACTCCACGCTCACCGCGTTTTTTTTTTGCGGTTCAGAAACCGGGGCAGGCGTTGCTTGGACAGCTGTTGACGCTGCCGGCGGTCCAGTCGCTGCCGACTGGCCAACGGGCACTGTCGGTCGCACGACAACGGGCGCGGACGGCAATTCGGGCAGCGTGCCTTCGCGCAGGCAGGCAATCACCTGGGACAGTTCGTCCAGGTTTTCCAGGCTGCAGATCCGCACAACCGCAATTTCCAGCAGGGTGCGGACGTGACTGCTCTGCCGCATCCGCATCACTGCCTGATCGAGAATCTGGACGACGGCCAGGATGGTCTCCAGGCCAAGCTGGCGGCCTGCCTGTTGCAGCGCATCGAATTCGCCCGGTTCGTTGTGAAGCAGCAACTCAGGTGAACAGCCGACAACTGCCGCCATCATGTCTCGGAAATGTCCGAGCAGCTGTTCGGCCAATTGTCCGGGGTCGACGCCTTCGTTCACGGCGCGGTCCACCGCCTGCAACGCGGCCGCTGCCTGCCGCCCGATGATATGGGACACCATTTCGGTCAAGCGGCCAGAGGAGGCGGAACCGAGAAGCCTGTGCACGTCGGCCGCCGATATCGTGCTGCCGCAGAACGCGAGCAATTGCTCGAGCAACGACTGGCTGTCGCGAAGTGAGCCACCGGCGCGACGGGCCAGCAGATGCAGAGCCTCGTCGCTGGCCGTGACACCCTCCGCGCTGACGATCTGAGCAAGCCGTTCCGCGATCGATGACGATTCCACGGGAGGAAAATCGAATCGCTGACACCGTGAAAGCACCGTAATGGGCACTTTCTCGGGGTCTGTCGTGCAAAACAGGAACTTGACGTGTTCGGGCGGTTCTTCCAGCGTCTTCAGCAGTGCGTTGAACGCCGGCACCGTCAGCATATGGACTTCGTCGATGATGTAGATCTTGTAGCGAGCGCGACTGGGGCGAATATTGACGTTCGACCGCAACTGACGGATCTCGTCGATACCCCGGTTGCTGGCGCCGTCGATTTCAAGCACATCCACATCTTCGCCAGTGGCGATGCCCCGGCAGATATCGCAGACATTGCACGGCGCGGGAGTGGGCCCTTTTTCGCAATTCAACGCCTTGGCGAATATGCGAGCCGTAGAGGTCTTGCCGATTCCGCGTGCGCCGGTGAAGAGGTATGCGTGCCCGACGCGGTTGGTTTGAATCGCGTTGCTGAGCGCACGCGTCACCTGGTCTTGGCCGACCAGTTCCTGAAACGATTGTGGTCGATAACGCCGCGCGATCACGACGTAAGAACCGCGGCCCTGCCGCGCATCGGCGGCACCACCAGTTTGGGCCTTGTCCGTCGGCATGCGGAAAATTCCGTGGGCTGCTGCCAACAAGCGGCCCCCGCACAAGAGTACCCCGCTTAGGGCTGCTCCGGTTAAGGCCTGACCCGGTTCACGGCTCCCCCTCGCGAGGGCCACTAGTTGGCAGAAACTTGAACTTCTTCCGTCCCTTTGTACGGTCTGGGCTCACCGGCGTAAAGGGCACGGCGCGAATGAATGGCCCGGGACCAATCCGTGGCCGGACACCCACTTCATCCGACACACGCTTTCCGCGATGCGTACCCGATTCTGTGATACCCGTCCGAGTTGATCCGCGGACCTCGCGTCGAACGGTTGTGCTCCTTGCAGAGCACCGTGCATTCCGCCATCATGTCGTCGTGCAACTCAATCAATCTGCTTTAAACCGATGTGCGGAACTGGTAACGCGGGCCCGGGCGATGCGTGTTGCCGTATCGCGCGACGAGTCCGGCGCGCGCTTGATCGACTGCGGCATCCACGTGCTTGGGGGGCTCGACGCCGGAGTGGCGCTTGCCGAGGTTTGCATGTCCGGGCTCGGCCACGTATCCGTGACGCCCGGAGACCCGGCGGTCTGGCCCGGTCCGTGGATCACGGTCCGCACGGACCAGCCGGTGGCGGCCTGCATGGCGTCGCAGTACGCCGGATGGCAGATCGTCGGCGACCGCTATTTCGCGATGGGTTCCGGCCCGATGCGGGCCATGCGAGGCCGCGAGAAGATGCTCGAAGCACTTGAACTGCACGACTCGGGAGATGCCGCAGTAGGCGTGCTCGAGAGCGGGCGTCTGCCAACCTCTGCCGTTTGCCGGCAGATTGCCGAGCAATGCAGCGTCGACTCAGAAAATCTGACGCTGCTGGTGGCACCTACCAGAAGCCTGGCAGGCACACTGCAGGTTGTTGCCCGTTCCGTCGAGACAGCGCTGCACAAAATGCACGAACTGGGATTTGATCTGCGGACGATCGTGAGCGGATTCGGCACCGCGCCGCTGCCCCCGCCCTCAGCGGACGATGTGGCGGCAATCGGCCGCACGAATGACTCAGTGCTCTACGGCGCGGAGACGACGCTGTGGCTGCTGGGGGACGACGCGGAGTTGGAACGGATCGGACCGCAGATTCCCAGCAGCGCTTCGAAAGATCACGGGCAACCGTTCGCGGCGATTTTCGATCGTTACGGCCGGGACTTCTACAAGATCGACCCGCATCTCTTCAGCCCGGCCGTCGTGAATCTCTTCAATTTGAACAGTGGTCGGACGTATCGCTTCGGCACCACATCACCGGATGTGTTGCGGCGATCGTTCGGACCGTAGGCATCGCGGTGCTCCCATGCGGTTGGCGGTGCTGTGTTCCCCGGATAGCTGGTACTTCGAGGATCTGACGCGCGCTTCGCGCGGACGGCACCAACTGGTGCGGGTGGACTTCGCGGGACTGGCGTCAGAATACGACGGTCAGGCCACGAAATTTTCCTGCGGCGAGCATCGGCTCGACGGCCTCGATGCGGTACTCGTGCGCACGATGCCTCCCGGTTCGCTGGAGCAGGTCGTGTACCGGATGGATCTGCTCCAGGGACTGCATCAGCAGGGCACACTGGTTGTGAATCCCCCGCGGTGCGTTGAGGCGGCGGTCGACAAGTACCTCTGCACGGCGCGGATTGCCGCCGCCGGCCTGAGAACGCCACGCACCTTCGTCTGCCAGACCGCCGACCAGTCGCTGGAAGCCTACCGGCAGCTTGGCGGCGACGTTGTCGTGAAACCGCTGTTCGGCGGCGAGGGAAGGGGCATTTTCCGAGTTCAGGATGAAGATCTGGCGAGCCGAGCCTTCCACACACTGCAGCAGCTCAAGTCCGTGGTCTACATGCAGGAGTTCATTCCGCACGAAGGATACGATGTGCGGCTGTTCCTATTGGGCGACCGGATCTTCGGCATGCGCCGCTCAAACCCGCGGGATTTCCGGACCAACGTCAGCCGCGGCGCGAATACCGAGCCCTTTCCGCTGGACGATCACCTGGAAAGACTGGCGAGGTCGGCTTCCGAGGCAGTCGGCGCGATCGTGGCCGGAGTTGACGTGCTGCCGGGCCGCGACGGGCACTTGTATGTCATCGAGGTCAATGCCGTGCCCGGTTGGAAGGCACTCGCGCGGACTCTGAATCTGGACATTGCCTCGCTGCTGCTCGACGAAATCCAAGCGAGAGTGCGCAAATGACGAGCAATACGATGGTCAACGTCGGAGCGAGACTGTCGCAGACCGCGGCGTCGAACCCGGATGGCATTGCGGTGGTCGAACCGCTGAACTACGACTCGAACGGCGCGCGCCGATACCGGCACTGCACGTTCGCCGAACTCGAAGCAGACAGCAATCGCATCGCCTCCGGCCTGCTGGCCCGCGGAATCCCGCCCCGCACGCGGCTCGTGCTGATGGTCAGACCGAGCATCGACTTCATCTCGCTCGTGTTCGGACTGTTCAAGGCCGGCATGGTGACGGTGCTGATCGACCCGGGAATGGGACGAAACAACCTGATCCAGTGTCTCGAGGACGTCGAACCCGAAGGTTTCGTCGCGATTCCTCAAGTCCATGCCTTGCGGATGCTGATGCGCCGCAGATTCCGCAGGGCCCGATGGAACGTCACGGTCGGCCGGCGATGGTTCTGGGGCGGCGCGACCCTCAAGAGAATCCGGGCAATCGGCTCGCCGGACTCGTTCTCCGCGGCAACGGAGGCCGGCGATTCTGCGGCCATAATCTTCACCACAGGCAGCACGGGTCCGCCCAAAGGCGTGCTCTATTCGCACGGCAATTTCGACCGCCAGGTCGACGAGATCCGCGACTTCTACGGAATTCAGCCCGGAGGCATCGACCTTCCGGGCTTCCCGTTGTTCGCGCTCTTCAATTCCGCGATGGGAGTCACATCGGTCATTCCGGACATGGATTTCACTCGACCAGCGGCCGCCGATCCGCGGAAGATCGTGGAGGCCGCGCGCGACTGGCAGGTGACCCAGGCATTCGGTTCGCCGGCACTGTGGAACACCGTGGGGCGATACTGTGAACAGCAGCAGATCCGACTGCCGAGCCTGAAGTGCGTTCTGTCGGCGGGGGCTCCGGTGCCGCCGCACGTGCTCAAGCGGATGAAGCATGCCATCAGCGAATCGGGGGACGTCCACACTCCGTACGGCGCCACGGAGGCGCTGCCCGTGGCCTCGATATCCGCGACGGAAGTGCTCGGCGAGACCTCGGCGCTCAGCCGCGAGGGAGCCGGAACCTGCGTCGGCCGCCGTTTTCCCGGCATCGAATGGCGAGTCATCGAGATCCGCGACGACCCGATCGAGGACATGGCCCAGGCACACGTTCTTCCGCCGAAGGAAATCGGAGAACTGATCGTCCGCGGTCCGGTCGTCACGTCGCAATACGTAACCCGCTGCGAAGCCAACCCGCTGCACAAGATCCGCGACGGCGAATCGTCCTGGCATCGCATGGGTGACGCGGGCTATCTCGATGAACAGGATCGCTTCTGGTTTTGCGGACGCAAATCCCAGCGCATTCTGACCACAAACGGACCCATGTTCACGATTCCCTGCGAGGCCATCATCCAGCGCCACGAACGCGTGTATCGCGCCGCGCTCGTGGGCATCGGCCCGCGGGGACAGCAGCGTCCCGTGATCGTCGTCGAACTGTGGCCCGAGCGGCGGATTCACTCGGCACAGGAGCGGGAGGAACTCCTGTCCCAGCTCCAGGAACTCGCCAGGCTGCACAACATCACGGCCCGCATCCGGAACTTCCTCATCCACCCGTCGCTTCCCGTCGATATCCGGCATAACGCCAAGATCTTCCGCGAGCAACTGGCCGTCTGGGCAGCGGAAAAGCTCGAACGGTGACACCGAGAGCGGTCGCGCAGCGTCTACTTCCGCCTTGGCGCGGCCGGCGCGTCGGCCATGCGAATCACCGGGTCTTTCGCTCCCCGAATCGCGACCGGGGCTGAGGCGAGAAAACTGCCCTTCGGACTGTCGAGATAGGCCCGCACGAAACAGGCTCCCGAGGCATCGGCGGGAATTGCCAGATCGACCCGAAAAGCCCCGGCCTTGCAGTGCACCGTCTCGGCGGACCATCGCTGTTCATTCGCGTCGAAATAGACACGGTTGCAGCCGGCCATCTCGGATTCCTCAGCGGGCGGCGATTCGCGGCGAGGCAGCTGATGACGCATGCGTCCATGGGGATTTACCAGTTCCACGGTCAGTTCCCCGTCCACATCGGCCTGCCCGGTGACGGTCACCTTTTCGCCCGCCGCCGCGTCGTCCGGCACACTCATCTGAAGTTCGCCGGGATGCCTCAACGTCAACAGCGGATCGCCCAACAGGTTGAACAGCAGCACGTGTTCCACCCGTTCCTGCCGCAACTGCTCCTGGTTCGCATAAATGCCCTGTGCCACGGTGTCCAGCCAGGGCCTCCCGCCGTGCGAACCGGGCGTCGCGACCGAGGGCTCCGCCATCTTCCGCTTCGCATTCAGCACGAGTTCGCCGAGCGTCTTTCGTTCAGACACAAAGTACTCTTCCAGCAACGCGACGCTCATGGATGCCATGGCATACGGCATCGTCACCCGGGATCCGCAATAAACGGCGACCGGACCTTCGGGCGACCGCAGCAGGTTCTCAGCGAGCGAATCGCGAGTCGCGTCAAAAGCGCCCGTGTAACAGGACAGAAACAAGGCAATCGGCGCGCCTCCGGACCTCTCCAGAAGACCGATGTCCTGATTGCCAAGCACGTGGTACTCGCGATCGCCGATCCGCACCTGATCCAGCGCCGTGATGCGGCTGTGGCCGATGTAGACCCAGAACAGAGACCCTTCGTTCAGTCTCCCGCGCACGATATCCTGAAACTGCCTCGGATCGGGACAAAACGGGCTGCGCCAACTGCCGTAGGTCATCGTGGTCTCGTAGGCGGGCGGGATCCCCTCCGTCAGGAACTCCTTGCTGACGGTTTCCAACAGCGAGTCGAGCACCGCGCCGAAGCCCCCCGCGCCGGCAACGATGTTCACACGGCGCTGCCAGTCTCCCCGATTGTCGGACCTTTCGTAGGCCAGCACCTTGTCCAGCATGCCCGACAGTTCGGCCGCATTGTCCGCAGTCAAACGCCCCACCGCCACGTCGGGCAATTCATCGTCGTCCAGATCCGCATACCAGTTGTCGGTGGCAATTTCCGGTTCGGATCCCCACCGAACGTTGACTTTCGCCGCGGCGTAGTGCGTGGGAACCGAGCGCCGGCGCACCTCCGCATCGGAGCGGGATGCCGGGTCCGCATCGCCGACCAGCAGAACGTAACGCAGTTTGCCGGAAGCCGCGGTGCTGCGAATCGCAGCGCGCAGACTCTCGGCGTTCAACGTCGACGGGACAATGCGGATCCCGTGTCCCTGCGACTCGCGATATGCCACCCAGCGGTTCATCGTAGGAACAAACGAAGGCGGACAGACAACAACGGTGTCGATCGTCCTGTCCCCCGCGGCGCAGGTCAGAAGTGCAAGGAGAAGTGCGTGCATGATCGTGCAAAGATGAGGTCGCGTTCACTCCCCGGCGATCCGTCGCCGCGGCGCTGGCAAGCCCGACTCGAGTCCATTTCGCATCCGCACCCGGCGCATCACAGGCCCGTCACAAAACGGGCTGACCGGACGAGCGACCAACCGCCCTCCGCCCGCAATCAATACATCAGGATCACGCCAATGTACGGAAGGTGATAGCCGACGCCTTCGCGCCGAACATTGACGGAGCCCGATTGCGCGGTCGCGGGAATCCCCTCGAAATTGCCCGATGCCAGGGCGATGTTGCTCAAACCCATGATGTTGTAGCCGACCCGCACGGCAATGTTCGGCGCGGGAGTCACCAGATAAGCGATCCCGGCCTCTCCCATCAAACAGGCCGAACCGTCGTTGTCGCTGAGAGCGACACCGTTGTAGTCAATGTTCTCTCGAATCGAATTGAACCCCACAAACCCCTTCAGCGTGAGATTCAAGAATCCGTACGGCAGCGGAGACACCGTATTGAAGCCGCACTGCGGACCAATCAGCCGGTTGTCCGCGGCCGTTGTAACGTCGCAGATCGCGGTCGCGTTCTGCTGGTGAAACTGCAGCGACTCGCCGATCTGCATCCACCGCACCCCGAACAACAGCCACACATCGGCGTCGTAATAGTCCTGGGCCACAGAACTCATCAGATGCAGTTCGGCCGACTCCAACTGCGCCTGGTAAGCGACCGATGCTGAATAGTTGTTGTCGAACTCCGGAGTCACTGGATTGCCCGTCAGCGAAAACGGCGATGCCATGTGTCCGCTCGGGTCAAAAACCGATGCAGCGCAATCCCACTCGTTGCTCCGCATGTACGACCCCTCGATGCCGTACGCACCGAAATGCCGCCCTACCGTCGCTCGACCCGCCGCGACAAATCCCATGTCGAGGGAATCCACGTCGAGCAGCGCAGTACTGCCGACCACATAGTCGCCAGTCGGTACGTTGCTCTGCACGACCTCGGTTTCGTTCCACTGGAACACGGTATTGTGTGTCGTGAACCGCGCCGGCGCGACGCAATCCACCGAACCATACCACTGCCCGAATGCGGGTCGCGGCCCCCCGGCAACCGTGCAGATCAATACGGCAAGACAGATAGTTCTCGTCTTAAGCGTCATGCTCGGTAGAATCGCTACAGAAGGAATACTCGGTACAACCTTAATTAAGTCGGTCGCACAGCCACCTTGCGTGTGTCGATTCTCCGAGAAAAGCAGCCTTGAGACGACGCGGGCCTTGTTTGCGGCAAAACAGGGAAGCTGGAAAACCCCGACAACTGCGGCGACTCACCCCTGAATGGGCGGGGAGAGGCGAGTGCGGCGTCCGGAGCCTGGAGAATATGATCTATCCGGCATCCCCCGTCCGCCCCTTCGCGTGATGCGCGCAATCCGAGGCATGCTGCGATCGGTGTTGCCGGAAGGCAGTGGCGAGCATTTGTCATTGCGGCGCGGGCAGGACGGGGATCATCCGTTCCTTCAGCGGCGGCAACTTGGGGAACGGAGCATGAGGAAGCGTCTGATACCAGAACGCGACGGACGAAATATCGTCCCCCATTTTCTTGTACTTGGGCCCCTCCCATCCCAAGGCCTGGATGGTGACGCGCAGGTCTCGGTCAAAGCAAATGGGGTCCATGATGTGCCAGCGATACAGACTCCAGAAACTCGGAGGTTCTGCGCCGTCGCTCGCGGGCAGGGTCGTGCCCGTGTAGGGACCACTGAACGCGTTGGGGAACCCGTAGCTTCCGCAGAAGTAGTCCTCGGTGCCTGTACCGCAAATCGTCGGGAAGTCCCGGTCACCGTCTATGTAGAATTTGATTTCCCCTTCTCCGAACCACCCCTTCGTCAGTTGCGTCCACGCAAGGAAACAGCCCACAAAGCGTCCTTGCCCCTGGACCCCATCAAGGATCACGTAAGGATTCTGACTGTCGGTGCGTGAGCGGCGGTACTGGGCGTGAAAATACGCCGCATTGTCGGGCACTTCCATCTCTGCGTAATCAATCTGGTATGCCAGCAACTGCAGATCTTGATCCGGCGATTCGTTGGTCAGCGTAACTCGAACGTGCTTGCGAAACGGCATCGGCCAGTAGCAGTTCAGGGCGTTGCTCGGATTGACGACGACGGCCAACGACTGAACGGGGGCGAACTTGCCATGGCCGACCGCGAAGAAATCGGGCACGGGAACCTCGATCGAGGGCGTGGCCTCTCCGTCCCAGTAGAAACGGAGGATGTTCGCGCGGCTCAAGCCCTCAACCATCCAGATGTGCTGGATCACTCCGGGGCCGTTCACGTCCATCAGAGTCGCGGTCTCGCCCTTGTTGACGCGGAGGAACGGTCGGACTTTCCAGCCCTGTCCGAGATCGTCAGCGGCTCGCGCCGATGCGGCCGGTGATGGGTCTGCCGGGTTCGGCACCGCCATTCCGCCCTTCCCTTTTTCGCCGGTGGGGTTCTCTGCGCAGACCGATCGGGACCGGGCACCGTTCAGGAACGGAAGCGAACCAAGACCCTGGTGCAAACCAGCCGGCGGAGCGACAACGGGTCTCGAAGGCGCGCCGGCGGTCGCGGCCTCGCCTGCCCTCGATGGCGACGACTGCCAGAGAATTGCGGCGAAGATCACGGCGATCGCTGCGCAAACAAAGCGAAAATCCTTGGACATCTGTGAATCGCCCTTTGCTGCTGAAGTCCCTGAGACAAAACGGAGCGCCCCTGTTCTCAGCCGACTGAAACCGGCGCGATTGGAACCGGGTTTTTCGAGTTTACCGTGTTGGTCCGGTTCGCACTCGAGCAGCCCAGGATACAATTGGGCGACGACCGAAGCAAAAGGAGAGGGCCGGACCGATGGGAAAAGTACTGATTCTGTACCATTCCGCCACGGGCAATACCCAGAAGATGGCGGCGCTGGTTTCCGAGGGAGCCGTCAGCATCCCGGGCATCGAAGTCCGCGTGCGCGACGTCGATTCCGCAACGGCGGACGACGTGCACTGGTGCGACGGGCTGGCAGTCGGGAGCCCGACGAACATGGGAATTCTCTCCTGGAAAATGAAGCGGTTCTGGGACGAGGTGATGGCGGAACATTGGATGAAGGTGGACGGCAAGATCGCGTGCGCATTCTCGTCGTCAGGGGGATGGGGCGGAGGCAGCGAATTGGCCTGCCAATCGATCCTCACAGTCTTGATGAATTTCGGCTTTCTCACCTTCGGTGTGACCGACTACGCGGCCAAATTGACGACGCTCCACTACGGGGCCGTCGCGGCTCGCGAACCGCGCACTCCGGACATACAGGCTGCCTGCAGAAAACTCGGCCAGCGGCTGGGCGAGTGGGTGTCGTTCTACGTCGACCACTGCGCCGACCAGCATCCGCTGCGCAAGTCCGAATCACGGATGGGCGCCAACTAGCCGCGTCCACCTGACACGAAATTCGCAGGCGCTTGGTTTGGCGTTTCAAGACAACGACCTTCGCACGGGTCCGACTGGACGACGGCTCCCCTTTCGGATGCGAATTGCGTGACCGCGCGCCGGCCTTCCGCACGAACGCC
Source organism: uncultured Planctomycetaceae bacterium (assembly GCA_903863885.1). Lineage (GTDB taxonomy): Bacteria > Planctomycetota > Planctomycetia > Pirellulales > Pirellulaceae > CAIPEB01. The sequence goes on along the minus strand of CAIPEB010000597.1, from coordinate 12,661 downwards.
TCCGCCATGCATTCCCTTCCCGATGCAAGCAAGCGGCCAGCCAAGGCAGTTCCGCATCATCAGACTCCTCCCATACCACCCAAACCTACGCCAATCTGCGTAAGAGTTAACGCTTGTATCAGATCTCCCGAGCGTCATGCATTTAGTGAGTTTGCGGAGCGTGCGGCGCCGACCAAGATACTACGGTTCGGGATTTTCCAGTCGTACCGTGAGCATGACTTATGTGCCGAATGACAAGTGTACGGACTTTAGCGGTTCTTCTTCTGTGTGCTCTGCACTTCTGGTCCGCCGAGGCATGCGGCCAATGGTACGGCTCCGCGGATTTCCTGATTCCCACGCGAACGGCCGGGACCGACCTTGCGTTTCAGTATCACGAGACAACGAGCGGAACCGATACGACGGTGAGTTCGGCCCCGATCCTCACCGCCTCCGACGTCAGGCCGGACTTTACAGCGGCAGGAAGGTTCACGGTTGGCGTCCGGCACGGCACGTTCGGAGTCGAAGGATCGTATTTGCTCACGAAAGACTGGGTGAGTTCCGCAAGCGCATCCGACCCCGACGCACTGATGGCATCACCCTTCACTCTGACCGGCTCCACGCCTGACCCGCTGTTCGATGACAACACGTTCGTTTCCGTCAGGTATCAGACCGAACTGGCAAACATGGAATTGAACGGCTTGCAGGAAGTTGCGGCCAATGAAGTGTCGACACTCGACGTGCTCTACGGCGTCCGGTACATGAAGATCGGAGAATCTCTCGACTACATGACCATCAACGCGGGCGGCGACGACGTTCGCTGGGTAAGCACCGAGAATCAGATGATCGGTCCGCAGTTCGGATTAGCCGGTCATCTCGTGGCCCCCGGCGGCATGTTCAACCTCACGCTGAAGGGCGGCTATCTGTTCAACTCCATCGACCGATCGAGAGAGGTGCACAATTCGGCGGCCGAAATCGACTCGTTCGTGGCCGACGGCAGCGACCAGGGTTCGCTGATGGGCGAACTTGGAATCGAATATCAATTCAATGCAACCAACTGGCTGAGTTGGAGACTGGGTTACCAGGTAATCGGCGTCTCCGACGTCGGCCTGGCCAACCTCAACTTGATTGAAGGATCCGACTCAGGTGTACAGACCAGCGGCGTCTGGTACCAACTTCCCTACACGGGTGCGGTGATCTACTTCTGATCCCCAGACGGCAGCGCGCCTTACCACAGCACACCGCCAAAGAAGCGGAAGCGCCATCCACCACCCTCTGGCGCTTCCGCTCTTCTTTGTTTCTTGGCCGACTCCGACCCGCTTCGTGCGGCCGTGCCGCGGTCGACGCGGAGCATCGCGGTGCTGAACGGCACCCTCCGGAGTTGACGGCAAGGGGCTCACCGGACCGGACGCAAACCCGGTTGCCGGATGAGAATTCGATGGTCGACTTCGGAAGTCGCGTTCCGGATTTTTCCCTTCCGGCTCGGGACTCCAGACTCTAGGATTTTCGTTCGGGGTCGCATGTCAAATGGCCCCTGACCGCGGGAACAGTAGCTGCCCGCCGACTGGCGGCCGAAACCGGGTCCATCGAGGAAACGCATGACCATCAACCCGCCGACGTTCAGATATGCATCCCGATCGTGCGTTCTGTTGCTCGCATGCCTGATCGTTCCCGGAGCATGGGCGGAGGACTTCTATGTCTCCGCAAATGGTTCAGACGAGAATCCCGGCACCGAAGCCAAACCGCTCGCGAGCTTGACTCGCGCTCGCGATGTGATTCGCGCAAAGAGGTCAAGCGGAGCCAAGGGCGAACCTGTGACCGTGTACGTCCGGCAGGGGGTTTACACACTGCCGGACACTCTGCAGTTCGGCAAAGAAGATTCCGGAACGGTAACGGCCCCGATCGTGTATCGCGCCTACGAGAACGAGAGGCCCGTATTGCGCGGCGGACGTTCGATCGAGGGGTTCACTCCTTTCCGCGGAGAGATATTGAAGGCTGATGCTGCGAGTCTGGGGACCGCCGGTGCGGGCGCCCGCGTGCTGGTATTCGACGGCATGCGGCAGGAACTGGCGCGATACCCCAACGACAATCCACATGCCCCGGGGGGAGGCGACTGGGCGTACGTGGACGGCACGCCGTACAGCATGTACGCGGATTCGCCCGACGAGGACGATTACCTCGCAAAACACGGAAACCTGGATTTCTGGCAGAGGAACATCCCGCGGCTCACGCATACTCTGTGCGCCAAGCCGGGTGACGTCCGGCAGTGGCAACAACCGGAACTGGGCGAGGTATCCATCTTCCCGCGTTTCAACTGGGAGCATTTCCTGCTCAAAGTCCGCTCGGTTCACCCGGCTACGCGGCAACTGCAGTTGGAGCCGGGCTGTTTTTACGAAATTCGGCCGGGAGACCGCTACTTCGTTCGCGGGCTCTTCGAAGAGCTTGACAGTCCGCGTGAATGGTACTTGGATCGCCAGGCAGGCGTTCTCTACTTCTGGCCCCCGTCGCCGATCGATAGCAAGCCGACCTACCTGGCAGAACTGGACCATCTCGTCAAATTGGAGGGCTGTGAGTATGTCACCGTCCGCGGATTCACGCTTGAATGCAGCAACGGGACGGCCGTGTTGCTGAGAGACTGCACAGGCTGCGTCGTCGCCGGTAACACCATTCGCAATGCGGGCGATCACGACGGCTGCGGCGTGACAGTCGAAGGGGGGCGCGAAAACGGAGTTGTGGGAAACGACATTTCACACGTCGGATCCGACGGCGTTCATGTCGCCGCGGGGGACTCGATCAGGCTGATGCGCAGCGAGGTCCGGATTGACAACAATTACATCCATCACGTGGGACGCGTTGATCGCAGCGCAAAGGGTGTTGGGTTGGCGCTGGCGCCTGGCGGAGACCGCTCGGTCGGTGCCTGCGCCGGGGTGCACATTACACACAACCTCATCCACGACACGCCTCAGAGCGGGATCTTTCTCTGGGGGAGCGGGCATGCGGTTGAATACAACCGCATTCGACACACATGCACCGAGAGCGAGGATACCGGTGCCATCGGCGGCGGAGCGATCGATTGGCTCGGCTGGTTGGACACAGTGATCCGGTATAACTTCATCCACGACACGCTCGGCTACGGGTACAATTCGCAAACCGGCCGGTGGATTTCGCCGTATTTCACCGCTGCACTCTACCCGGACTGGGCGGCCAGCGGGGTTACCATCGTCGGCAACGTTCTGGTCCGTGCGCCGCGCACTTGCCTTCTGATCCACAGCGGCCGGGACAATGTGATCGAAAACAACATCCTGGTCGACGGCGGTCAGTCGCAGACGTACTGGCGGGGATGGACAACGGAAGAGGGGTTTTGGAGCACCATGGTCGACGGCTGGACGAGGAACTATGAGCTCGCCATACAGCATCCCGCCTGGCGGAAGATCGCGACGTTGCGGGATCCTCGCCGGGTGCCGCTCGCCGATCACCGGGTCATGACGGGCAATGTATTCCGGCGCAACATCCTTTCATACTCCGACCCAAGCTCGGCATTGTTCAAGATGGAGGGCGTTCCCTGGGAGCATAATCAGTCGGATTTCAACCTCATTCATCATGCGGGGCACCCTTTACACACGGGAGTCGTTGTTGCCCGGAAGGACATCGGTCGCAACCTGGTGCCAAACCCCGGCCTGGAGGAGGGCGAAATCGGCGGATCGCCGAGCAGTTGGGGCATTGGCGTGTTCCCGGATGGCGGAGCGAAGGTTCGTGTGGTGACCGGCCAGTCACACGAGGGTGCATGCGCGGCATTCATTGAACCGGCGCGGGCAGCGGCCAAGATGGAAAACGCGGAAAAGGTGTACCTGACTCTGGGTGCGGTTCCCTACCGGCCTCGAACGGCCTATCGCCTCAGCGTGTGGATGAAATCGGACGGCGCAGTCACGCCCGTGGAACTGAGCGTCTTTTCTTGGAAGAAGGACCAGCACAGTTGGCAGATTCAGTCCACAGCCGCACTCACCGGCCAATGGCGGCGGTATGAACTCGCCTTTCGTCTCCCCGGTGACGGGGATCCGCAATACGCCGCAACGATGGATACGCTGATGTGGCGGATCAGCTTCGTGCGGGGAGCCGAGAGCTTCTGGTTGGATGATATTGCGCTGAGCGAAGCGGAGTTGGCCGACGAATGGCAAAGCTGGCAAGCTCAGGGAATGGACCTGCACTCGATCGTTGCCGATCCGTTGTTTGTCGATCCCGCACATGACGATTACCGGCTACAACCGCAGTCGCCGGCGCTGCAACTCGGCTTCGAGCCGATACCGTTCGAAAAGATCGGACCATACCAGGACGACCTGCGGGCTTCGTGGCCGATCGTGGAGGCGCAAGGCGTGCGGGAGACGCTCGCAGGACGTTGAATTACCGTTCCGACGTCAGTCGATATCCACCGGGAATAAACCGCGGCAGGGAAATGGACGCACGCAAGAACAACACCCCGCTCTTAATCGTGCTTCTCGTCCTTGCTGTTGGCTTGGGATCGACAGGGCCATTCGGGCCTGTCCCCTTTTCCTTTTCCCCGGGCTAGACCTTCTCGACTTTCTCGTACACGACCAGTTCCTCGCGGCCGAGCAGGTGTTCGGGATGGTAACGCGGGATGGGCAACTCGATCTGTTTGAATTGGACGGGCGCGGTCTTCTTGTCCACCAAGCCGAGCGCGACGGCCACGCCGTAAATGATAGCCTCCGGGCGCGGCGGGCAACCGGGGATGTAGAAGTTCACCGGCACGAGTTTCTCGACAGGGCCGAGGACAGAGTAGCTGTCGAACCAGATGCCGCCGCCGCACGCGCACGAGCCGATGGCGAAGACGATTTTCGGCGCGGGCATGGCGTCGTAGGCGCGCTGGAGGGCTTTCGCCGTGGAACGCATCGCCGGTCCCTGGCAGAGCATCACATCGGCATGGCGGGGTGAGCCAACCAGCTTGATGCCGAATCGCTCGGCATCGTAGTAGGGGGTGAGTACGTTGAGCACCTCGATGTCGCACCCGTTGCATCCGCCGCTGTTGGCGTGATAGACCCACAGCGACCGGCCGAACATTTTCTGGCAGAGGCTTTTCAGCATGGCGGGCTAATCCCATTCGATCTTGATATCGTCCACGACCGGCTCGTTTTCGAAGTAGGACTCGGAGCGGAACACCCAGCGCTCCTGCTCCACATCGTCGAAACGATAGCCCTTCATCTTCAACTGGTCCAGCGCCGCCGGTTCCTTAAAACAGCGCCCGCACCGCTGGCATGTGCTCATGAACAGTTCGATCCGCTGATTGATGTCGCCGATGGAGTTGGTCGCGTTCTCGAATTCATGGCTCATCGTGACGGCTTTCTCGGGACACACGTCCGCGCAACGCCCGCAATAGGTGCAACGGCGGCCGAGGTATTCCAGGACGCGGATCTCCTGGCTCTTGTCGAACAAGAGGATCTCGCGCGCAGGGCAGACGTTGGCGCAGCCGCCGCAGCCGGTGCACTTGGTCGCGTCGAAGATGGGCCGGCCGCGGAATCTCTCCGGCGCGTGGAGAGGCTGCGCCGGATATGGCAGCGTCACGCGTCCCGCTTTCAGGCAGGCGAGCGTTTCTTTGAGCTTGCTCAGGACGGACATGCGTTCACCTTGTTAGTAACCGTATCCAGCCAGCACCAGCGCGAACAACGCCACGCCAAGCAGGCCCGCAAAATAGCGGAGGGCCTGGTCTATGCGAAAGCGCGCGTGCGTCGCCGCCACCAGCGTCACCAGCAGCACCAGCAGGCACACCTTCGCCCAGAACACCAGCCACCCCAGAAAGAAAGGCAGGCCCGAGCCCCACGGCGCGAACAACGCCACGAACAGGGCGCTGTAGATGATCAGCTTGGCCATTTGGGCGTACTTGAGGAGCGCCAGCTTCGGGCCGCTGTACTCCATCAACGGGCCTTCCATGATCTCCGTCTCGGCCTCGGAGATGTCGAAGGGCGCGCGTTGTACGAACGCCTGGAACGACAGGAGCATCACCCCCAGCATGAGAATGCCGGACACCGGCACGCCCGCGGCGTACACCGAGCCGTTCAGAACCGTATCGAGCCGGAACGAGCCGGTATGCACCGCGCCGATGACGACGGCCACGGCGAACAACGGCTCCAGCGCGATCATCGTCAACATCTCGCGGCTGGCGCCGACCAGCGAGTAGGTGGAACCTGCCGCAAACCCCGCCAGCAACGTGCAGACACCGCTCAACGTGAGGACGTAGATCAGCAGAATGGCATCGGCAACGCCGTTCATAGGCACCGGAAACCCCATCGGTACCAGACAGGCTAACGTCAACACGGTGGCCAGCGACAGATAGACCGCGAACCGCTGCATGAGCGGCGTCTCCCCGGACTCGATGTCCTCCTTGCCGAGCAGTTTCAGCAGGTCGAAGTAGGCCTGCCAGATGGGCGGACCCTTCCGGGACTGGATGCGCGCCGTGACCGTGCGCAGGACGCCTTGGAAGAACGGCGCCACGAGAAGCAAGAGAAGCACGTTGGCGATGCCGCCCAGAATGGGGAGGAGCGGTTTCATGCTTTCTTCGTCCTCACGAGTTTCAAGAGTTCCCCCTCCGTCCAGATCTTCGTCGCGCCGGACTTGAGGTCGATCGTTTCCAGCCGGTCGGTGCAGGAGAAGCACGGGTCGATGCTGCCCAGCGAGATCGTCATGTCGGCGATCTGCTGATCCTTGATCATGGCGGGCACGCCCTGGAGATTCTGGTAGGTCGGTGCGCGCACCCGCCAGCGACGCGGCCGGTTGTTCTCGCCGGTGATGACGAAATGGTGTGATTCGCCGCGCGGAGCCTCGACCGATGACAGGCCGAGCCGTCCCACGGGCAGTTCATCCTCGATGCCGAGCTGGAGCGGGCCCGGCTCCATCTTGTCGAGGCACTGGCGGATGATCTCGATGGACTCGAAGACTTCCTTCGCACGCACCACGACGCGCGACCAGACGTCGCCGCCGTCGCTGGTGATGACGTCGAAGCGGACGCGGTCGTAGGCCGCGTAGGGATGGTCGCGGCGGCAGTCGATGTCCACACCCGCAGCGCGGGCCACGGGACCGATGAGGCCGGAGCGTTTGCACGCGGTCTTGTCGGCGATTCCGATGCCGCGAGTTCGCTTTTGAATGTTTCTGTCCTTGAGCACGGCGGCGACCAAGGGCCGCCATTCGGCTTCGAGCTTATCGAGCACGGCGCGCAACTCGGCCCGCGATTCCGCCGTGATGTCCCAACGCACACCCCCGATCAGGCAGAGTCCGTAGGTCTTGCGGTTGCCGCTGATCTTTTCGGCGATCCACATCACCGGCTCGCGGATGCGGAAGCTCTGCATGAAGAGCGTGTCGAAGCCAACGATGTGGCAAGCCAGGCCGACCCACAACAGGTGACTGTGCAGCCGCTCAATCTCCAGCATGATGGTGCGGATGTACTCGGCGCGCGGCGGCGGCTTGATGGCGGCGGCGTTCTCGACCGCCTGCACATAGGCGACGCTGTGGACGCAACCGCAGATACCGCAGATGCGCTCGGCCATCATCGGGATGTCGTTGTAGTTGAGCACCGACTCAGCGAGCTTCTCGATGCCGCGGTGGACCATGAAACCGCGATACTCGCAGCCGCGCACCATCTCGCCCTCAACGTAGAGCCGGAAGTGCGCCGGCTCGTCAAGCGTTGGATGGAACGGCCCGAACGGCACGACCGTGCAACCCGCCGGCGGTTCGTCGAACTCGAACTCGCGCTCCTCTTCGAAATCTTTCGGCACTTCGTTCCAAGCGAAGTCCTTTCGGAGCGGATGTACGCCATCGGGCCATCCATCGGGCAGCACGAGCCGTTTCGGGTAACAGTGGCCTTCAAACTCCACGCCGACCATGTCGCGGATTTCGCGCTCCGCCCAGTTCGCGGCAGGCACATCGCGGGTGATACTGTCGAGTTTCGGGTTCTCGGCAGGCAGATGAACCATCACGCAGACAAGCAGCTTCTCCGCGTCGAAAGCAAAGTTGTGCGTGACGAGGAACTTCCCCGAGAATGGCCGGTCGTCCACACCGATGCTGATGATATATCGCGCGTCGAGGTCGCCGAACAAATACCGGCAAATGTCGCGGATGGCGGACGGTTCGACCGAGACGAACAGACGCCCGTCGTCCGGCAGGTCGGCCCGCAGGATGGCAGGGCCGAACTTGTCTTTCAGCAGGTTCAGTTTGTCTCGAGCTATCATGCGCAAGGCTCCTTCGTCTTCTCCGTCACGGCGGCGACCGGAGGCGGCCCGGCCCGCCGGCGAGCGAAATCCAACCCGTCGAACAGACGCGTCAGTTCGCTATAAAAGCCACTGGGCCGATAGCGGTGAATGTCCGCTTCGCTCACGTATCCACAGAGCCACGGCGCCGCGGTGCGACGGCTTGCGCTGCCCAGTCGGGCCAGAAGCCGCGCCAGAGCGAACATCAGCGCCACCGTGGCCGCCACCGCCAGCGGCGCATACAACGACTGGCTGTCGCCGGCGATGAGACCGCTCAATCCGTGCCCCCTCACCGCCGAGGCGTCCGCCAGCAGCGAGCCAAACCCGTGGCGGCTCGAGTCGAGCGCACGGTCGATCAGCGACAACGGCAGGAGCGGCAGCAGGCCGAACAGCACGCAACCGGCCGCGAGCACGGCTTGGGCCGCGAGCATCTTTCCACCGACCTCCAGCGTCGGTTGCCCTGCCGCGCGGGCCGCGACGGTTGCGCTGGTGCGGCTCAGAAAGACCCCGCCGAAGAACTTGATGAACAACGCGAGCGTCAACGCACTGGTGAAGATCGCGACCATTGCCAGCAACGGCAGCAGGCCGCATACGGGGGCGCCCCGGATCGCCGCGATATAGATGCTCCATTTGCTGGCGAAGCCATTCAACAACGGCGCGCCGGCGATGGAAAGGCTCGCAATGAGCGCCGTCACCGCCGTCCACGGCATGAATCGCATGAGGCCGCCCAGCTTGTCGAGTTCCTGTGTGTCTGTGGCTTGCAGCACCGAGCCGGCGTTGAGGAAAAGCAGGCTCTTGAACAGGCCGTGATTGAGCGTGTGGAACAGCGCGCCGCTGAACGCCGCAGCCGCGAGCGCGGCCGCCGGACCGAACTCCGTGGCGCCGAGCAACATCATGCACACGCCGAGGCCGAGCAGGATGTAGCCGATCTGTCCGATGCTGGAGAAAGCGAGCAGCCGCTTGGTGAGAGTCTGTCGCAACGCTGCGAACGTGCCTGTGAGCATCGTCACCGCGCCCAGTCCCACGACGGCCAGACCCCACTGCGTCAGCGGGAAATCCCCGCGCGCCTCGGCCGGCACGAGCCAGAGGAAGTAACGCATCAAACCGTAGACCCCCGTTTTGAGCATCACCCCCGATAACATCGCACTCACCGGCGACGGAGCGGCCGGATGCGCGTCCGGCAGCCACACCTGCCCGAACGGCCACATGCCCATCTTGATGCCAAAACCCACCAGAAACAGCGCAAACGCCAGCCCAGTCACAAGCGGCTCCTGGGCCAGCAAGGCGGGCAGGTGTGCGCTCACCGTATCGAAATCGTACTTCGCCGCATCGCTGCCGCCGGCCATCCCACCCGTGGCGGAGATCAGTTCGGCCCCCCCCATCGTCGCCAGGCAGGCAATCTGCATCATGATCAGATATTTGTTCGCCGCGCGGATGTTCTCCGGCTTGCGGTATTCGAACCGGATGAGCGCGTAACCCGGCAGCGTCATCATCTGCCAGAAGATGAAAAAGAACCACATCATGTCCGTGGTGCTCAGCAGCCCGTACATCGCGGCGAGGAACAGCAGGAAGTTCGGGTAGTAGCGAGCCACACTGTAGTCCGCATAGTGATCCATGTAGCGGATCGAATAGAACGCCGCCCACACCGCCACACACGCGGCAAGCAGCAGAAACACCGACGTCAGTCCGTCCACGTGGATGCGCAGCGCAAACCCCACGGCCGGCATCGTGAGAAACTGCGCCGGGCGGCCGGGACCATTGGTGAAGACGTGAACCACCGCCCAGCAAATCAGTGCTGCGGAACCCGCCGTGATCGCAAATGCAACCCACCCCGCAACCACCCTGTTGCGAGCAACGAGCAACGTCAGCGCCGCCCCCGCTAGACAGAGACAGATGGAAGCGGCAATGGCCTGTTCGGGTGTCATCATGTGATTGCGGATCCAGGGTTCAAAAGGCTTGCGAGGACATCAAGGGTCCGCCGAGCGCTTGCGGTCAGCGTGGCGCCGGGGTTGAGCGATTCCGGCTGGACGCCCAGCAGCCACGCTTTGGCGGTTCCCTGTTCTTCAATCCATCGGGCCAGCAGGCCCAGTGAGATCTTGTGGGTGGAAACCTGCGGAAACCTCGCGGTCATCGTTTCCGAATCGAGGAACACCACCGAGCCGGGGACGCCGCCGAATTCCAGGGCGTCGAGGAAAATCACGTGGTCATGGCCCGCGCCGGCAACCCGCCCGATGAACCGCTCCGGCTCGGTGCCGGCAACGACGACGTCCGCCAAGCCCTCCGCCGCGAGTTGCTCCGCCAGCCTGACGCCGAACCCGTCGTCGCCGTAGTCCACGTTGCCGATCCCCATCAGGCAGACGCGGCCCCGGAAGCAGTGCTCGAGTTGTTCGCGGAGGTCGGGCATCAGATGTCCTCGCCGAGCTTCTTGATCTGCTCGTAGGTGAAGACGGGACCGTCCACGCACACGTAGGCCATGCCGATGCAGCAATGGCCGCACTTGCCGACACCGCATTTCATGTAGCGCTCCATCGTCGAGACGATCTGCCCGTCGTGGAAACCGAGCGCCTGTAGATCCTTGATGACGAAGCGGAACATAATGGGCGGGCCGCAGACGAAGGCGACGGTATTCTCCACCGGCACACGCACGCCCGGTTTCTTGAACAAGCTGCCCACCACGCCCACGTGGCCCTTCCACGTCGCCTCGGCGCGGTCCACGGTCAGGTTGAACTCGACGCCCGCACCTTCCTCCCACTCGCGCAGGTTTTGGAGATACATCAGGTCCTTCGGCGACTTGGCGCCGTAGTAGATCTGGATCTTCTCGTATTTGTCGCGGTGGGCCAGCGCGTAGATGATGCAGGAGCGCAGCGGGATCAAGCCGATGCCGCCAGCGACAAAGACCAAGTTCTTGCCGTAGTAGTCCTCCATCGGGAAACCGTTGCCGTAGGGCCCGCGGACGCCGAACTTGTCGCCCGGCTCGAGCGAGTGCAGGGCGGCGGTGCAACTGCCGACGGTGCGGATGGTGAAGAAGGTCTCCTCCTCGGTTGGGCTGGGCGGCAGCGACGCGGGGAACTCGCCCGCGCCGAACAACGAGACCTGCGCGAACTGGCCGGGCCGGAACTTCTTGAAGGCCGCCTGCTCGGCGGGATCGTCGAAATGCCAATAGAATGTCTTGACCTCGGCGATCTCGTCCACCGACCGGTCGAGCACCGCGATCTTCGGCAAGTAAATATTGTCAGAGCTGGGCGTGTTCATGCGTTTCCATCTCCGCCGCGGAGCGTCGGATCATTTCCACGACGCTGGGCATGCCGACATCGCCATGGCAGACCGCGGCGCAGCGGCCGCAGCCCACGCAGGCGATCGATAGCTCGCGCTGGATGAAGTAGTGTGACAGTTTGCGGAAAAACCGGCGGTTGCGGCGGTCGTGCACCGCTTTGCGCGGATTGTGGCCACCGGCCATGCGAGTAAAACCTCCCAGCGCGCACGCATCCCATATCCGGACCCGCTCGACCTCGTCCGGCCCGACACGGCGGTCGGTGACCGTGAAGCAAGTGCATGCCGGGCATACGTAGCTGCAGCCGCCGCATTCGAGGCAGCGGTTGCCGATTTCCTCCCACGTCTGCTCCGCCACCTTGCCCGCCGAGACGTGGCGGATCGCGGCGGAGAACCAGCTTGTGGTCGACGGCTTGAAACTCCTGCGTGCCGACTCGAGCACCGCGCGCCGTTTCGCACTGTGGACGCTGGTGCCCTTCCGGAAGATCGGGTCGGCGAACATCGCCTCGCCGGCAGGTGAACCGGCCACGACCATGAATTCGCCGTCGTTCAGGTCCAGCAACTGAAGGTCGAAATGGTCGCGCGCGGCGGGACCCGTGTCGGAGCAGACGCAGAAGCATTCCGCGCCGATATCGCGCTCGGGGTCGCTGCAGACGACATTGACGAGGAAGAGATTCTCGCGCCGCTTCTCGTAGTAGATGTCGCGGAATTCGCGGCCGAGGAAGAACCGGTCCAAGTGCCAAATCCCCGCGATGTCGCACGATCGGATGCCGAAGATGGCGCGTTTCGGCTCGCGGTAGGTCGGCTCGATTTCAATCTGCCCCTCTCGTTGGTGGATGCGCAGCAAACGCTCGATCTGGAGCAGGACGAACCGCTTGGGCGGGTGATACGGATTCGGCAGGTGAATCTGGATCTCGTCGCGGTTCTCGTCGGTTACATTATCGAAACGCGTGTCGCGCCCCCGCCCAAAAAAAGGCGCGACGACTTCGTAGCCCTTCTGGCGGAGCAGGTCCACAATCTTCAACACGTCATCTCGATGGACAAGACGGGCCTTCATTCCGTGATTTTCTCCAGACAGACAGACTCCAGCAGGTCCTCAGTTTCCGACGCGACGATCTGTTTCTGGACATCTCGCACGAAGAAGGGCACCAGCACCGTGCCGCTCT
>CAIPEB010000596.1 GCA_903863885.1 uncultured Planctomycetaceae bacterium | reverse complement strand
GCCAGCGAGCGGCCGCCCGCACCAACGCATATCCTTTCGCAATAGCCGTTACGGCAGCTTCGACGTCTTCCTGCGAATCGCCGCACTCGTAGGCAATACGCAGAATCCGGCCTCGCACCTTTTTGGCCAAGTCCACGGGTATTTTGCCTCGGCCCGACCAACCTGTCCGAATAACTCTCCACCATTCCTTATTGGACGAACGGCGAGTGTTCCTGTTCGCACACTGGTCGCTCTTGTCTCCAAGCCCGATTTTGTCAGAACTATGTGCCATGATGAATGGATGCTCGCTGGTGTCGGTTCAGTGACATTACTTTCATCCATGTCACGGTAGGAACTTCACGATGTGCAGTCAATCTCGGCCGACGTTCTGTATTTTCGGCGAATACGCAGGTAAGTCCAGCAGGGACACGGAGGCTGCAGCGGACGCCGCATAGGTTGAGTGGCCAATCACGCCAGCCGCAACTGCGTCGCGGCTTCAACTCGGCCGGTCAGCCGGTTTTTCACGTCGGCTGGAAGTTGCTCCCACGCGGCAAGGATTCTTGCCACGTTGGGCGGCAGTGAAGCAGGATCGATGGAAAATGCTGCGAGTTTCGCGTCGGTCGCCTCCGTATCTCGCCGCGATTCAGATGAGCGGCCAGCCTTCTGCTCCACAGCACTCGGCACGGGCGGCAGCGATTCCACCGCCGCGGCCTGGTCGAGAACCTGCAGCATCGTATACGTGTTCATCGTCAGGTTGATGTCGGAGTGGCGTGCCAGCGTCTGAGCCGCTTTGGGTTGCACGCCGGCCAGCGACAGATTCGTGATGAACGTCTTGCGCAACGCGTGGAAGTCGGCGAATTGTCCGTCATCATCCACGTACTTCAGGAACGAACTCTGTTCCCGCCGCTTGCGATCCTTGTCCGTCTTGGCCTCGCCGAGCCACTTCTTGCGGGCGGCTTCGAGATCCCGCGCCATCATGGTAGCCGTACGACGGTGACCGAGATGGAAGAGCGGATCATGCGGCTCCAACTCGGTGCGGGCGGCCAGCCACTGGCGGATTCGCTGGGCGAAGTCCTTTCGCAGCGGCAGTACGTCGGTGCGCCGGCGCTTGGAATATCCGGCCTGCACGGTCAAGGTCGGCGGCTCCGACTCGAAGTCGAAGGATCGCAGCGTGACCGATCCGATTTCACCACGGCGAAATCCGGTATAGCCGGCGATGATATAGAGGATGGCCCGGTCCGGTCCCGAAATGCACTGGATGGTCGGTCCGGTTTCGGCCGCTTCCAACAGCCGTTGAAATTCTTCCGGCGACAACGGTCGGCGCACCCGCCGGCGATCGGTATCCGCGTTCAGTCGCGACAAGTGGGCCAGGCGGTCCTCCGGCGTTCGTCGATCTCGCACCAGCCACCGTGTGAACATCTTGATGGCGCGCTGGTAGTGATTGCTCGTGGCGATACTTCGTCCGTCGGAACGCAAGCCGGCAAGGTATTCTTGGACTCGGCTCGGTGTAATCTGCAGGATCGCTTTGAATTTGCAACCCTCGACGACAGCCTTGACTCGCTGCGTCGTCTTCTGCACGTGCATCGCCGTGGAGCCTTTGTGCTTCAGATAATTCTCATAGTCGGCAACGTGCTCCGACAATGGACGTTTGTGGTGCTTGTCGAACGGATCTTCCAGACCGGCCAGTTTGCGTTCGACTTTCTTGACGTGTTC
>CAIPEB010000595.1 GCA_903863885.1 uncultured Planctomycetaceae bacterium | reverse complement strand
TGTCTTCCTCCAGAGCCTTGCCAAGGACAGCTGTTAATTCCGCCGGTACTAGATCGAATCGAATAATCCTGGGACTCTTGCCAGTCACCATCTGATACAACGTCGCCGCCAGGCTCCATAGATCACTGCGAGCGTCAGCCTGTGTTGCATCCCGACGTTGCTCCGGTGCCATGAAATCAATCGTGCCCAACACTGCTCCAGCGACCGTCTGCCCATGGTCGCCGTCCGACTGGTTGGCTAGTCCAAAGTCCGTCAGCTTTGGAACTCCGTCGGTTGTGAGCAGTACGTTGGCGGGTTTGATATCGCGATGAACGACACCTTTCCGATGAGCCGCCCCCAGAGCTTCACAAAGTTGACAAGCAATGCCGATCGCTTGGTCGACCGGCAGCGGACCGCTTCGCAGTTTCTCGAGAAGGTTATCGCCTTCGACGAGTTCCATGACGATAAACGGCCCATCGTTGCATCGCCCATAGTCGTAGATCTGCACGATATTGAAGTGATTCAGTGCTGCAACAGCCCGCGCCTCCGTCAGGAATCGTTGCAGTGCTCGCTTGGATTGCGCCATCTCGCCGTGGATTCGCTTGATGGCGACTTGACGCCGGAGCCTTTTGTCCGTCGCCAGCAGTACTTCGCCCATGCCGCCGCGACCGATCGTTCCTTCAATTTCGTACCGAGACCGCAGGTCGATCACTTCGACTTCGTCAGTCACTTCTCCGCCCAGATCCTTGAGATCTGAAACGGAAGACTGCGCGTCGCCGAAGGTGGACTGATCACCGAGACTTGCATCACGCGGATCGCTTGATTTCTCGCCGAGATGCGTAACGTCTCGGTCAAGACTGTCGAAGTTATCGCGCGTCATCATCAACACCTTGCGGAACAGGACCCGATACGCGAATCCGATCGGAATGGTTGGGCAATCACACTTCGCATGATTTGACCGAGGTTTGCACTTTCAACGAGGCGGAAGCGAATGGAGGCAGAAAAGAAAATCGAACGCGATGCAATCGACGTCGCGTGACGATGAGTCGCATGATCACCTCCCCGATTCCCATCTGCGGGCATTCGGCCAACTGTCGCGTTCCGTTGCCTCAATCACCCAACCGTAAGAGCAGCAAAAGACTAAGTCAATCCTGGTTATCTAGAATAGCCCCAAGTGGCGTAATTCTGCCGAGCGTTCGACCATTCTTACTTTTCCGTGGCCACGGAGCACGACGTCGAAAATGGGCATCTCGGCAGTTGACATCCGGCGTCTTATCGTCGGCCGCAAACTCAATGCAGGTGTCGCAATTTGAATTCACAATCAACTTGGTTCAACTCGCTCAAGAGGCTTGGAGGGCGCGACATCGCCCACTGGCTCGCCAGCGACTGGGTATCTTCCGTTCTGACGACGCAAGGCGGTTGGCGAAGTGAGCTCGCCGATCACCTTCCTGCGGGCTGCACCGCAAGGGTCTTGCCGCGGAACAGATTGTATCGCACCCCACGGTCAACCTGCGTCCAACGTGACGAATGTACATGTCGAAATGAACCGGCCGGTGGACGCCGATACCGTTCGTCTGTCAGGACGCGTTTGTACGACAACTTGAATGGGGCGATCCCCGACAATGGCAAGTCTAATTGCCATGCGATGGCTTTCACACAGAACAGCACCTCTCGTGGAAGGCTGGCACTTGTGAGTTCAATCACGGCGGCCGATATCCGCGTCGCTGGGTGTTCGATACGAGTTCACAGCCGGTACCGTTCTGCTGGAATACAGGATGGCAGTTTACTACGATGACAAAACCTAGATCTTCTCACCTTCCTGTGTGCAGTCATGGCGAAAGATTACGACGGCAGTCTGGGCGACCAGAACACTCTGCAATGTGGCAAACCTGCTGAGTCCTCGCCGCAAAGTCTCGGTGACCAGTCCACGTTCGGTGGCGGTGACTCGTCATCGATGGCGGATTTGACGGGGCTCGGTGCCACCGACGGCCTCGACATGGAGATCGTCGATCTCTCGGCGAGGTACAAAGTCGAACGGGTGCTCGGTAAGGGTGGCATGGGCGAGGTACTCTTGGCCACAGACACGCGACTCGAACGGAAGGTCGCGATCAAGCGAATCCGTGGTGATGCCACGCGAAACCGCACCGCGGTGAGTCGGTTCCTGACGGAAGCGAAGGCGATTGCTGCGCTGAACCACGCAAACGCCGTGCAGATCCATGACTACGGCCGCGACAAAGACGGTCCGTTCCTGATCATGGAATACGTCGACGGTGGCAGCCTGTTGGATCGCTGTCGTAGCGGCGTGGTTCCGGTCGAGGAAGCCGTCGACTTCGTATGTCAATTGTGCGACGGACTTGCCAGGGCGCACGAGGCGGGCATTATCCATCGCGATATCAAGCCGGCCAACGTATTGCTCACGAAGGACGGTGTCCCGAAGCTCACAGATTTCGGACTGGCACGGCAGGAAAATACAGATCATGGTCAAACGGTTGCTGGAGCGGTGCTGGGCACGATCGACTTCATGGCGCCGGAACAACGGCGGGACGCAACCCAGGCGGACCCCCGCAGCGACCTGTGGAGCCTAGCGGCGACGTTGTACCAGATGGTGACGGGGGAACCACCCTCGGTGGTTGACCTGGAAGTGGTGCCGCAGCAATTGAGAGCAACGCTTGGACGGGCGCTGAAAGCGAAGATGGAGGAGCGATTCCAGACGGCGCGAGAATTCAAGGCGGCACTCCGAGGAAGTCCGCTGTCGAATGCGAATCCCGTTTCGGTATCAGCCTCCATCAGCGCAGATCTTGAAGAAGGGATCTGCCCATCCTGCCGCACCCAGAACGACCTGCAGCGAAAGTTCTGCAAGAAGTGCGCTGCCGCCCTGCGAGTCGCATGCCTGAAGTGTAATCAGAG
This sequence comes from uncultured Planctomycetaceae bacterium, assembly GCA_903863885.1. GTDB lineage: Bacteria > Planctomycetota > Planctomycetia > Pirellulales > Pirellulaceae > CAIPEB01. Next base: position 4,601 of record CAIPEB010000595.1, on the reverse strand, counting down.
TATTCCCGTGTGGGATTTCGTGTGTGGAGAGTGTGGTGCCAACCAACCGGAACTACTCGCGGAAAAACGAAGTGAAATCGATGCCAAGCGATCGGAAGCGGAGAGGCTGGCTGAAGCTCTCCAGTTCGTTGCGGCGATCGCGTTGGCCAACGAAATCGCGGTCGTTACCGACGAGCGTCTGCGCCACCAGAAAAGCTGGGCAGAAGCCTTCGTCGCAATTACTGCTGCCGAGAAGCAGCGGCAAGTGGAATTGGCTGCCCAGCATTTCGCCGAGGCGCGCAAGCATCTGGATGCGTTCGATTACCAGTCGGCGATCCACGCCATGGAGTCGATTCCCGAAGCGATGCGAACATCGGCGATGAGACAGTTTCTGGCGTCGATCCGTAGTGATCACGCAGAATTGCAGGAGTTGCTCGGCACGATCGCTGCGCGTGTCCAGCAGCGAGATCTGGAGGGACTTCTCGAGCAGGTTGACCGAGCGGCGCAGTTGCACGGAAGTCGAGAAGATCTGCGCAAACTGCGGGGACAACTGCGTGAGCGGGAGGCAAAGCTGATTCAGCAACGAGACACTTTCTTCGCCGAAGCTCAGAGGCTTCTTGCGGAAGGCAATGCCAAGGGTGCAATGGCAGTGGTCGAAAAGGTTCGGACGACAAACCTCACAGCGGCTCAGGCGGAGTTGAAAACGCAACTCCAGGCGATGGTGTCGGCGGAAACGGAAGTGATGACACTCCTGAGAGACGCGAAAGCGGATGGCGTCGTCGAGATCACAGAGATGCTGGAATTGTTTCCCAAGGTGATCGAGTGCCTGCAACTGAATCCGAAACATGCGGGAATGAACAGATTGCGAATCGAATTGGCAACTCGCTTGGCCGAGGGATCGGCGCGATGTGTGGGCTTTGAAGTTACTCCGCGACAGGCAGAGTCGTTATCGAAGCTCTCGAAGCAGGAGTTGAAAAAGTTGCCACTGCAAATCCTCGGGCAATTGCCAGCGGATGGACTCCAGAAATTGCCTTTTGGAGCTCTCAGCAAGTTGCCAGCACCAGCACTCACACGCCTGCCCTCAGAGTTATTGCTCCAACTTCCGCCGATCCGCAATTCGATTGGCATGAAGCTAAAGTTGCTTCCCGCTGGCAGGTTCGTGATGGGATCGGACAAAGGCGAGCCCAATGAGACACCGCACGAGGTCACTTTGACGAAGCCGTTCTACCTCGGCGTGCATCAAGTAACGCAGGAGCAGTACGAGCGGGTGATGGGACACAATCCCTCTCATTTCATAGGCGAGAAAGATCCCGTCGAACAGATATCGTGGACAGACGCTGTCGAGTTTTGCCGGAAGCTATCGGATAGCTTTGCGGAACTGGACGCCGGGCGGGCGTATCGCCTGCCAACGGAAGCTGAATGGGAATATGCGTGTCGCGCGGGAACGACGACGGAGTTTGAATTTGGGGACGATGATTCGCAGCTTGGTAATTACGCTTGGTTCTGGGGAAACGCTGGCAGTCTTCCTCACCCAGTTGGAAAGAAGCAGCCGAATGCTTGGGGTTTGTATGACATGTACGGAAACGTCTTTGAATGGTGCCAAGATTGGTATGACGAGGGTTATTACAAGAACTCGTTGACGGACGACCCGCAAGGACCTCCGCTGGCCTCGGACCGAGTGTGCCGAGGCGGCAGTTGGGCCAGCGACGCCAATTACTGCCGGTCGGCGTTCCGCAGCAGGTTCACGGCGGCGGACCGGATCTTCTGCCTGGGATTCCGTGTGGTCCTAGTTCCGCCCAACAAGTGAGCAGGCGGGGCAAGCGGACGCGAACTGGTGGACGTGGGTTTGTACATTACTGAGGCCAAAAAGGTGAGTTGCGCAACTGGTGCCAAGAGTCGCCGACTGCAGTGCTGGTTCGACGGTGATTCGCTGAAATGTACGTGCCTGGCCGATTTAGTTCCGCGTGACTGGGATACTTTAGGAAACCGAGCATGCCAAAAGACTTCCGAGGCAGCCTAGGCGACCAGCACACCCTGCAGGGCGCCAAGCCTGCAGAACCTTCGCCGCAGAGTCTGGGCGATCAGTCCACGTTCGGGGGCGGTGATTCGTCATCGACGGCGGATTTGACGGGGCTCGGTGCCACCGACGGCCTCGACATGGAGATCGTCGATCTCTCGGCGAGGTACAAAGTCGAGCGGGTGATCGGCAAGGGCGGCATGGGCGAAGTGCTGCTGGCGACGGACACGCGACTGGAACGTAAGGTTGCGATCAAGCGAATTCGCGGCGACGCCACGGGAAGCCGTACAGCGGTGAGTCGGTTCCTGACCGAGGCCAAGGCGATTGCCGTCTTGAGTCATGCGAATGCCGTGCAGATCTACGACTACGGCCGCGACAAGGATGGTCCGTTCCTGATCATGGAGTACGTCGATAGCGGAAGCCTGCTGGACCGCTGCCGCAGCGGAGTAGTCCCGGTCGAAGAGGCCGTCGAGTTGGTATGCCAATTATGCGACGGTCTCGCCAAGGCACACGAGGCCGGAATCATACATCGCGATATCAAGCCGGCCAATGTGCTGCTGACCAAGGACGGTATTCCAAAGCTGACGGATTTTGGTCTGGCCAAGGCGGAATCGATTGGCCACGGACAGACGGTCGCTGGTGCGGTCCTGGGGACAATCGACTTCATGCCGCCGGAACAACGGCGTGACGCAACGCTGGCGGATGCGCGAAGCGACCTTTGGAGTCTGGCGGCGACGTTGTATCAGATGGTGACGGGGGAGCCGCCCTCGGTGGTTGACCTCGAAGTGGTGCCGTCGCAGTTGCGTGCAACGCTCGGGCGCGCACTGAAAGCGAAGAAAGAAGAGCGATTCCAGACGGCGAGAGAATTCAAAGCGGCACTTCGGGGAAATCCGCTGTCGAATTCGAATCCCGTTTCTGTATCCACCGCCGCCAGCGTGGACGTTGAAGAAGGAATCTGCCCATCCTGCCGGACCCAGAACGACCTGCAGCGAAAGTTCTGCAAGCGATGCGCCGCTCCTCTGAGAAGCCGTTGTTTGAAATGCAACGAGGAAATCCCCGTATGGGATCAGGTCTGTGGCCTTTGCGGGGCAAAACAATCGGAATGGCTTGCGACCAAGAGAGGCGAGATCGATGCCAAGCGACAGCAGGCCGAGACGTGGGTGGAAGTTCTCCAGTTCGATCAAGCAATCGCGTTGGCCAACGAAATCGCGGCCATCTCCCACGAGCGATTGTTGCACCAGAAAGCCTGGGTGGACGCGTTTGTCGTGAGTACTGTCGCCGAGAAACAACGGCATGTGGGCATCGCCGCCCAACATTTCGCCGAAGCACGCAAGCATCTGGATGCGTTCGATTACCAGTCGGCGATCCGCGCCATGGAGTCAATTCCGGAAGCGATGCGGACGTCGGCGATGAAACAGTTTCTGAAGTCGATTCGGAGTGATCAGGAAGAATTGCAGGATTTGGTCGGCACGATTGCTGTGCGCGTCCAGCAGCGAGATCCGGACGGATTGCTGGAACAGGTTGACCGAGCATTGCTGTTGCACGGAAGCCGAGAAGACTTGCTCAAGCTGCAGGGACAACTGCGTGATCGGGAGGCAAAGCTTATTCAGCAACGAGATGTTTTCTTCGCCGAAGCTCAGCGGCTTCTTGCAGAAGGCAACGCCAAAGGCGCACTGGTAGTGGTCGAAAAGGTCCGGACGACAAACCTCACAGAGGCTCAGGCGGGTTTGAAAACCCAACTTTCAGCCGTGGTGTCGGCAGAATTGGAGGTGATGACGCTCCTGAGAGACGCGAAAGCTGATGGCACCGTCGAATTCGCAGAGATGTTGGATTTGTTACCCAAGGTGATCGAGTGCCTGCAACTGAATCCAAAGAATGTCGGAATGAGTAGGTTGCGAGACGATTTGGCGGGACGGATCGCCAAGGGGTTGGGACCGGGTGTAGATTTGGAAATCTCTGAGCATCATGCAATGTCACTGGCAAGACTGCCCGGAAGTGATCTCGCAGGGTTGCCCTTACAAGTACTCGGGCAGTTGCCGGCGGAGGGGCTGCAGAAGCTGCCGGTCGCGATTCTTATCAAGTTACCCGCACCGTCACTCGAACGACTGCCATCGGTGGTACTCCAAAATTTACGGCCGGTCAATTCGGTCGGCATGGAGTTGAAGTTGCTTCCCGCTGGCAAGTTCGTAATGGGATCGCACAAAGGCGAGGACGATGAGACGCCGCACGAGGTGGTTCTAACGAGGCCGTTCTACCTCAGCGTGCATCAAGTCACCCAGGAACAGTACCAACGGGTGATCGGAGCGAATCCCTCCTCCTTCAAAGGCGCAAGAACCCCCGTGGAACAAGTGTCGTATGAGGATGCCGTACAGTTCTGCTGGAAGCTTTCTGAGCTTCCGGCGGAGAAGGCTGCGGGGCGAGTGTATCGTCTACCAACGGAGGCAGAATGGGAATATGCGTGTTGTGCGGGCACAACGACGGAATACAGTTTCGGCGACGATGAAGGGAAACTCTCGGAATACGGGTGGTTTAAGGGAAACTCGGATGGCAAGACGCATCCTGTGGGCACAAAGAAGCCGAACCCATGGGGCCTGTACGACATGCA
>CAIPEB010000594.1 GCA_903863885.1 uncultured Planctomycetaceae bacterium | reverse complement strand
CGGCAGGCTGAAACCTCCGTGTCCGTTCATCGCGATCGCAATCATACCCGGCAGGATCACCAGCACGGGGAAAAACATCTTGGGCACGGCGGCAATCAGCGGAGTACGCCGGGCCGCGGACATCGAATCGGCAGCCATCGCCCGCTGGACAACGAGAAAGTCCGTGCACCAGTAGCCGAACGAGAGCACAAAGCCGAGCCCCATGACCATGCCGAACCACTCGACACCCATCGGGTTATCTTGTGGCGAACCCATGTGGGCCCAGGACTGCGTCCACGCCCCCGACGCAAAGGCCTTGCCTGCGGGGTTCGCCGGACTGGTCGCCAGCACGTTCAGCTTATCCACCAGCGACGTCCATCCTCCGACGCTCTTAAGTCCGAGGTAAACCAGAGGGGCAAAGCCGAACACGATCATGAAGAACTGCAGCACCTCGTTGTAGATCGCCGACGTCAGACCTCCCAGGAAGATGTAGCCCAGCACAATCAGCGCCGACACGACGATGCACATGTGGTAGTTGAATCCGAGGATCTGCTCGAGCATCCTGGCAAGGGCGTGCATCGAGATGCCGGACGAGAAGACCGTCATCACTGCGAAGGAGACTGCGTTGAACGCACGCGTCTTTTCATCGAACCGCAGCTTCAAGTACTCGGGGACGGAGCGGGCCTTCGAGCCGTAGTAGAACGGCATCATGAAGATCCCGACGAACACCATCGCAGGAATTGCCCCCACCCAGTAGAAGTGGCTCGTCATGATGCCGTACTTCGCGCCTGAAGCGGCCATGCCGATGACTTCCTGTGCGCCCAGGTTGGCGGAGATGAATGCCAGCCCCGTGATCCAGGCGGGGATCGATCGGCCGGACAGAAAGAAGTCCGTGCTGGTTTTCATGTAGCGTTTCAGCGCCCAGCCGATACCCAGCACGAAGGCGAAATAGACTGCCAGCACAAGGTAGTCCACGGGTGCGAGATGCAGCATCTTACTAACGTCCATTGTTCGCTCCTCGCCAGGAATTCGGCTGTAAAGATCCGGCCAAGATACCGTCTTCAGCAAGGCCTCGTCTACAGGTGAGCAATCCGCAATGCGGCCAAGAAACAGCAAAAGCCCTGTGAGTTCACACCCGCGGGGCTTTTTTGCCGGATATTCGGATCATGCGGCGGCGATCGGGGTCGCCGATCGGCCCGGATCAATTGCCCTTCAACGCAGCGACCACGCGATCCGTGATCGCCTGGATCAGTGCTTCTCGCTCGGCATCGCCGAGGATGGCGGGAGCCGCCGAAACTTCGGGCACCGTCATCGGCGGCGGCGGGTTGAACGCTCGACGCTCGACGCTGGCCTCCTTCCAGCTGTGGCGGAAGATGTCGTTGGCGCAGACGTCGCAGTTCTTGTATTCCTCGGTGTTGCGGGGATCCTGGAATCCCCACTGCTTCTTCAGCGAAAGCAGCTCACGCTCTTTCGATTCGTCCACGTAGTGGATCGGGCCGAGGCTGCGGGCCAGCATCAGCATGCGGCAATACGAGTCGAGGATTTCCGTCCACCAGTAGGCCTTCTCGACCGTTTCGCCAAAGCTGACCGTGCCGTGGTTGGCCAGGATGATCACATTGGTCTTTTCGACGAAGGGGCGAATCGTGTCGGCGAAAGCCTGGCCGCCCGGCGTCTCGTATTTGGCGATCGGGATATCGCCGAGAAACACTTCGACCTCGGGCAGAACACACTGGGGAATGGCTTCGCGGGCGATCGCGAAAGCTGTGGCATGTGGCGGATGGCAGTGCACCACGCTCTTCACGTCGCTGCGCTGCTTGTAGATTTCCAGGTGCAGCAGCGCTTCGCTCGACCGCTTCTTGCGCCCGGCAATCTGGTTGCCCGCCATGTCGACCGTGGCGATGTCCTCGGGAGTAAGGAAGCCCTTGCACTGCTGCGTCGGGGTGCAGAGGACTTCGTTCTCGGAGATTCGCACCGAGATGTTGCCGTCGTTGGCTGCGGCAAAACCGCGATTGTAGACGCGGCGGCCGATTTCGCAGATTTCCTGTTTCGCGCGGTGTACGTTGATCATGGTTCTTCGCTTGTTGGAATGAGTGATGAATTCCTTGTATTAAAAAACCACCCAGATCACTTCTTGGGCACCTCGATCTGGCTGGCATCCAATCGCAAAGTCACTTCGTCGAGAATTGCGGAATTATAGGCATCGATCGGCTTGATGGCCGGGCGAAACGGGAGCGATGCTTCCGGGCCTTCGCCGACAGCGATCCGGCTGCCGATGCCGGCCCCCAACCGATCCCAAACCACGATCGGATCGGCCAGAGGTTCCGTGTCGTTCACCAGGTCCGCCAGCGACATCGGTATCGCAAGCCGCAGACTCGCACCCTCGAAGGTCGGGTGAGCGCGGTTCAACGTTACCGTGCCGATGACTTTCATGATTCTCATATCGGTGTCCGTTCTTTTCCGGCGGCGTTCCCCCCCGGTCAAACGGTTTCCTCCAGCAGTTGTGCGAACTCGTGCGGGCAGTCGCGGCTGCCGCCTTCGGCGAAGATGCGGATCAGCCTCGGCAACTCCTCAGGCTTCGCGCGACGCGGATCGATGACCAGCAGGTTGGCTCCGATCGAACCCACCGCATCGCGGACCGTTTCCTCGCACCGGGCAATCGCGGCGCGCACTCGGCGGTGTCGATTGGCAAGGCACAGCGCCAGCGCCGTCTGCCGCGTAATCACAATGGCTAACTTCTGCTCGGTTCGTATGTCCCTTACAGACTGTTTCACGGCCTCCGCCACGCGATCGACGCTGACCACCTGCAGGCCCAGCTGCGACGAGAGGGTCGCTGCACTGCAATCGGCGCCGGTGACGCGCACCTGGCAGTTCATCAGAGTCGCGGAACCGGCGCACTTCAGGTCTTCCCGTACCAGTGCAATACCCTGCCGTCCCAGCACATCGCGCACGGACGGGGTTACAACCGCCGAACGCCCAACCGCCACGCGCCGCACGCCCCGCAATCGTCCTTCGAGCGTCGCCAGCGTGATGACTCGTTCGGCCAGTCGCAATGTTCCCGGCGGATCGGCCGGCTTGGGCGGTACCTCCGGCGTGACGGCTGCCGACACGGGCGTACTCGCCGCAGGTACGGGCGTACTCGCGGGAGCCGACGGGGCGCGCTGCGGTTCAGCCGCGGGACGCGGTTCGGGCGGAGCGGCGGCCGGCTGCATCAGGCGCTGCAGCACCTCCCGCACGATCGCGTCGATATCCAGGCGTCCGTTGCTCATCAGTCGCGTATCCCTATCGTCGTCCACCGCACGGGGCTGTCCTCGCGTTTGAGCAGTGCCCGCGCCCCTCGACCATCGCTGGTGATGATCACCACGTCTCCGATTCCGGCGCCCACCCCGTCGACGACAATCAACGGCTCGCCGTCGGGCGTCCGCCCGTCAGCCAGTCGAGGCTGAACCAGCAGCAGTTTGCAGCCTTCCAGCGAAGGATGCTTCACGGTTGCCGTCGTATTGCCGATCACGAGTCCCAGCTGCATGTTGTCAGGGTCCTGGCCGTATCGCAGTTCGCCCGCTTGCTTATCTCGGTTTGCCCAGAATTCGCAGATCCTCGATCATCGAGCAGCGGCGTTCCCGAGTGAAGGTGAGGGGAGTCGTCACGCCTTCGCCCGTCGGTCCGGCGATCGAGAACGAGATGTAGCCTTCGCCGCCGAGTCCGAGCGCTGCCATGCAGGGCCCGTTCTTGACGTACAGCGTTGTGTCCATGATCTGGCCCATGCGCGTCATGTTGCGCACGTTGGTCGAATGGATAATTGCCGTGTGGCGGAAGCCGTGCTCGTAGTGTTTCGCTTTTGCGATTGCTTCCTCGACGTCGCGGACCCGGACGAACGGGACGAACGGCATCATCTGTTCGACGGGAACGAACGGGTTCGATTCGTCCGTTTCGCCGAAGATCAGTTCGGTCTGCGGGGGCAACTGGCGGCCGGCGGCTCGAGCGAGCACCGCCGCATCCTGGCCGAGGAACTCGCGCGCCGGGGCGTCGTGCCGGTGCTCTCCTTCGCCGACCGGCACGATTGCGGCCTTGGTCAGTCGATCGACCTCGTCGGCTTTCAGGCGGACTGCGCCGGCTCGTTCCATCGCGGCCATCATCTTGTCGAAGACTTCCGCCACGACGAAGACTTCTTTTTCCGCGATGCACAGCAGGTTGTTGTCATAAGACGCTCCGCGGATAATGCTCCGCGCGGCCCGGTCGAGATCCGCCGTTTCGTCCACCACGACGGGCGGGTTGCCGGGGCCCGCCACGATGGCCCGCTTGCCGCTGTTCAGCGCGGCTCTCGCCACGGCGGCACCGCCCGTGACGCAGATCAGCGCGATGTCCCGGTGCTTGAAAATGGCCGCGGCGCTGTCCAGCGTCGGTTCCGCAATGATGCAGATCAGGTTGTCGATGCCCAGATCCCGGTGGATCGCTTCGTTGAATCGCCGCACGCCCTCGGTCGCCACCTTCTTGCCGCTGGGATGCGGATTGACGACCAGCGTGTTGCCGGCCGCAATCATGCTGACCGCATTGCCCGTCAGAGTCGGCAGCGAGTGGGTTACGGGAGTAATCGCACCGATCACTCCGAACGGCGCATGTTCGATGACCGCCAGCCCGTAATCGCCGCTGAACACCTCGCTCCGCATGAATTCCACACCGGGGGAGCGTTCGCCGAGCGTCTTCAGCTTTTCGATCTTGTGCTCGAGGCGGCCGATCTTCGTCTCCTGCATTTCCATCGTGCCGAGTTCGACGCACTGGTCGATCGCGATGCGGCGGATGTGGCCGATAATGCGTTTCCGGTCGTCGATCGTGCGGCGCGACAGTTCCTCGAACGCATCCCGCGCGGCCGCGACGGCCTCGTTGACGCAGGTGAACACGCCGTGGCGCCCCGTGAATCGCGGTCCGCTCACCGTCGGCGTTTTGCCGACTTCGGCCAGTACCTGGGCGACTACTTCGCGAATCAGTGATTCGTTGATATGCATAAGATCAGTCCTGCTTGGCTAACCTTCTTGATCGCTAACCCTTCGATACTCTGTGTCCTGGTCCGTGCCGGGCTACGTCCCGCTGGACGACGCTTCCTCGTTCTGACGCGTGTAGACGCAGTCTCCGCCAACATGCACCTGGTCCAGAATGCCGACGATGACCGCATCGGTCGGCATGTTCTTCGTCTCGGGCGTGAGCCGGGCACTGGAGCCCTGCGTTACCAGCACGAAATCGTTCGGGCCGGCGCCCAGCGTATCCACCGCGATCAAGGTGCGCCCGGTCGTAACGAGACTGCGGCGGTCCTTGTTTTCCACGCGGTAAGGTTCCACGACGAGCAGCTTGAAGCCGACCATCGCAGCGACCTTTTGCGTCGAAACCACGGCACCGGTCACCTTGGCGACAAACATGGCAAACGTCCTCAGTTTCTCCGGCGCGGCGATGCGCCGTTCAGCTCCCCTGGAGCAACTCCTTCGCCTGTCGAGCCACAATCAGTTCCTCATTCGTCGGCACGATCCAGATCTGGCTCCGACTGTCGGCCGCATGAATCGGGCCTTCTCCCCGGGCGGACTGGTTCGCGGCCGGGTCGAGAGCCAATCCCAGTTCCTCGAGGTTATTGCAGACCGCGGAGCGGATGCTCACGCCGTTCTCGCCGATTCCCCCGGTGAACACGAGCGCATCGAGTCCCCCGAGTTCGACCAGCAACCCGCCGAGGAAACGCCGGATTTCGGAGGTGAACATGTCCAGAGCCAGACGCGCTCGCGCGTTTCCGGCGGCCGCGGCCTCCTCCAGGTCGCGCACGTCGCCGCTGACGCCGCTCAGTCCCAGGAGTCCGCTGTGTTCCGCCAGCAAATCCAGGACTTCGTCCAGCGATTTGCCTTCCGCTTTCATGATCAGCGGAATAGCGAACGGATCAAAATCTCCCACCCGGTTGTTGTGCGGCAAGCCGGTCTGCGGACTCATACCCATGCTTGTCGCCACACTTTGTCCGTTTCGAATCGCGCACAGGCTGTTGGAACCGCCCAGATGGCAGGAGATCACTCGCAGATCCTTCCGGCCAAGCAGTTCCGCGGTCCGCGTGGCAATGTACCGGTGGCTCGCTCCGTGAAAGCCCCATCGCCTGATTTGCAGCTTCTCGCCCCACTCGTAGGGCGCCGCGTAGTACCGGAGCCGGTCCGGAACCGTCGCGTGGAAGCCCGTCTCGAATGCCGCCACCAGCGGGATCTCCGGGAGCTTCTCCGCCAGTTGCCGCATCGCGGCGATGTAGGGCGGATTGTGCGCCGGAGCCACTTGGTTCATGTCTTCCATCGCCGCCAGCACTTCGGGCGTCACACGCTGCACGCCGCTGAGGCGTCCGCCGTGAACCGCCTTGAAGCCGATGGCGGCAACTTCCGAGCCGTCCTTCAGGCACCCGTGCTCCGGGTCCGTCAGCTGCGCAAGGCACTGACGCACCGCCACGGCATGGTCCGGCACCTTCGCGGTCTGTTCGCTGCGCCACGAACCGATCTGCACTGAACAACGGCTCTCGGGCGATCCGATTCGCTCGATCCCGCCGCGGGCCAGCTGCTGCTCATCGCGCATGTCGAACAGTCGATACTTGAAACTGGTCGAGCCCAGGTTGGCTACGAGCACTTTCATGACCGTCTGCTCCCTTCCTCCTTGAGTGCGTGCCGAGTGGACATGCCGAGCCGCGCGCTGCGCCCGGGGGTTCCGGCGCGATGGATCCGCCAGCCGTTCCCCGACTCGCCATGCACGATCACGAAGTTCACGACACGTAGGCGTCCAGCAATCCGTCCGCGGGGCGGGGAATCACGTGGCTGCCGATGAGTTCGCCGACCTGCGAGGCCGCCTGCGCGCCCGCTTCCACGGCCGCGCGGACGCTGCCGACGTCGCCGCGGACGACGGCCGTCACAAGTCCGCCGCCGATGCTCACTCGCTTGACGATCTCCACGTTGGCGGCCTTCGCCATCGCATCGGTCGCTTCAACGAGAGCGATCAAACCTTTGGTTTCAACCAATCCAATCGCACTTTGCATGATCAAGTTCCCTTCCAGGAATGTTCGTTGGTAAAGTCAGCCCTTGCGGATCAGTCAGCCGAAGACGCCTTCTTGGCAGGTTGCGGCAGCACGATTCCGAGGTCTTCGTGCGGACGCGGAATCACCTGCACGCTGACAACTTCGCCGATCCGGCCAGCCGCGCTCGCCCCGGCGTCGGTTGCCGCCTTGACGGCCGCCACGTCGCCCGTGACAAACGCAGCCACCATGCCGCTGCCGACCTTGTCCCAGCCATGGAACTTGACGTTCGCTGCCTTCAACATGGCGTCGGTGGCCTCAACCAGAGCAATGAAGCCCTTGGTTTCGATCATTCCCAACGCTTCCAGTGTCTTTGCCATAGTGCTCTCCAACAAAAATGGAACCCAGAGAATGTGCCGTATTTCTACTTCTTGTTGCAGCCGCAGGCACCGTTCTGCTTCAACAACTCAATGCGGGTTGCCGCGTCCATGTTGCACGCGTTCCCCTCGTCCGTATCCAAATGCACTTCGAGTTTGCTCGTGTTGTCGGCCCGCACCAACAGGTCCTCGAATGTGATCGAGCAACCGGCCGACTGCACGTAGAGCTTCATGAGATCGCCCGACTTGACCCCGTATCCCTCGGCGTCCCGCACGCTCATGTGCACGTGACGCGCGGCCCGGATCACCCCCTGCTGAAGCTCCACGACCCCTTTCGGACCGACCAGCACGCAGCCGGGCGTCCCTTCGATCTGACCACTGTGCCGGACCGGGGCGTCGATTCCCAGGGAAATCGAATCGGTGAATGCCAGTTCCACCTGGCTCTGCTTGCGGGTCGGCCCCAGCACACGCACGGTCGGGAGCATGCGCCGACGCGGACCGACCACCATCACCGTTTCCTCCGCCGCATAGAAACCGTCCTGGTAGAGCGGCTTGGCTTGCGTCAGCTTGTGCCCGGCGCCGAACAGGATTTCCACATGCTCGTCCGTCAGATGGCAGTGCCGCGCCGAGATGCTGACGACCAGGTTCGGCTTGGTTTCCCCGCCCTGGGGCACCCCGGGCTGCTGCATCACTATGCGGCGAACAATCTGTTCGATCGCTGCACGATCAAGGTTGAGTGCTGCACCCATCGTATGACCGTTGTTTGCCTTTCAATTCTTCAGGACTTCAGTTCTTCAATACGAGAGTTTCCGGCTGCCCGGCCTCGCGGCCGGCCACAATGACGCGGACCCCGGCGGCTGCCAGTTCCTGCTCCCACGCCTCGGAGATCTCGTCGTCCACCACAATCATGTCCACATCGCCCAGGCCGCACAGATGAACCAGATTCGTGCGTCCGAACTTCGTGCTGTCCGCCACGATGATGACCTCTTCGGCCGCCTTCATCATGGCTCGCTCGGTTTCCACCAGCAGCAGATTGCTGTTGTAATAACCGTCGCTGGTGATGCCCGCCGCGCTTAACACGGCCCGCCGGACCTTCAATTCGTCCAACATGTGATTGGCATAGGGGCCCAGTGTCACACCGCTGCGGGTGTGTACGTATCCGCCAATCAGCACCAGTTCCGAACTCTCGCTGGAAGCAAACAGCGTCGCGACCGGCAGGGAGTTCGTGACCACCTGCAGCCGCCTGCCGACCAGAACGCGGGCCAGTTCATAGGTGGTGCTGCCGCCGTCCAGCAGCACCGTGTCCCCGTCCTCGATCAACTTGCCCGCCGCTTCACCGATCGAACGCTTCTTCTCCCAATGCGACTCCTGCCGCTGGTCGAGATGCATCAGTTTCGGTGATGGTCCTGTGTAGAAGACGCCCCCGTGCGTACGCTGCGCAGAACCCGTCTCTTCGAGGTAATCCAGGTCTCGACGAATCGTTGATTCGGAAACCTGCATCTGCGACGCCAAGTCGGGAAGCGACGCAAACCCCCTCGTACGAACGAGTTCCAGCAATCGGCTCCGTCGTTCTTCTGCCAAAACTGGAGTAGTCATACACGCGGGATGGCGGG
>CAIPEB010000593.1 GCA_903863885.1 uncultured Planctomycetaceae bacterium | reverse complement strand
GAATAGCCAGGAAACTGGTTGCCAGTTGACTTTTCCGTTCGAATATTTCACGCCAGACCAAGGTTCGCATTCGCATCGCAGCTGACTCCTTCTTACTTCTTGGGTCCGCAACCGTTCGGTCCACACTTGCCCCCCGCGCACGGATTGGATTGCGACGCGACCACTTGTTTAACGAGATCATCTTTAGTGGCCCGGGCGTCGAAGTGTCCAATCACGGAACCCGGCGGGGCGAGAAACACCGTCAAGGGCTTGGCCTGTCGCGCGTCGACTTTCAAGGTCTCGAGAAAAGCGGCTTCCGCCGCATCCTTGGCATTCAACAATAAAACCTCGGTGGACGGCCCAAATCGCTGATCCGCCTTGAACTCCTTTACGCCTGCCGGAACAGCGTCTGCCGGTTGCAGCGACTCTCCGTCTGTCACACAGACAAAGACGAGTTTCTTGTCCTGGAGCGCCTTCAGGCAATGTTGTGTGCAGGGGCTCACGAACGCGGCCTGCAACTGCTCATCGTTGATTTCCCCGGTGATCGTCTTTGTGATGGCTCCGCACGGTGCGATGGCCAACACCATCGGCAGCCATACACGGTCCACGCCGTAACGGGCCGCAAGTTGCTTTTCGTTGGGATCGGATACCTTCACCGCCACGACGGTGGCCGAATCGGAGTACTTGTCGACCAAAGGCTTCAACTCGGCCCACGCTTTGTCCGTTTGCGGATTCTTGTCTCTCCAGAAAAAGACAAAGGCATACTTGTTGGCCGCGGCGGCCTGATCCAGGGCGGCCTGCCCCGCGCTTTGGCGGGAACTGTTGACGCGCCCTGCCTGCTGCCCCATGGCAGCTGACGTGAGAAGCACGAGGCACAAAAGACCTACCGTCAGACGCTTCATCGCTACCGTCCTCCAATGACAGGGATTGCTCGCAGCTCTTCCGTAAGCCGTGTGACGCACGGGGAAAAAGCCTGCAGATTACTTCGGACCGCATCCGCCTGGCCCACAGGCGCCGCCGGGTCCGCAAGAGCCGGCACTTTGCAGGGCGGCCAGAAACTGCTCCTTGCTGGTCTCGCCCTCGAACTCAGCGATCGCGGAGCCGGGGGGGACCAATAATGCAGTGACGGCCTTCGCGGTCTTCGGGTCGATCTTGAGATCGCCGAGGAAAGAGGATTCCGCAGAGTCGCTCGGGTCGAGCATGACGATTTCAGTAACGTTCGCAAAACGCTCGTCTGCCTTGAAAGACTGGACTCCTTCAAGCGCCTCTGCATTAAGAGTCGTCTTGTCGTTCTGAACACACAAGAGTACGAGTTTCCCCTCTTGCAGCGGCTTCATGCACTTGGCCAGTCCAGGCGATGCGAAGGCGTCGAGCAACTTGGCTTCCGTGAAATCGCCCGGAAAACCGCCGGTTATCGCGCCGTTGGGAGCGATCGCCAACACCAACGGCATGGGGGCGCGATCCACACCGAACTTCTTGACGATGCCCGACTCTCCGCGGTCCGATACATTGACCGACACGGCGTCGGCTCGCTCGGCGACCTTTTGCGTCGCCGTTTCAAACACCTTTCTCAGGGCCGTCGTGGAGCTGTCTTCGTCCTTCCAGAAGAAGACAAAGAGGTACTTGTCGCCAGCAGCGGCCTTCTTCATGGCGGCCAGGCCTGCGTCTCGGAATTCCGGCGTCGTCTTCCGCGAGGTTTCCGTAACGTCCGCCACGGACGTTGCCGCTTCCTTCGCGTCCGCGCTGGCCGGTGAACCAGTGAAGACGCCTTTCGCGAAAACGATGGACAAACCTGCTGCGAATACCGCTGCGATTGCCACTCCGGTTGTCATCTTCTTCATCGGCTCATACCTCCCAAAACGCACGCATCACGAAGCGATTCCCAACGGCCGCTACACCCGTTTCGCACTTCGAGCGCGTCGCGAGTTGCTGATTGCCCTGTGTATCGGCTTTCGCTGGCCGCCGCATCATTCTATCTTTCGCCAAAGAGCGAAATATACTCGGCACGACGGGGGCCAACAATACCGATGTGGATCGAGTGGGCGGGACTGCTTGACGCTTCAGGCGCCCATCTGTAGAAACGTGTGTCCGAAGTTCAGTCTGACTAACTTTTTACGTGAATTTGATCATGCGGGAATTTCAGGCGATCACCAGGGCCCTTTCCGACGAGACCAGGCTCCGATTGTTGTTGGCATTGCGCGGCCAGCGGGCGTGTCTGTGCCAACTTGTCGAACTCGTGGCGTTGGCGGCTTCGACGGTGTCCAAGCACATGTCGATTCTCCGCCAATCGCGTCTTGTCGACGGCCAGAAGGAGGGTCGGTGGATGTACTACAGCCTGGCTGGCGACGATGCACCCGTCGCTGTGAGGCGCGCGCTGCAATGGACCTTGGATTCCTTGGCGGATGATCGGCGCGCGACGAAAGACACCGAACGGATGCGGGAGATTCTGCTGCTCGACCCACAGTCGCTTTGTGCCCGAACTTGTCCGCCGAAGAAGGCCTGTTCGTCGTCCAATCGCCGCGGGCGGACCAAGCACCGTGCAAAAGGATGCGCACCATGACAGAGCCGAATACTCCTACCGTGTTGTTTCTATGTACGGGGAATTCGTGTCGAAGCCAGATGGCGGAGGGGTGGGCGCGGCATCTGAAGGCAGGCCTGATGCAGGCCTATTCCGCAGGGATCGAAACCCATGGATTGAACCCGCGGGCCGTGCAAGTCATGTCGGAAGTCGGGGTCGATATCTCGGGCCATCGGTCGAAGCACGTTGCGGAACTCGCGGAGATCAACTTCGATTACGTGGTAACGGTCTGCGGACACGCCAACGAGAACTGCCCCGTGTTCCTCGGCAAGGCGCAAGTCATCCACGTGGGGTTTGATGATCCGCCCAAGTTGGCTGCTGGTGCAACGACCGAAGAAGAGCGATTGACTCACTATCGCCGCGTGCGAGACGAGATCCGCGATTTCGTCGCCTCGCTGCCTGAATCGTTGGCCCGACCTCCCGTCAACTCATAGTGCCAAACGACTTGGTCAAACCGTTCGGATCATCTGCAGTGGCCCGCCGGTTCGTCGTATCAACGCGTCAGATTGGTTTCACCATGTAGAGTGAACCTCCTCCGTCGGAGTCGGCGGCGTAAACCGCCTGCGCGAATCCGAATCTTCTGCAAGCCGGCAATCAGATGCAGCTTGGCGAAATCGGACAGGGGATGGCCGTCGCCCATGGGATCCGCAGAATACGCATCCATCATCGCAACAACTGCAGCCTGGTGTCGGCTGCATGCGAGGTCCGCCCGGACTACTTCGATCGCGTCCATAGTGCCGTGTTTCCCGCCTGTCCCGTTTCGACGCGCGTGTTGCAGGCGCCGGGACATCGCACGTTGGCTCCGAGTCACCGCCAATCAACTTGAAATTCCGAAATCGCGCGGCCCGCGGCTCCGGTGCAAGCTCCGGTTCAGCCGTGCCTGACACCAGATCATCAGGCGCTGTCGGACGTCCCGATCCACTGGGTAGACGTTCTCCGGTGGGAGCGACCTTTTGGCCTAATCTGCCTGACCGGCCTTAAGCAGGTTGGACATTCTGGCGACTCCCGCCGTGAAGTCCTCGATGCCGAAGATCCACTCCCGGACGAACTCGATGATTATATGTCGGCTTAGGCCGATCTGAATGCCGTAGCATGGCAAAGCGGAGCCTCGCAGAGATCGTTCGGGATCCCATTGAACGTGTACGGTGCGCAAGCCAATCACCCCGCTTTGATCGCCCGGACTTCAGCGGCGCGATCGTCGACTGGGATCATGGGCAGTTCGTCCCTATTCTTGGCCGGCAGGTTGCGAAGGTAATCCATGATCGCCTGCCATTCCTTGATTTCCCGGACCTCGCCTTTCTCCTCCACGGTGACGACACTGGCCTTGTCCACCGAGCCCCGCGGCGGGAGCAAGTCGGGCGTGCTGCCGCGGGGTGTGTCGAGCGCCTCGGTCTTTGACTTGAGGGGTTGGCCGTCCTTGTTCTTCGGCACAAGAGTCAGCTTGCCCTTGGTGTACTTGGGTATGGCCACGATAAACAGGCCGAGATAAAGGGGGCACGTGAGGCTAAACAACCGCGCGTCCTTCCCCGTGATGTCGATCGCGCGATAGCCACGATCGAAGTCGCCAATCTCGATGGCCGTCACGACGTCGAACGGGGGGCGTGATGTGTCGTAGCGAAACCTCATGCCGGATGCGCGGGGGAAATACTCCCCGGGGTGTGCCGGGTTATCCAGGAGGCAAAACTCAAGCAGGTTCTTGAGTTCCTGGCCCGTAAAGTAAGCAGTGACCAGGGCGCTTCCGGCCGTCGCATCCGCGATGCCGTCGCCGAGCGGCGCCACTGCAAACACGTCGTACACGGACTGCACGCCTGACTTGCCCCGGAGCAAACCGCTGCGCATCAGTCCGTTGGACGTGAATCCGATGTCCGCTTTGGTAGCCATTCGGAAGGAGTCAGTGACGAGGTTGGCGAGAATGGTGCCCGCGGGGATGTCGGTGAACGTGTTGGGGAGATCCCGAGGTGCCACGGCCAGAGGTTGATCGATTCGGTAACCGCGCGACGCGAACACGACCTCGGTGACGGTCTTCTTGAGTTTTTCGATCTCGTCCGCGATGGCCCGGTTACCGGTAATGGAGTCGTCAATCGGGTGCAGTTTGTACGACTCCACCTGCAGCTTGTCGCCGTCCAAAGTGATCACCAGCTCGCCGAGGTGTTCGCCGTACTTGCCGGCCTGGACCACGGGCGTGCGGCCGTTGACGATGATCGCCTCTTCGAGTGCGGTGTGGGTATGACCGCCGATGAGCACGTCAATCCCGGGCACGGCCTTCACCAGGCGCACGTCCTCGCCGTCGGTGAAGCGCCCGTCCTTGCCTTTATCCAGTCCGCCGTGGCTAAGGCAGATGACCACATCCACTTTCTCCTTCTCACGGAGCAGCTTCACCATCTCCTTGGCCGTCTCGATCGCGTCGGGGAACGTAACGGCACCGGCGCCACTGGTATAAAAAACAGCCTCTTTGCTTATCAACCCCAAGATGCCAAATCGCACGCCACCGCGCTCAAGCACAACGTATCGGTGGATCACCCCTTCTTTGACCAGACGCTGGAGATCGGTCAGTGCGGCGTCCTTCGCCGCGAAGTTGGTATTCGACGCAACTATCGCCGGAATCCTGCCGGCCTTGACCGCCACGTCGACGGATTGGGCTAACCCGTCAGGCCCGAGATCGAAATCGTGGTTGCCTAAGGTGTTGGCATCGTAACCCATCCGCGACATAAGTTGGAGTTCGGCACCGGTCTCGCGGCTGGCGGCACCAAATGCGGTTCCCATGCTGTAGTCACCAGCGTCAACCACCAGGACCGGACCACGATTCTTGCGAGCTTCCTTCCTCTCCGCGATCAAGGTGGCCAGACGTGCGAACCCGCCTCGCGTCTTATCGTCGTTGAGTTGAAAGGGGGAGTAGTCCGAAGCAGGGCCCAGCCCGATAAAATTCGAGTGGAGGTCGTTGGTGTGCAGGATCGTAAAGGTCTTCTTCTCGTCCGCCGCTGCGGCTGGTTTGCCGGATAGGAAGAGTGCGGCGGCGCCCGCGGCTGAGCCAGACAGCAACTCGCGGCGGGAGAAAGTGGCGCGTGACATGAGAGTTTACCTCGGTTCTCAGATGTTTGCGGTCGGCGGGAGAAAGCAACGGTTGTCAGCACTCCCGAAATGAACTGCTTCGAACCACCGTACACGGATATGGTGCCGAGAAACGGCGAAAGGTGCCCGTTATGCTGCCGGGAAAACCGTACAAGACGCACGGCCGGACGTCGTATGCCTGCCGGGACTTTCATTTTGGCAGTGGCGCTTGTCACCAGTCAATTGTTCAGTCTTTCGCGTGCCGAACAGCCGTCGCAACATGACACTCATCCTATCGCCGCGGGTCGGCCTGAGAGGTCAGCTTCTTCTCACGGGCCGTCCACGCCTCGGCGTCCAGCTTCTTCCAGGCTTGGGCGCCAATGTCTTTGAGTCGCTCGTCGCGGTTCGTGATCCGCATGGTCGGCTTGCCGATATCCACGATTTTCGGATCGACGTGGTGTACGCTGCCCGTCTCGACGCCGGGCAGTCTGGGTTTGCGATTCCCCTCGGTGTCGAACCAGGCATTGCCGATGAATCTCCAGGTCTCCGGTGCCGTGCCAGGACCGACGTTGATGAACTCCGGCCGACCGACACGCCCGTCGAAGAGAACCACGTTCTTTTCGAAGACGCCGTCGTGGGAAGGCTTGAACTGCGGATCACGAGTCTCCTGGAGGATGCGACCGATCCACTTGTCCGGAAGGACGATGGTGTTCTGAATTACGCGGTTGTGGCTGGCGGTCGGCCAGACAACGGGGGCCTGACATCCGTAAAACAGGTTTCCGGCCACCAGCAGACGTGTGGCTTCGTAGTCGCCGACGCTCGGTCGGA
Source organism: uncultured Planctomycetaceae bacterium (assembly GCA_903863885.1). Taxonomy (GTDB): domain Bacteria; phylum Planctomycetota; class Planctomycetia; order Pirellulales; family Pirellulaceae; genus CAIPEB01. Next base: position 2,172 of record CAIPEB010000593.1, on the reverse strand, counting down.
AGTACGGCAAGCCGGTGGAGCCGCCGAGGTTTAGCCCGCGGCCGCCCGCACGATCGAAGAAGCAACACTGCACCAGGTTGTCCGCGCAGCCCCCCTTCATCTGGATAGCTTCCGAGTTGTCGAAGCCTTCCTCGCCGTGGAAGTAGCAGTCCTCCACGACGCCCTGGTGGCATCCGACCATGTCGATCCCGCTGCCGCCCCAACTGATGAATCGGCAGTTACGGATGATGAACTGGTCCACCCCGCTCATCTTCAGACCATCGTGGTTGCCGCGCGGACCGATGTGTTTGATCGTGACGTTCTCGACGATCAGATGGTGCATCGGAGTGGAAATGCTGCCGCCGTCATCACAGTTGAGCCCATTCGTGGCGCAGCCATCGACTATGAAGTCGGCGAGCGTCACGTAGTTGCAGTCGGCCAGGTGCATGGCCTGCGTTCCCCCTTTGAACACAGGCGGGTTGCCCGGCTCGGCGCCTTTGATAGTGATCCGTGCTTCGGCGTTGCCGGAGATGTCGCGAAAGTCCAGCCCGCCAGAGTAGTTGCCCCCGGCGATGAGGATCGTCGTGCCGGGCTTCGCTTGCGAGATGGCCGACCGAAGGGCATTGGAACTGTTGACGCTGACTTCTGCAGCCGGGGCTGCGGCGACCATCGAGCCAACCAGCGCGGCGACTGCGGAGATATTCGCAAGACGCTTCATGATGTCCCCCCAAGTCTGCACGGAATTCAGAGGCACTGCCTCCATCGACACCATCGCAATTTGACCAGGTTACTCGTCCGCGCACGGTCCGTGTTACTTTATCGGTGCTTCGTCCACCAGAACGCCGGGATCCAAGAGTGTGGCGAGTTCCTCAGCATCGAAGCCGAGTCGGCCCGGGTCGTAATCCAGCGCCCGGAGCCGACCAGCATGAACCATCCTATTTATCGCGTGCAGCAATTTCGCATCGTGGCTCAGTACACGTTGATCGTCAGGTTTCACATGGAAGGGCCCGTGCGGGGCTGGGCGGGGAGGACCGCACGGCGGGCCGATTCGTCCGTTTGCGATAGTCTATTGCTTGCGGCGATAGTGCGAGGTCATGAACTGTTGCCAAGTACCATCTGCACTTTGCACCCGCGCAGTGAGCGTCCGGTGATCCGGCGAGACGAATTCGATGATGTCCTGATACTTTGCCATTGTGCCATCGCCGGCGAAGCTCGGCCCCTCAGAGTCCAGCGTCAGGATCTTTCCGGATGCATCGAGTGAACCATGGTAAGGCCACAGATGCGTCATCACCGATGCGATAAATGAACCGACAAACCGCTTCGTTTGGGGGTCGTATCCGAGTGTCATTATCGAATCACATGATCCGCCGTCCGGAGTATCAAGCACGCCGTCACCGATTGTCCAGAATTTGCCCAGGGTTCGAACGATCTCACGGCCCCTGGTTTTCATTGGCGGCTGGTCCGGCCCCATGATGCATTCAGATTCGATACTCCACTCGCCGACGAGTTGATGGAGCCAAAGATGTTCAGCTTGCGGTTCTGGGGTTTGCATTGGGACTCGCCTTTAAAGAAATGCACAGACGATGATTTCGCCTGGGATCTTGAGAACTGAACGTTAAGGTTTCTATCCCGCCCGCGACCGCAATCGGGTGGCCAGTACGCGGCGGCGGTTCGGGAGCGGGCGGGATAGAAACCAGTTGAACGTGACCGCGGAGCGGAGGTCCCGCTATGCATCATCATTCGGGCCACGTTCCCCATTCGACTTTCTCGTCGAGGTATCGTTGACCCAATTGTCCGGCAACAATCTCATCGACTTCCATCGCCGTGATGAAGCCAAACATCGTGACAGAAGCCCGCAACTTTGGATTCTTGTAACTTTCTATGTCTCCGTCGGATCACCCGACTTACCAAAAACAAAACGCCCTCAAACAACGCCCACAAGAAAACGGTGAGCGGCAAACTCCAGACTGCGTTATCAGGCAGCGACAACCTGCTGGTCGAAATACCCAAATCAACATCCGTCCGTGTGTCGCCAAAAGAATCAACAATCACGGCTACCCATATTCCCATGAAAGCACAAACCGACAATGCGATGTGCAACCTTTTGCTCATAGCGGCCGAACTTAGAAATTCTCCCGACGCGAAAGCGCCTTCGTGATTACTGGCGATGGCCGCTCCGGCGGGATAAGACGT
>CAIPEB010000592.1 GCA_903863885.1 uncultured Planctomycetaceae bacterium | reverse complement strand
TGGCACTCTCCTGGCGCAACCGGATTTGTCCCGCGTCGATCAACGAGGTCATGCCGTCCTGTTGAGCGTACTGTACGATACCGGAGCCCGTGTGCAAGAAATCGCCGATGTATGCGCAGGAGATGTGCGTCTGGATGCTCCGTCCCACATTCGTCTGACCGGCAAGGGACGAAAGACCCGTATCGTACCGCTCATGGCGAACACGGTTGCGATGCTCTCTGACTACATGCGTGAACACCAACTTCTTCTGTCGGAGCGACGAGATCAACCCTTGTTCTTCAACCGTTATCGACGGCCCTTGTCCCGCTCTGGGATTCGTTACCTGCTTGACAAGTACTACCAACAGGCGCGCGAACAGCGTCCGACGTTGCCCGACAGAATCAGTCCGCATACATTGCGACACACGAAAGCAATGCATCTGTTGCAGGCGGGCAACCCGTTGAGCGTGATTCAGGCCATCCTTGGTCATGTCGATATCAAGACCTGCAGTATTTACGCCAGCGCCGACCTTGATATGAAACGCAAAGCGTTGGAAGCCACTCCGCAGCTGACTCCGGCAATATCGCCATCGTCGTGGCGATCGGACCAACAGTTGCTCGAATGGCTGCGGACTTTGTAGTTCCCAGAATGACAGAATTATGCGGAGTTGATCATGATACCAACCCGCGCAAAACCGAGTGAAATGACACCAACTCCGCATAATTACTGCCTACGCATAATGGCAGCCGCATGTGGCGTTGACCCGCCCGCCCCTGGCTTCGATCTGGTCGATGGCCCGTTCAAGTTCCAGGAGTCCCTCGTAGCCCCGCAGTATCGGGCTGACGAATTCGCAGCCTTTGCGGTCGGGAGTCGCGGGCCGAATGCTGCCGTCTCGTTCGGCGCGCCAGCCGGTGGGCAGCCAGGGAACCTGCATTCCGCCGTGGTACGGACCGATCGGCGTCGTGTCGCTGACGGGAAGCGTGACCTCAAGTTCGACCCCAAAGGCGATGGTGTTGGCGTGCATGGTGGGTGCTCCAATTTTTCAAGGTGCGTGCTTCGTACGTGACACACATGAGCCAGGTGTTTCGCAACAGCTCAAGCGAATAAGTCCGCATTTCAGCCGGATTTCGCATGTTTTCCGGTTCTGGCACATGGGCCCCACACGGGCCGCGTGTCGCGTGCGTGGGGTGGGGCTACCCGTGTGGCCAAGATCAGCGCCAAGTCGCGACACGGGGCGTCGTGTGGCGAACGGTGCGAAGCGGAGGGAAATGGATGAGTAACGCTGGTGGGACGCTGGATCCCAATCGTCTGACGATCGAACAGGCGGCCAAGGTGCTATCGGCGGCTGCCAAAGTGCGAATTCCCCTGGAGCACATCGTTGCCGACCTGGAGTCCGGCGCGCCGCGCAACGCGGACGGCACGATCAATCTGATGCATTTCGCCGCGTGGTTAGTGAGAGGGATGGGCAATCATGTCGACTGACCCCCGTAAACTCAGACCGAGCGAATTGTGTCGTTTGCTCAACTCGACCCCGTTGGGCGAGGTGATCAACGAGCGGCAGATGCATCGTCACCGTTCGCGCGCCGGCATGCGGATTGGAGACGGCCGGCATGTGGACCTGCTGCGGTACGTGGCGTGGCTCATTGAAGTCCGTCACAAGCCGCGTCCGGAGCCCGACGGCGATCCGTACGAGAAGGCCAAGGAGCGGGCTCGTGCGCGCAACGCGGCCTTGGCGCTGGCAGGCCGTGACATTGGCGAGTTGCCGGAGGTGGTCGATCCCGAGCGAAAGGCAAGAGCCGCTGTCGATTTCCG
>CAIPEB010000591.1 GCA_903863885.1 uncultured Planctomycetaceae bacterium | reverse complement strand
TCAAAGAGGATACGCCCGACTCGGCTACGGATAACACGAACGCCGCGGTCACGGACGGAGTGGCGCCGTTCGAGCATAGCAGCCTGCGAGGGCTGCCCAAGAATCTGGAGTTCGTCGAAGGGCAGCCCTACAGCGGCGCGCTGTTTACGTTTGCCGACACGAATCCGACTCGCCAGGCGAGCGACTATACGGCGCTGATTGGCGGAGTGATGGCCGCCGATGTGGACGAGAACCCGGACGGCACATTTTCGGTGTACGGCCAGACGCCCCAGTTGTTCACGAACGAGACGGTTGGAGCCATTTCGATCCTGGTCACCGCCGGCGACGAGGAACTGGCGGTGGCCGTGCCATATTTGGTCACGGGCGCGCCGCTCTCCGCCACGGGCCGCACGATTCCCATGCCCTACTACCAGGGACACCCGACACTGAACGTATCGGACAAGCTGATTACGTTCAGTGACGCCAATGCCTACAGCACGGCCGCGGACTTTCAGGTGCGCGTGTCCTGGGGAGACGGCTGGGTGGATGAAAGCGGCCAGAACGCTTTCGTGGTGAAGAACGGCTCGATCTACGAAGTGCGCGGCAACCATCACTATCGGACCGCGGGCCAATACCCAATTAACGTCCAAGTGTTCGAGGACGTCCATAGTCGCACGATGGCCAACAGCTCGGTGACGGTGCAGGAGCCGATCACTACCGTGTCAACCGCCTGGGTCAAGTTGTATTGCAACGGCACTTCCCGCCAGGGTACGGGAACGCCGCCGCTGGAATTCAACGTGGTCAACCAGACGATTCGCACCTATGCCACGACACCCCGAGCGGAAGCGGGGACGCTGCTGGACGATGAGCCCCTGCTGACGTTCGTGAACAACGGCACCGGCATTCCCACGGCAACGGTGCTCTGGGGCGACGATCCGAACGCCACGCCCGAGACGGCGAGCATCACTAACGAAACGGTCTTCGGTTCCCACACCTACCTTCGGCCGGGCGCGTACATGGCCACGGTCACGCTGCAGTTCGAGGATAGTTATCAAAGCTGTGACTGGGACAACGAAGTCTACCTGACGGTGCCGCGGGTGCGCACGTTCGTGGTGAATGTGGGCGTGATCGTCGAAGCGCCCGAGCCCGAGATTACCGCCACGTCGGCACAGACAAATCCCGGCGGCACGGTGGCGGCCGGCAGCCTGTTTTCGGTCACCCAGTTGCTGGACAACGCAGTGGCGATGGTGGAATGGGGCGATGGCGAGCAGACGCTGGAGGAATTCAGCGGCGGCGTGCTCCAAGGCCAGCATACGTACTCGCGGGCCGGGTTTTATCAGGCTCGAGTAACGGTACGGCAGGCGGAGCGGGTGGTCACGGCCAGCACTCCGGTGAACGTGCTGCCCAGCGGCGGCTATACCGGCGTCCTGCGGCCACAGGACGCGAAATTGGCGGCCCAAGAGCACGTCAACCTGCTGGCGGCGTCCATCGACGCGGGCCAGATCCAGGACGAGAATCCGCGTCACATCGGCGGGCTGCACCGCGTCGAGGTGAATTGGGGCGACGGGGCTCAGTCGCTCGGTCAGGTTACGGCCGTCTCCGGCACGCTCGACCGCATTCGCGGAGATCACGAATATCTGGATGCCGGGGCCTACCCGCTGGAATTCGTCTATCAGGACCAATTCGACCAGATCACGTTCGGCGGTACGGCGGTTGTTTCGCCCGCAGCAATCGAAACGCAAGGCACGTACAGCAACACTTCGGTGGGCCTGTGGCGCGTGAACTGGCTGGTCGGCCAGTTTCAGACCGAGGACAAGCGCGTGCCGGCCGACCATTTTCGCGCGATGATCGATTGGGGCGACGGATATCGCACCTGGGGTGAAATACGCGGCGGCGCGGGAACTTTCGCCGTGCATGGCGGGCACCTCTACACCCAGGAAGGATCGTACGATGTGGTGGTGTTTCTGGACGATGGGCGGGCCACCAGTCAGGCAGCGACGATCGAATCCAGGGTGCACGTCGGCGAGGTATTTGCCGGAGATCTGTCCGAAATCAGCGCGGCCGAATACGAAACGATTGACTGGCCGCCGCC
>CAIPEB010000590.1 GCA_903863885.1 uncultured Planctomycetaceae bacterium | reverse complement strand
TTGTCCATGAACGTCCGCCAGAAGACGTCGTTCAGTTTCAGAGCGGCGCCCCGTCCCAACTGCGACGGCACGGCGGTCAGCGCGCCGAGGTCGTCATTGATCAGGTCGGTACGCGTGATGGAAAACATCTTTCCATACGTTTTGGCCTGATTGGTGAACGACTCTTCCGACACCTTTCCGTGCTTCAATTCTCCGTCGGCGCCCACCTCGTCGTACAACAGGTCCGCCACCAGGCGGTGACTGGTGACCTGCTTGAAGTCACTCACCGAGCGAACTGCGGCAATCGCCCGCCAGTTCGCTTCAACGGCGGTGAACGCCTGCAGCAGGAACTTATTGGCCGTGTTGGACAGGATGCCCGGCAGGCTGAACGTGCTGAAGGCGGCCTGCAGCACGCCGTGCATGTCGGAGCGGAACGAGCGGCCCGTATAACCATTCGACCAGGCCGCTTCGAGCAGCAGTTCCTGCAAGCCGATGCGACCCCGGAAGCGATCCCTGGCCGTCTGCAGCACCTGATCACTGAAGGTGTTTTCCACACCCGCCAATTTCCCCGCCATGCACAAAGCGGCCTCGAGCACGGTGGGGAAAGCCACTTCGGGCTTGCCGGTCACAATCGCCGGCGCCGTGGGACGATCGGCCCGCAGCACGGCCAGTTCGGTCTTGGTTTCGTCCCAGATCTGTTCGATAGCGGTGGCCTCGATCTCCGGATGCCGGCCGCCGCAGATCTGACGAATGGCCGCGATGCGACGCACTTCTTGGGCCACCTCACGCCGATGCTGGGCCATTGAATCCGGTTCGCCCTCGGCCGGCGTTTCCACAATCGGTTCCGGTTCGACAACCGGCTCGAGCTGCGACGCCGCAGCGGCAGCAATCTGCTGCTTCTCGTGCATCGCCTTGAGCCCGGCCAGGTTCTTCTCATCCAGTCCGTCGATCACGAACCCGTTGTCCGCGGCCCACTGTTCGAATTCCATCGTCATTACCTCCAAAGCGTTCGTTGAATTGGCATGGGCTGCCACGTGGGCCCACGTTTCGTCGTCTGCCCCCAGCGCCACAAAGCTGACTTCGCCCAACACGGATTTGCGGGCGATGTATACCGGTCCGTTAAACTCGCGGCCGTTGGCGGACGCGGTTCGGCCTTCGTTGATGAACACGACTTTCTCGGCGCTTGCGCCGATCGAGGCCTGCCAGGGAAAGCCGTTTTCGCTGGTCGCCACGATCTCCTGGGCGGCCGAACCGGCGCCCGACACCACTCCGGAAACTTCCAGGCCGCGCTCGGTCACGGCGATCTCGTCGGTGTGACCGACGATCTGGCAGGCGTTGTGGTCTTTCAAAATGGGACGCGGCTTCTTGGGAACCCGCATCCCGGCCAGATCGACCACCACGGGATACCGCCACCCGGCCAATTGCACGGCTCCGCCCGTGTAGGCCGTCATGCTGAAACGCCGCAGCGGCGGCCGCTCGCCCTCCAGGGCCTCGGCCGCTTCCAGTCGGATGCTCGTCGTATCCACGATGCGAATCTGCGACGGCACCTTGTCAGATGCTCTCGTCCGGAACCTCTGCTTCGTCATTCGGTTGTTCCTGAGGTGAGGCGGAGGCAACGTCCGCCATGGTCAGACCCAACTCCGCCATGAGTTGGAGTTCTTT
>CAIPEB010000589.1 GCA_903863885.1 uncultured Planctomycetaceae bacterium | reverse complement strand
GCAGACGGCAAAGCACCACCCGAACAGGATCAGCATCGCCGCGATCACGGTGAACATCACTCCCATGATCACCGCCATCTCGGGGGGCATCTGCCGTTGCGGATCAGGTCCCTCCAGTACCTGGGGAGCCACCAGGAACAGAATTCCGATCACCAAATGGATGATCGGGACGCAAGCGAAAAACGCAATCATTGCTCCGACGACGTAGTGAAATATCGACAGCAATCGGAGATGTTGTTCGTCGTCGTTCATGCTTGGTTCCTCACGTGTGCGGGTACCATTTGATCAATTCCCCAGACGGCATTCCCTTCAGCCGTCTTTGGATGGCTCTTTCTTGGCATCTGCCGGAGAGTCCGACGCCGAGTTCTTCGCGGGCTCGTCGGCGGTTGCCGCGGGAGTCTGCGTTGCAGTTTCCTTTGCGGGCTCCTTTGCCGGCTCAGCGGACTTTCCCTGGACGGGTGTCTTGCGTTTGTCGAGTTCCGCTTTCCATTTCGCCGCCTCATCCGGCTTGTTCCAGGCCGTGTAGAGATCCAAGAGACGCCCCGCGGATTCGCTAATCAGGGTTCTCGTGCCGATAGGAATCTTGGCGTCACTCTGCGTCATGCCTTCGTAGCCTTCCAACAGCAGCGATTCCGCTTCCTCGTACCTCTTCTGTCCCGCCAGCGCACTGCCGAGAAGGCACTTGGAGTAAAACAGGCTCCACCGATTTTTGGACAACTTCTCCCGAATTGAAATGCCCTCGCGAAGATAACGTTCCGCAGTCGCGTATCGTTGCTTATTCAACAAGTCGATGGAGATCAGCCCAAGATGCATCGCGAGTTGAGAAGGATCATCCTTACAACGGCTGCGTTGAACCGTCAAATACTCCGCGAAAAGGCTCTCCCCCTGATCCGGATCTCCGGAGGACAATCGCGAAACGGCCAGGTTACGTAACGAGAGAAGTGTATCGGGATGTTCGCTTCCGAGTGTGTCCCGCCGACGCCGGAGGCAATCCTCGGCCAACGCGATGCTCTTGCCGACATCTCCGGCCAGCTCGTAAGCGTTAGCCAGATTGCTTTGAGATATCAATGTGGATGGGTGATTTTCGCCGAGTACACGCCGCCGCCGGTCAAAGCACTCCTGCAACAGCGGCCTGGCTTTCTCAGGCTCTCCAGCAGGAGCATAGCTCATCGCCAGATTGTTCATCGCGGCGAGTGTGGCCGGGTTGTCGTCGCCCAACTTGGCACGCCGTCTTTCGAGGCACTCCATCAGCAACGGAATGGCTTTGGCTGCCTGTTTCGTCTCGCTGTACGCCGTGGCGAGGTTGTTCAACAAGATCAACGTCTCGGGGTGGTCATTTCCACGAACTTCTCGAAATCGCTTGAGACATTCCTCGAACAACGGGATGGCTCGCTCTCGATCATCCGACAACCAGTACGCAAATGCCAAGTTGCTCACTGCTGCGAGAGCTGTGGGGTGATTCCTGCCCAACACCTGTTGGCTTCGGTCGAAGCACTTCTCATAGATTGGTAACGCTTCCTTCAGCCTCCCCGTCGAACTGTAAGCACTTGCAAGCCCCATGAGTGCCTGCAGCGTCTGCGGATGATCGTCTCCCAGGACCTTTTGGTGCCGTTCCGCGGTCTGTTGATACAGCGGCAGGGCTTTGTCAGAGTGTCCTGCTGATTCAAGGGCAAACGCCAGGTTGGAGCATGCCGCCAGAGTAGCGGGATGGTCATCGCCCTGTCGGCTTCGACGCTTCTCCAAGCACTCCTCCAGCAGCGGCACTGCCTTCGCAAACTGCCCCATCGCCTCGAATAGCATCGCGAGGCTGTTGATGGAATTCAGTGTTTGCGGATGGTCAGGCCCGAGAATCTTGCGGCGTTTCTCCAGGCACTTTTCGCTGAGCGGCAAAGCCTGCTTCAGCTGGCCTTCCGATTTGTATGCGATCGCAAGATTGTCGAGTGCGTTCAGCGTCGCAGGGTGATCCTCTCCCAGTTCTTTTTGCATCCTCTCCAACGACTGTTGGAACATGGCTCTCGACGTTTCGGCGTCTCCCGCCTGAGCGTACGCGGCGGCGAGATTATTCAGCGAACCAAGCGTATCTTCATGGTTCTTTCCGAGGGTGGCCTCACGCTGCTTCAGGCACTGCTGGTGGAGTGCCACGGCCTTCTGGAAATCTCCGCTTGCACCCAACATGATCGCCAGGTTGTTCATAACCATCAGGGTTTGCGGATGGGTCTCGCCGAAGATCACTTGCGATCGTTTGAAACACTCCTCACCCATGGGTAATGCCTTTGAGGGTTGTCCCGCCTCATGGTAAGACAACGCCAGATTCGAGTACGCAACAACCGTGCTGCGGTCGTCTTCGCCCAACTCATCACGAAACAACCGGTACGCACGGTCGCTTATCTCCAAGGCTTGCGTTGGAAGTCCGAGTCCGCGATACGTACGTCCGATTGCGTCGAGAAAACCGGCCTTTGTCACCGGTTGGTGGTCCTTGAAATCCACATCGATTTGCTTCACCGCCTGATCGAGGACTTCGGCAACTTTGACCTCACGGCCGTCCACGGACGGATCCGGCCTTCTGAAAGCGTTGACCAAGTACTGCGAGACCGTCTCGGACCGCTTGCGAGCTTCCTCTTCCTTGGCCAGGGCTTGCTGTTCTTTGGCACGTGCAGCCTCGGCCTCTCTGCGTTTGGCCTCCGCTTCCTTGGTCGCCTTGCGTTCCGCAGTGTTGGCCAAACGGAGGTCCGAGTTGGCTTTCGCCAACGCCACATTCTTGTTCGCCACGACCGTGGCAATCGCGGCCAGACTGGTGATGCCAACCAGCACCGCGGCAGTGACTGCAGCCACCGACTTGGGGTGCTTTCGAAGCCAACGGCGAGTTCGGACCGTCAGCGGCTCGGCGTACGCTCGGACGGGCTCATCTGCGAGCCACTTCTCCACGTCTTCCGCCACAGCGGCAGGCGACGGATAGCGGTCCTCACGCTGAAGCGACATGGCCTTGAGGCAGATTGCCTCCAGCGGTCGGGCCACCAGCGGATTCACCTCATGCGGTTTGGGGAAATCGCCCGTCTGGACTTTTCGCAGTGTGGTGGGCAGGTCATCCCTTCCGAAAGGTGCCTGGCCGGTGAGCACGTGATAGAGAGTCGCACCCAGCGAATACACGTCGCTGGCCGGGCCCAGTTTGTCGAGTTGCCCCGACGCCTGCTCGGGGCTCATGTAGGCCGGGGTACCGATCGCCATGCCCATCTGCGTCGGTGCCGACCCGCTGGCAGCACTGGGATGCAGCGTCGCCTCACCACCGCTCGCGTTGGGCTCCTGCCTGCCGACCGCTTTGGCCAGTCCCCAGTCCACAACCAGTGTCTCGCCGTACTTGCCCAGCATAATGTTGCCCGGCTTCAGGTCGCGATGCAGCACGCCCCGGCTGTGGGCATATTCGATGGCCTGGCACACGTCCACGAATCGTCCGAGCAGTTTTCGCAGTTCGAGGCTGCGGTCGCTGGGGCTGAGGTATGTTGCACGGTGAAATGCATCGACGGCGTCTTTCAGGCTGTCGCCGCGGATGAACCGCATCGCGTAGAAAGGGCGGCCGTCGCCATACTGGCCCAGGCCGTAGACCGGTACGATGCCCGGGTGTTCAAGGCAGCCCGTGATTTCCGCTTCCATGACGAACCGGGCTCGGCTGTTGGAATCGTGGGCATGCTGTGACTGGATTTCCTTGAGGGCCACTTCGCGGTGCAGCTCGTCGTCGCGAGCGACCGATATCACGCCCAACCCGCCTTTGGCGTGGGGACGCAAGATGCGGAACCGCGAACCGGACGAGGTGGGAGTGCCGACCGTATTCGTTGCCTGGGGATCATACCCCCGGTGACCGGCTGCGACGGCCGAAATCGTAGCGGCGATGTCCGGATCGGCCAGCGATTTCATATTTTCCCGCAGGGAGCCGACCGAACTCAGCGACGCCAGGCTCTTTTCCACGTCCCCGGCATGAAGTTCCAGGTGTTTTTCCACCAGTGCCTGGAGCAGGGCTTGGGTATCCTCACCCAGGGCTCCTTGTTCCCGCAGAATTGCGTCCAGCGACTTGGATTTCTCCAGCACCCAGGCGTTCATCGCCGCAATCAGCTGCTCGCGATGAATGAAGTCCATTTGGAGTGCCAGGATTCCCACGAGCAGGTTCTTGTCGGCGGAACTTGCCATCCCGTTGATCTCCCGTGCTTCCAGGCCTTTTCGGCGCAATACTTCAAAACAAACGAGGGGCTCCGATGGTGCGACGGTCATACGGCGCGGGATTTCCCCAAGATCCTGAACATCGGGGGCAAGCGACACGACACCGGGAATCGGCACATCTCCGGACAGCATTACCCGTTCCTGCACGGAGCCGCGTGCGATTCCAAAGAAGTTCCTGCGGTCGGGTCTTGTGAAGCGGCCGTTGCCCTCGGCGATGTTGGCGGCAATCGAAATCGCGGCGCGATTCAACCGATCGACGAGGAACCCGTACCCGCGAGGGAATTGCTCGGTTGCGGCGCAAACTTCGTCGGCGAAATCGACCGATTTCCGGCAGACGAGAAGTTTCTCGAAGGCGAGTGCCACGAACCGGCCCACGGTCCCGAGAGTAGAAAGTGGAAAGTAGACCGAGGAGAGGGGAGCAAGCAGCCTTCGAACGCGTTCTTTCGTCATTCTACTTTCTACTTACTCCCCTCCCCTCTCTATTCGCCGCAGGCGAATCGGGGCGAGAGGATTTGAACCTCCGACCTCTTGGTCCCGAAAAGCCCCAGAGCCCAACCGGAAATACCCATTTTCCTCGGCGTTTTCGCATAGTTTAGCAATTTAGACGCCTGTTGCAAACGCTCTTACGGAATCTCATTTTCTCTCGGGAAATCGCGGTATTTGCGTGCGTCGAGGAATCGCAAAACGGTATAGAAAAGCCCGCAAGATCTGTTTGTGACCGATACGGAAATGCAGACGCGGCGGTCGCAGACGGAACGTGCCCGCCACTCAAGAGGCCGCAGTCGAGGAGTTGCAGCGATTGACTCGGCACTGGCTTGATCTGTACCGTGGCCTGCAGCATCCGCCCGAGAATGTCGCCGCGGCCCTCCGAGGATTCCCCGCAGCCTTGCGGAAGAGACTGGGTGCCGCAGCGGCTGCGTTGACAGAGTTGAAGCAGAGCCTCGGCCGGGACGATGTGACAGGAGAGTGAACGACGGGGAGGCGGTCTTTCGAAATCCGGCGTGGCGTGAAGCAAGACACTCAGGTCGCACGGCAAGTTGCTGGCAAGATTGCATACTCATTTATGTAATTGGCCGCGGTAACAGGCCAGCATCCGGAGGCACCCCAAGCTCGTCCAGTTCATCGACGCCGACGAAAATCGCGATGAGGGCGGCAACCTCGGGCAGCAATCTCGACGTGCCTCCGCGATGAGGTCGCGGCACTGACCGACGAGACCACTGTTTCCCCGCCATGTCAGCCGACGCTTATAGGGGATTTTCCTACAACAGGCCCCCGCCGACCGCTTCTGAACGATCAAGGGATTGACACGGCCAACGTCTGGCTCCCCAATGGCGGTTGCTTCGATCATCGCTACGAGAACGATGCGTTCGTTGGCCTGGCCAACGCAACCGAAGTATGAACGGCCAGCCATGACCGTGGTCTTTCCGAGACGAGTGATCGAGCACTTGCATTTCGCAATGTGGACTCCCAAGTTTGCGATTCGCACGTGGGAAAAGCAGAGGCCCCATTCTCTCTCATCTGGAAAGGGCAACGAAATGAATCGCTGGATTGTGGTCAGCTCAATGGCGGTCTTCATTTGCCTGGCGGGACTCGGCACAGCAGAAGAAAAGAAGGCGAGCAAGAAACCCGTGCCGGAGAATCAGCTCAAGCTCAAGCCGCTCGCGTTCTTCCTTGGAACGTGGGAGTTGACCGGCGAGGTGAACCTGGCAGGTCAGCCGACGACATCCTTTGTCTTTGAGCAGCAGTTCCGCTGGGACTTGGGCAACAACTTCATCCAGTGCACGTCAAGTGAGACGAAGGACGGCAAGACCGAGCTTCGGCACAGGGCAATGATCGGCTGGGATGCCAAAACGCAACAGATCACTTGCTGGGGGTTCTGGAACCCGGGTGCGGAAAGCAAGCTGTCGCCATGGGCCGAAACGGTCACGTGGACCCAGGACGGCAAGACATGGAAGATCGAAAAGGAGGGCGTCAACGGCCTCTACACGATCGTCGACAAGGATACGCACCAGTACGAGTGCACTTTCAAAGGCGACGATGGGTCCAGCAATTCCTGGCACTTCACCGCCAAACGAAAGAAGATGGATGCGTCGGTTTCCCCCGTTTACCAGCACCTCAAAGATCTCGAAGACTTTATCGGCACCTGGGTCTCCGAGGACGCCCTGCCCGACGACTTGCCAGGCATCGGAAAGAAAGGCGAGATCGTGACGTGTCGAGCTACGAACACGTGGATTCAGAATAAAGCGATGATGCAGTGGGACTTTGCCGTTACGCCGACCGGTGGAACGACCGTCCTTGCTCGGTATCTCTTTGGCTGGGACCCCGTCGAAAACAAGATCAGCTACACCGGATTTGCTGGCAATGGCGAGCGAACCTGGGGCACTCTGAAGAAAGAAGGCAACGATACGTGGCTCTGGGAAAACAAGTGGTGCACTGCCGACGGCAAGCAAGGGACCGGCAAGGACACGACGAAGTTGCTTGACAACAACAGCGTCCACGCCCACAGCTACACAGAGGCGGTCACCGACGGTAAACCGGAACCCGACCGGAAGCTGCTCCTGAAGCGAATTAAGTAGACGGTCTGCACGGAGTTCCTGCGTCCATTGGCCGCCCGGTCTTCTTTTCGGGGCGATCGGGCGGCACTTCTCCAACTCTTATTATTCACCTCCGTCGCCACGCAGGCTTTGAACGAATCTGTGATGGGGCTGTTGATCGGCTAACGGCAGGCTCGTGACAGATCGTGTGGTTCGACCTCGCTGCCACAAGAATGAGGAACGTGATCGTGAACAAATGGCGATTCGATCGGCTCAGCTGGGTTCTCTGCACGCTCCTGCTGATGGCATCCCACACTTGGGGCCAAGATCTACCCACTGCTAAGCCGGAAGACGTCGGCGTCTCGTCCGAGAAGGTCGAGAAGTTGTCCGCGTTCATGCAGTCCCTCGTCGATCAAGGCAAGATCCCTGGCGGCGTCACCATGATGGCTCGTCACGGCAAGGTCATTCACCTGAAGGCGGTGGGACTAGCGGATCGAGAAACGAAAAAGCCGATGACGACCGACGCCATCTTTCGGCTGGCCTCAATGAGCAAGCTGATCACAACGGTCGGTGCCATGGTGCTCGTTGATCGGGGCAAACTCGCTCTGGACGATCCCGTGTCCCGATGCGTCCCGGAGTTCGCGAACCCAAAAGTGCTTGTCAGTCTCGATCCGTGGCAAACAGAGCCAGCCAAGCGAGAGATCACGATCCGCCAATTACTGACTCACACATCAGGACTTGCTTCCTGCTTCGACGAAGTCGTCGGGCCCCTTTACGATGCTCAGGGAATTCAAGGGGGCGTTTCGACGATGCAGATCGACCTGCAGGAAATCATGGCGAGATTGGCTAGGATTCCGCTCGTATCCCAACCTGGCGAACGATTCTCGTACGGGATTTCGTCGGATCTGCTTGGCCGGGTGATTGAGGTCGCATCCGGCATGACGTTGGATCGCTTCATCGAAAGCGAGGTTTGTCGCCCGCTCGGGATGACAGACACGCATTTCTGCATTCCGCCCCAGAAACTCTCACGCTTGGTCGACGCTTACATCCCGGTGGAGACTTGTCTGCGGAAGGTCAAAAAAGGCGAGACTCTCAGGCAGGAGTTTGGGAAAGGGATTGTCACAATTTCGTCCGACTATTGCTACGGTCCGTGGAACCGATTCAAGTCGGGCGGAGGCGGGCTTTGTTCGACGGCATCTGACTACCTGAGGCTATGCCAGATGCTCTTGAACCGTGGGGAGTTGGGAGGTGTTCGTCTGCTGAAGAAAGACACCGTCAACATGATGACATCGAATCAGATTGGCGATCTGGCAATGCGTGGAACCCCCGGCAAGTTCGGCTTCGGATTGGCCTTGCTTCCAGAAACAAGTGATATCCATGAACAGTTGCGAGGCTCGTATGCCTGGGCAGGTTATTGGTCGACGTCGTTTCGGATATCGCCCCGCGGAGATTGGATTTTGGTCACGATGTCGCAACTCGCCTGGGACGACAAGGAAACTCCGGCTTGGTTCGCCGAGTACGAGAGGATCGCCGCGGAGGCCAT
>CAIPEB010000588.1 GCA_903863885.1 uncultured Planctomycetaceae bacterium | reverse complement strand
TTCGGCTACGACGTACTCGACAATCCACTCCGCGCCGGCCGAGTATTCGCCGCACCGGCCTCACTGAACTCCCGAAAATCAAGTGTCATTCGCGCGGCCCAGTATTTTGGCCTTACGCGGTCTGCGCATAGCCATCTTCCTTGCCGGTTTCTTGATCGCTTTGCCGGCGATCACACCTCGTCGCGTGATGCTCTTGGCGTTGACCTGGTGCGATTACCAGCAGCATTCGGTGGACAAAAGGTCACGCCGAAAGACGGTGGGCTACTACACCGTGTCGTGATCTTCGTACATCGACACTCTTCCGCATTTCAACGCCCGCACGAAGTTGAGGATGTGGCTCCACTGCTCCTCTGAGAAGAGACCTTCCGTCCAGAAGGCAAGATCGATGGGACGCAACGTCCCTTTGATTATGCCAGAAGCGGATGGGAGTGATAACGAATAAGCAGGGCCGTATAGTGTGGCATTTCGGTCGAGAGTTTGAAAGATGACCTCCTTCTTGTCCTGTGGTAGCCCCAGCTCGTCCGCAATCGCTCGTGCTGTAAACGCACGGTCTGCCAAAGCGTCGCCTGAGTCGAGTTGAATACTCGGAAAACGGATGCGAAGTGACTCAAACACGGATTCCACATCCAGCGACTCGCCTGAGTCCAAGTCTAGTACGAGTTGAATCATCGGCATGGTGCTACTCCGTCAACCATCTGAAAACGCCAGCGCCAATGTCGCCGAAATCATTAAGGTCGATGAACAGCTCGCTTGGATCAGTCCATTCGCCGGGTGCCCCAGTTTTGAGCGGCAAATCGTTCATATTCGCCTCTAACACGACTGGTCTTCCACCACGTTCGGCTGCCCGGAGTTCGGCCCAGGCCCTTGCGATGTAAGGGTCTGTTGTCACCGAAAACCCTTTGGGGTCTGGTCCGGCACCCCCAGCCGCTCGTCGCCATTTCTTCGGATCCAAACCTCCGTCAGCGATACTCCTCGCCGAAACGTCGTCGGTTCCATGGAATACTCTGCTTGCCGTCTCCCAACACCCCGTATTATGCGTCAGGACTCCGCAGTTGGCGACGCGGTAAAAGTGCTGGCCTTGCACGGTCATGTTGTAGACGCGGTGCGTGCCAGGAATGCTGCGGACTCCGGTCACCGTCACGACGCCCGATAAGCCGTCGAGACGCTCGCCAAGCTGCAATTCCGATGCGGAAAGCCACTGCCCGCGCGTCACGCTGTAGAACTTGTGAAGACCCGTTGGACGCACCGCTTCTTCGCGGCCCTTCGCGTCGCGCAGCGTCAGCTCCCGCACGTCCTGATTCAGATGGTTGACCGTCGTCAACACGACGCGTCCTGTGCCAGACTCGATGGGTGGACATGGCTGAATGTCGATTACCCGGCCCGTCTGTTCCGGCGGGACGCCCATCTCGGCCAGATCCAACGGAATGGGCGCTTCACCCCCGACCCGCACGCCATGTGCCGCAAGCCATTGGACGGGCTGCAGCGTGTCGATCCACATCTCATCCACGCCGCCACTGGATAACGCCTTATCCGACCGCAACCGAACCAACCGCCACTGACTTCTGTCGATCGACTCGCTGACGGTATCGATGTCGTCAAGCGGTGAATCGCTGGCCAGCGTTTTCCACGACCGCTGTCGGTCAGCCGTGATGGCCCCTTCCGGCGCATCGACGACCACGCGTTGTCCGGGCCGGATCTGCTCAATGGACCGAGTATGTGCCTCGTGGGACTGATAGCCGCGAAGCAAGCAAATCGCCGCCAAGATGAGTCCGGCCCAGAAACTCGTAAGACTCGCGGCTCGCCACAGCGAACTGGTATTGCGAGTACACGTTACAGGTTCGCAGCGGCGGGCCGTGGTTGCCGACTGTGTTCGAGTCCGTGCGGCCGACGTGATAGGCCGTTGGGCCGCGGATTCCATGACCAGAGCTGTGCCCTGTTCACGCGCGGCCAGGCCTCGCGAGTCCGATGCAACACGCGGACCGCCTGTTGATGGCGTTGCATTGGACATAATGGCCGAACTGTCCGACCAGAAGTTGGGCTCGTCGCCGTTGAACAGGCAGTCGCAAAGCGATTCATAGCTCATTGCATCGTCCTCGTGTGATGGCCGAATGCGACATTCACATCCGTTTCCGTGGCGACCCACTCATACGCGTTCCCAAACCGCCAACAGCCTCCGCCGCGACATTTGTGCGTGGATTGTTGCCCGGGACGTCTGGTTTTTCTGGCGTCCCATTGGAGGGAGGAAGGTTGTTACACCGCCTGAAAGGCGAGATCGCGGATCCAGAAAAGAGATCCAAAGCTTGACTGTCGCGTGGCCCACTCATCGTCGCCATTGACTGCCTCGAGA
>CAIPEB010000587.1 GCA_903863885.1 uncultured Planctomycetaceae bacterium | reverse complement strand
TTTCTTAATCCGACGCTTGTATGCAGCCAGCTTCTGCCGTATCTTCGGGTTCACTCGAAAACCTCCTTGTTCAGGGTTCATTGGTTTCTAGTTACCCCATGAAACCCCTGGAAAAGCCGATGGTTTTCGAGTTTTTTTGTTATTCAGCGAAGAAACTTCACAAGGCCTTCGCTGGTTCTAGGCCTAGTGCCCACCTGTGCAACCGGCCTTCGTTACACCTGCAGGTGCTTCGCAGTTGGAAATCTCCACACGATTGCGGTTCTTCTCCGCAATGTTCTCCGCCCATCCGTGGTTCTCTTGCCCAACGGTCGATTGCAGGCCTCGCGGTACGCACCGTTTCAAAACTCCTTGTGTGTGTCAAGCAGGGCTGATACGGTTAGCGGTGCGTCGCAGGAGTTTGCAGCGACGTGCGTCGGCTCTGCCGGCGTTGACTGTCTGCAAATCACACAGGTCGAACCATGACTATGTCTATCAGGTCGCATTCTCTGCTGGCGTTCGTCTTCTTTGTTTGCGCGTTGACGGGTTCCTCGCGGGCGGGCGACTGGCCGCAGTTTCGCTACGACGCGGGGCGCACGGCGGCGTCGCCGGATGAGTTATCCGGGCAGCTTCAGCTGCGCTGGACCCGCACGTTCCCCGCGCCGCGGCCGGCGTTTCCAGGCGAAGTGCGATTGGGATACGACGCTTCCTACGAGCCCGTGGTGCTCGGCCATACGATGTACGTCCCGTCGATGGTCAAGGATTGCGTGACGGCGCTGGATACCGTGACAGGGGAAGATCGCTGGCGGTTCGTTACCGACGGGCCGGTCCGTTTTGCGCCCGTCGCGTGGAACGGTAAGGTTTATTTTGTTTCCGACGACGGTTATCTGTACTGCGTGAACGACGACGGTTCGTTGCGGTGGAAGTTCCGGGGATTGCCGGAAGGCCGGCGCGAGCGCAAGGTCCTGGGCAATGGTCGTCTGGTCTCGCTATGGCCGGCACGCGGCGGGCCGGTGCTGGCGGATGGCGTGGTCTATTTCGCGGCGGGACTCTGGCCTACCGAAGGAGTCTTTGTGCACGCATTGGATGCCGAGACGGGCAAGCCGATCTGGTCGAATACCACTTGCGATCGCATCAAGGAAAGCAACTTCGATCACGGCGTCGGTGGTGAAGCGGGGTTGGCGCCTCAAGGCTACATCGCGATCGACGGAGATCGTCTGATCGTTCCCTGCGGCGCGCAGTTGCCCGCATTTCTCGATCTCAAGACGGGCAGCCTCCAGAAATACACGACGGGTTGGGGCGGACGCCTGGGGTTGCCAAAGGGATGCTGGTTCGTCGCGGCCACCGGCAAATATCTCAGCCATGGCGGCGATCTGTTTGATATTACTCGCCCGAGTGAAGAAAAACTCCAGTCGGTCAAGCCCGGCGACAGGGACTTCAAGTCCATGCTCTATCCGGGCGGTTGGATGCGTTTGGATATCGAACGCTCAAACCAGCGCGAACTCGATCGTTTTCGCCAGCCGGTGCTGACGCCCGATGTGATGTACGAAAGCGACGGACGCATCGTGGCCCGCGACTTGACATCGTATGAAATGAAACAGTGGACTAAGGAAAACCTCCCCGCGCATCGCACCAAGGACGAGGTGCCTGACAATCTTGGCGGCGTGCTCCGCCAGCTTTGGGAATTGCCATCAGCGCTCGACGTCCACATCAAGGCCGGTTCGCGGTTGTACACCGGCGGACCGGGCGCCGTCGAAGCAATTGACGTGACACCGGGCAAGCCGCCCGCAGTCGTGTGGCACGCAGACATCGAAGGCACCCCGCAGCGCATGCTCGCCGCCGATGACAAGCTGTTTGTCGTGAGCGTCGAAGGAAAGGTCTTCGCGTTCGGAGCGCCGGCGTCCGGCGAAGCGACTCGCCGCGATGAACCGGTGTCGCCCCCGCCCGTCGCAGACGAATGGACCCAACGGGCTGCGGATATTATCACCGCAACCGGAGTGCACGACGGCTATGCGCTGGTGCTTGGCATTGACACTGGGCGCCTGGCTGAAGAACTCGCGACGCAATCGACCCTGCGGGTCATAGTCGTGGATGAAGACGCCGATAAGATCGCGACGCTGCGCCGAAGGCTGGACCTCGCAGGGCTGTATGGCACCCGCGTCAGCGCCCACGTGGGCAATCCGGTCTCGTATCCTCTCCCGCCCTTCCTGGCCAGTCTCGTTGTCTCGGAAAAGCCAGGACAACTGGCTCAGGCGGGACAGCGTGCGTTGATGGACGCAGTGTTTCATACGTTGCGGCCTTATGGAGGCGTGGCCTGCGCGTGGGAACTGCCGGTCGAGCAGAGTCGAATTGAAGAGCTTGCGAAAGACGGCGCGTATCCCGGCGCACAGGTGCGCAAGGCGGGCGGCTTGCTGTTGGTGTCTCGTACCGGACCGTTGCCCGGCGCCGCGGATTGGTCGCACGCCGAAGCGAACGCCGCCGGCACCGGGGCATCGGAAGATCAATTCATCCGGTCTCCCATGTCGATGCTCTGGTTCGATGCGGCGCAGCGCTGGCACAAGTTTCCCGGTCAGAATCAGGTCCGCGTCGTTGAGGGACGGGTGGTGCTTCTGGAAAACGGTCGCTTGCGGGTGTCCGACGTCTTTACGGGCCGCATGATGTGGGAGGCGGAACTGTCGAAGGAACCGATCGACAGAAATCGCATCCATCACGATCTGCACCGGCAATGGGGCCCCGCTCCGACCCTGTCGCCATCGACGGAATTCGTCGTCGTTCCGGACGCGATCTATGTCAGCACGGGCAAGACGTGTCTCGTCTATGATCCGGTTGCGGGTAAACAGTCGGGTGCCGTCCCGCTGCCCGACGATCTCCCGGATCCCTGGGCGAATCTCCGCGTTTCGGACGACTGTCTGGTGGGGACCAGCGGTCGCACGGTGCTGTGCGTGAATCGTCACACCGGCAAGCTGCAGTGGCGCATGGACGCGGCACGCGATCAGCTGCGCGTTGTGGTGGGCGCGGGAAAGGTGTTCTGTGCGGAACTGGCCGACGCGCGGCGGGGCGAGGATGACACCCGCGATGGAAGTATCTTCGCGTTGAACCTGGCTACCGGCGAACGGGTCTGGCAGAGAGCCGGCGGATCCGTACTGCGGTACAGCCCGTTGCTCGATGTGGTGGTGACGCCCACCGGGTGCTTTCGAGGACTCGACGGGCAACCGGTTCCCCAGCAATCCGACGAATTCAAGAAGCGGCTGGTGATCACCGGCAACGGCTTGCCAAAGACGGGACTGCCGGGGTACGTGGCCGGTCGGAGACTGCTCACCGGCAACGAAGAGAACCTCGTGGTCTACGATCTTCCCACCGGTCAGCCATCCCTCGATCCGCTCAAGTGGTTCCGTCGCGGTTGCACGGGCACCCGCGCCAGCGTGCACCTGCTGACCACGCGATTTCTCGGGAATTCGGCCTGGGTCGATCTCGAGAGCCGCAAGATCACGCCGTTATTGGGAATCCGACCGGGCTGTTCCGTCAATAACAATCTGTACCCGGCCGACGGAGTGCTGAACATTCCTAATCTTACATTAGGGTGCACCTGCAATTACGCGCCGGTTTCGATGGCGTGCGTTCCGACGAGCGTTATTGACTCCCGCGATTGAGTTGGTAAATCCCCGCGCTCGCAGAGAATTGTCCGGCGCGATCGGGCATGTCGACCCACGTGTCGCCATCCTTTCTTCTGACCTTGGCGTCGGCCCATTCGGGCAAGCGAAGGCGAAAGGTGTGTTCCCGGGCTGCGAGCTTCGTCAGCGGTTGCTCAACGGTTCCGCGAAGGCCTTCGCGGATGCGGTCCACGTCCGGGTAGATGTGCAGAGTGGCCGTTTTCGCATCGATCCGCATATCCACGATCCCGGTGCCGTCCCAATCGAAATAACGGCAACTGCCCACCGAGAGGATTCTCCGCGGATGCTCGGGCAGAATCAGCGGCTGCCAGTCGGTTCGCCGGGCCTGCATGAAGCAGTCATCCGAGGCGAACAGGGCTGCGTTGCGCTGGAAGCTCACCGCGGCTGGCGGAAAGACCTGGTCGTCCGCAGGCGTGGGAAGATCGGCTCCGCGCGGCAGATTTCGAAAGACCTCGCCGCCGATCAGGAAACTGGCCGTCTTTCCGGGCACGTGCCAGAGGTTCAGGTAGTGCTGCGGCCAATCCCAGTTCAGGTGTGCGAGCGACCTCGCATCGTACTGGAATTGACAGGCGGCCTGCACTCCGGCGTTGCGCCAGTGGCGAGCCATCGCGGGGAACATGCAGACCGAATCGCGGGTTCCGGCCGCATCGAACTCGTAGACCAATCTCGCTTTGGAGGCGAAGCGGGCCTCCAGGGCGACATTGCCCGCCTCGCCGAGCAGATTCACCGTGTCGTTTCGCGGGTCTTGAGGCAATCCGCCCGGGTAGGCTCCGAGAGTAATCGCATCGCAGCGGCTGTCGGCTATCCCCTGGAACACGTCGTCGACTTCGCCCCAGCGGTTGGCGAAGTAGGCGATCGGCTGCCTGGCGCCGGTCTGGCGGATTGTCTCGATCATCGTGTCAATGTATCGCCGCAGAAGCTGATAACGGAAACAGGCAAACGTGGCGGCCGAATCCCATTCGGGTGCCGGAAGGAACTGCCGCCACTGCTCGGCCACGCCTGCAAGTGCCCGCTGCGAGACATCGCGGTTCAGAAACGTCTCGCCCGGATCGCCGGAAATCACATTGCCGTAATTCCAGTAGTCCGGTTCGTTGATGATCTCCAGCAGAGCCAGGCAGGGCTCGTCCGCCAATCGCCTCCCCGTGTGCGGATTGGTGTGGCCGAGAAACTGGCGGAGGTAATTGGATTGGACCGGCCACATCGCCGGCCACATGCTCATCGCCTGTTTGGGAGTGTTGCGTGAAAACGAGTCGGGCCTTGCGCCGGGACTGTTCCACCAGGCAATCGGAGTGAGCATCAGGTAGATTCCCCGTCGATTGCACTGAGCGACGAGGTAGTCGAGCAGGTCCAGGTGCTCGTTATTTACGAGGTTTCCGGCGCCGTCGGTGATCTCGGTGTCGAAGACATGAATACGGATCATGTCCAGGCCCATCGCTGCGAAGTCCTCGAAGTCCTCGTCGATCGATCGGCGAGGGTCGACGTTGAGCTTCTTCAGCGACTGAAATTGTTCCCAGCTTTGCGGATAGTAATTCACGCCCCACAGCGCCGCTTCGCCGCCGTCGGCATATCGCAATACGCCGTTCTGTACGGCCATGGGGCGCAACGGCAGTCGCTTGGCGGTCGGTTCCGGCCTGGCTCGCTGTGCCTCGGCCTGAGTGGTCCGGTCGGCAAACGATAGTCGGATCGAATGCGAATCGCCGGCCGTGATTTCCAGCGGCCCGCTGTACATTCCGCCGCCGGCAAATCCGTTGTCCACCGCCACCGCGATCTCGTTCTCACTCCCCCACGCAACCGCCTCGTTTGGAATCGCGTAACTGCGAGGCTTGTTCCAGCCGTCCGTGCGGCCGATCTCTTTGCCGTTAAAGAACGTGATGTCGCGGTCGTCGACGGGTCCGAGGTTCAGGTGAAGTCCGAGGTCCTTCCATGCCTCCGGAACGGTCACTCGCGTGCGCACCCAGGTGATGCCGGTCTCCTGCCACTCTTTGGGCAGGCGAATCGTATTCCATGTTCCAGACGATTCGGGGCTGACGTGAATACTGTCCAGCTTTGAGTCTTTTCCGAGCCATCGTGCCTGCCACGGCAAGTCGGCCAGATTCAAGGACAAGGGCAGGGCAGCATCGACCGAGCAATTCGGGTATTCAGCCAACCGGAGGCTCAGCTTGGGAGCCGATCGAGGTCCCTCCGCCGCTGCCTCGATAAAAAACAGCGGAGGGCGTGCCGACGTGTGGACCAGCGCGGCCCCTTCCAGTCGGACCTCCGGCGTAAGGCGATCTATCTTCGTTGTATCGCCATCGGCTACGGCCACGATCCTCCAGTGGACGGTATTGAGATTCAGTTGAGCGGAGACCGAGGCGACTCGGAGCCGCGGTGTCGCCCCCGGTGCTGCGTATGTAAATGACAGAATCAAGACCAGCGTGTTGAGGATGGAGATCGGCGGACGCATCGAGGAATGCCTTGGTTTGGGGGCACGTTCAACGTTGCGGCAGGTTCAGGTCGTGGCTTGAGCGAACTCAATTGGACGCAAATCGCGGGGGCGTGTAAACTGGCTCCCGGCAGCGGTGGATCGGTCTCGTGACGCAATTAAGGCGTGAAACCCGATGATGAGACGACGCGGTTTTCTAGGGATGGTGGCGGGAAGTGCGGCTGCGTTGGCTGTTCGCGTTCATTGCGGGGCCGCCGAAGCCGGCGCGGCGCCGGCCGGCGTTGCGATCCAGGAGCCCGTCGCGGGCGAGGATGTTTTTGGTTATGTCAGTCGCGTCGCCGGCCGCTTCGATGCGGCGTTGTATCGGCAGGTGCTGGGCGCCGCGAACGCGTTCAAGGAGGGTGATCAGGCGATCGGCGTGGCCGCGGCCGACGACGCTTCGCGCGAACGCGCCCGCAAGCTGCTCGCCAATACCCGCGTCAAGGATCTCGATGCGCACCCGCTTCTGGAAGATCGCCTCTCTGAACTGCTTGCGGAAAACCGTGACAAACGTGCGGCCGAACAGACGGCGGCCATGACTCTCGGCGAGTTGAAACAGTTGCTGCTGTCGCAGGACGAAGCGGCCATTCACTCGCTGACGCCCGGTTTGTCGAGCGAGGTGATCGGCTGCATCGTCAAATTGATGAGCAACGACGAACTCGTCGCCGTCAGCGCGAAGGTCTTTCATCCGCTGCCGGGAAGCAAGATCGGGGCCAAGGGCTATCTCAGCGGCCGCATTCAGCCGAACTCGCCCACGGACAATGTGGATGACATACGTTGGCAGGTGTTTGACGGCTGGTCCTACGCCGTCGGCGACGTGGTGCTTGGCACGAATCCCGTGTCGAGCGATCCCCAGTCGGTGGCCGCGGTTGAACTGACGCTCAAGGACTTGCTCGCAACGTTCGGCGTGTCGGAGCTCTTGCCGCACTGCGTCCTGGCGCACATCGACGTCCAGGCGGAAGTCGAGAAGAACGAACCGGGCAGCACCGCGCTCTGGTTTCAGAGCATCGCCGGCAGCGATACGGCAAACGCGACTTTTGATGTCAGCGTCGACAAGATGCTGGCGTATGCCGCCCGGCGCACGGGTCAGTTCGGGTTCTATTTCGAGACCGGCCAGGGGGCCGATTTCACGAATGGGCACAGCCACGGTTTCGACATGGTCATTCACGAGTCTCGCAAGTACGGCTTTGCCCGCGTGCTGACCCGCAAGGTGGCCGAGGCGCAGGAGAAGGCGGGCCGCGCCGCGGCGCCGTGGGTGCACGTGAACGACGTTGCCGGATTCATCGGCCCTGAAGTGTTCCGGACTCGCGAACAACTGGTCCGGACCTGCCTCGAGGATCTGGTCATGGGCAAACTGCACGATCTGCCCATCGGCCTGGATGTCTGCGCGACGCTGCACATGGATATCTCGCTGGGCGATCTCGACTGGTGCCTGGATCAGGTGATGCCGGCCAATCCCGGATACCTGATGGCGCTTCCGACCAAAATCGATCCGATGCTGGCCATCATGACGACCGGTTTCCAGGACCACGTCCGGTTGCGCGAGAAATACGGTTACCGGGTCAGTGACCGGATGTGGCAGTTCTTTCAGCAGCTCGGCGTGATCGATCAGGAAGGACGCCCGACTTCGCATTTCGGAGATCCGCTTTGGGTGTACCTGCAGTACCGCCGCAAGAAAGGTGATGCCCGCAGCGAATCGGAGATCATTGAAGACGGAAAGGCTCAGATCAAAGAGGTGCGCAGCCGCGGCGTCTTCATCGCCCAGGGAAATGGCGGCCGGCCGTGGGATCTCGAACCGGAGCTTGCCGCAACCATTCAGCGCGTCTACAGCGACTCGAAACACAGCCTTTGGGCGGAACTGGATCCGCGTTTTGTGAAGACCATTCCGCGCGCGATGCCGATGTCCACCCAATCCAAAGACCGCTCCGACTATATCCTGCATCCCGCAACAGGCGAGCGGTTGTCCGAAGCGACTCGGCAGCTGCTCCGGCAACTCCGCGATCGGCAGGCGGGGCAGTACGACGTGCAGATCGTAATCTCCGACGGATTGAATGCGCTGGCGATCACGGATCCGGGGCAACTTCTGCCATTCCTCGCCGAACTGCGACGGCTGTTGACGAACGAGGGCTACCGGCCGTCGCCGGACCATATCGTGTTGACTTCGGGACGCGTGCGAGCGGGCTACCGCATCGGCGAGACGCTGTTCGCGGATCTGCCCGGCAAACGTGCGATCGTGCACGTTATCGGCGAGCGGCCCGGGACGGGGCACCACACTTTTTCGGTCTACATCTCCACTCCCGAGGGATCCGTCTGGGCGGAGCCCGACCGAGTCGACCACAACATCACCAAGGTCGTATCGGGCATTGCCGTAACGGCGCTCCCGCCAATCGACGGTGCACTTCAAACGGTGCGCACGCTGAAGACGATGGCGCAGCCGGCGCGGTAGCAGTCTGGAGTCCGGAGTCTGGAGTCCGGAGGGAAGAGTCCGCGGATTGGCACGGACAAGACACGGATCGTCTCTCTCTCGGTTCTCCCGCCAAGGCCTGAATGCATCCGCGTTTTCACTCTGAGGGTCCCGAAGGCATCACTTCGTCGGAATAGCGAACTGACCAGTTCGTTTTTCGGTCTGACAGGTCGCTCGCCGCTCAAAGATGCACTCGTCGCCGTCTTCACGCACTGAAGTGGCTGTGAACCTCTGTTCTGCCAGCGGATTAAACCGTTTCGAGCGGAGTCGGGATGGGCCTGGGTTTCTGCGAAATCGGACTCCCGTGGTCGCTTTAAGTGTACATTGGTTCCTTAAGCGGTACTGCATCGTATTGATAAGTGACTGGTCAGTCTGTATTATTCCAAGTCACCCCGCAAAGGAGAATTCGCGTGCCGAGGCTCACCGCAATCCGCAAGCAAGCGCTCGACGAGATGATGAAGAACGCGCTCTTCGAGGCCTCCGTGGCCGTGTTGAGCGAGCATGGCGCCGAAGGGATGACCATGGATCGGGTGGCGCTGGCGGCGAGCATGGCGAAGGGGAGTCTGTACCGCTACTTCCGCAGCAAGCAGGAGCTGCTGGAGTTCATTCACGCCAAGCTGGTGGATCCGATCTTCGTCGAACTGGATGGGTTGGAGGCGAAAGACCTGCCCGCCTTGGAGAAGCTGTCGGGGCAGCTTCGCTCGATGCTGGAGCACGTGGCTCGCCACGCTCAGGTGCACCGACTGCTGTTCGAGGACGATGCGGCGCTCAAACTGCTGCACTCATCGAAGCGCAGGACGATCCAGGCGGCCAGTCAGCGATTGGCGGGCGTATTCCGGCAGGGCATCGCGGAAGGCGTTTTCCGCAGTGCTGACCCGCAGCTGCTTGCGAACATGTATCTCGGAGTCTGTCGCGCCGTGCTGCACAGTCAGCCTGATCTCAGCGGACCCGAACAGCGGGAGGCGGTCTACCTCTTAATTCTCGGGACATTCCTGCATGGAATTGCCACGGACGCCGGGCGGGTCATCTGAAGCGTCGCGTCCCGGTTTCAACTTCCGGGGCGCAGCGGTTCATCCATGGTTTCACCGGCTTCGACGAACAGGAGCTTCTTCATGAATAGTCGTAAGGGAAAATCGTTCGCAGCGATGTGTCTGTTGGCGACGAGTTGCTTGTCAGCCTGTCGTCAGCACGAGTCGCCGCCTCCGCCTTCCGTTCCCGAAGTGACCGTGGTGACGATGAAACGCGAGCCTGTGGTGCTGACTTGCGATTTGCCGGGTCGCACGTCGGGTTTCCTTTGTGCGGAGATACGTCCGCAGGTGAACGGGCTGCTCCAGAAAAGGCTGTTCACCGAAGGTGCGCAGGTAAAGGGCGGGGATCTGCTCTATCAGATCGACCCCGCGCCGTATCAGGCGGCTCTGGACAGCGCCGAAGCAAACCAACTCGCCGCGAAGAAAGCGGCGGATCGAGCCGAGGCTTCGTTGAACGCGAGCATTGCGGGCCTCAAGCGGCATCAGGCGATTCTGGAACTGGCCAGGACGAACTTCGAGCGGTACAGCAACCTGCTCAAGACTCAGGCTGCTTCGGGCATGCAGCGCGACCAGGCGGCAACCGATGTCGAGGTGGCCCAGGCCTCGTTGCGCACTGCCGAAGCCCAGGTGGAGAGCGACCGGCAGGCGGTGGGGGCCGCCGACGCAGCGATCAAGCAGGCGGACGCAGCGGTGATGACGGCTCGAATCAATCTGGATTACACCAAGATCCACGCTCCGATTTCGGGGCGCATCGGCCGATCCATCGTCACCGAGGGCGACATTGTCACCGCCTATCAGGCCGCGCCTCTGGCGATGATTCAGCAATACGACCCGATCTACGTGGACGTGCCGCAGTCGACTGCGGAAATCAACCGCCTCAGACGCAGCCTGGCGGGCGGAGGTCTCAAAGAGAACGGAACCGATCGAGTGAAGATCACGCTCGAGGACGGCACCCCGTATCCGCAGGAAGGATCGCTCAAGTTCCGCGACGTGACGGTAGATCCGACCACCGGGTCGGTGATTCTGCGGATTGTCGTTCCCAATCCGGACGGCATTCTGCTGCCCGGAATGTTCGTGCGTGCCACGATCGACGAGGGGATCGATGAGGAGGCGATTCTCGTGCCGCAGCAGGCCGTGTCCCGAGACCCCAAAGGGCATCCGACGACGCTGATCGTGAACGCTGCGGGAAAGGTGGAGCAGAGGATACTCGCTACCGACCGGGCGATTGGAGACAAGTGGCTCGTGTCGTCGGGCGTCTCCCAGGGTGACCGCGTGATTGTGGACGGCTTGCAGAAAGTCCGGCCCGGCGCGGAAGTCAAAGTGGTCCTGCCGGACAAGAAGTCGGCCGCTGCGGCCAATCGTGTGAGCGCGATCCAGTCCGCGACGAAATTGAACTGACGCGGTGTTACTGAACTGACGGAGTGTTACTGAACTGACGGGGTGTCACGGTGCTTTCGAAATTCTTCCTGGACCGGCCGGTGTTCGCCTGGGTGATCGCCATCATCATGATGCTGGCGGGCGGTCTGGCCATCTACAACCTGCCGGTATCGCAGTATCCTCCCATTGCGCCGCCGTCGATTGCTATCGACTCCTTTTATCCCGGGGCATCCGCCAAGACGGTCGAAGACAGCGTGACGCAGATCATCGAGCAGAAGATGACCGGCTTCGACAAGATGCTGTACATGTCGGCCAACAGCAGTTCCTCCGGCGCTTCCCGCATCGAACTGACGTTTGCTCCGGGGACCGACCCGGATCTGGTCTGGTCCCAGGTGCAGAACAAACTGCAACTGGCGATGGCCAGTCTGCCGGAGGTGATCCAGCGCCAGGGAGTGAAAGTCAGCAAGTCGACTCGCAACTACCTGCTGATGGTGGGACTCGTCTCCAAAGACGGGAGCATGGACGGCTACGACCTGCGGGATTACGGAGTGTCCAGCATCCAGCAGGCGCTGGCCCGCGTGCCCGGCGTGGGAGAAGTGGAGGCCTTTGGGTCGCAATACGCGATGCGGATCTGGGTCAACCCCGAAAAGCTCATCAATTACGGGCTGACGATGGCCGACGTCACGTCCGCGCTGCGGACCTACAATGTCGAAGTCTCTGCGGGGCAGTTCGGCGGTATTCCGTCGATCGAAGGACAGCGGCTCAATGCCTCGATCATCGTGCAGAACCTGCTGAAGACGCCGGAGGAATTCGGCTCTGTTCCCGTTCGCACCAATCCGGACGGTTCCATCGTGCGGATCCGTGACGTGGGACGCGCGGAATTGGGCACTGAGTACTACGACATCGTCAATTACTTCAACGGGAAGCCGGCGGCGATCCTGGCGGTTCGCCAGGCTCCCGGTGCCAACGCGCTGGAAACGGCCGACGCCATCAAGGCCAAGATGGACGAATTGAGCCGATATTTTCCGGCAGCGATGGAGGTCGTCTATCCCTACGATACGACGCCGTTCGTGCGGGTCGCGATCACCGAAGTGGTCCGGACGCTGTTCGAGGCCGTGGTGCTCGTGTTCCTGGTCATGTATCTGTTCATGGGGAACATGCGAGCCACGCTGATTCCCACGATTGCTGTTCCGGTCGTCGTGCTTGGCACGTTCGGCGTGCTGGGGATCTTCGGGTTCAGCATCAACATGCTGACCATGTTTGCCATGGTGCTGGCGATCGGTCTGCTGGTGGACGACGCAATTGTCGTGGTGGAAAACGTCGAACGCATCATGAGCGAAGAAGGCATTTCACCGCGTGCGGCCACCAGCAAGTCCATGGAGCAGATTACCAGCGCGCTGATCGGCATCGGGCTGGTGCTCTCTGCGGTGTTCGGGCCGATGGCATTCATGACCGGTTCTACCGGCATCATCTACCGGCAGTTCTCCGTCACGATCATTGCCTCCATGATGTTGTCGGTGCTGGTGGCGTTGATCCTGACCCCGGTGCTGTGTGCCTCGCTGCTCAAGCCGGTGGCGATGGGCCACGAACCGGCCGAGGCCGGCGTCTGGTTCCTGCGGCCTTTCTTCCGCTGGTTCGATCGGCTGTTCTTCTGGGGACGCGACCTGTATGTGGGCCAGGTCAATCGCGTGCTGACTCGCAGCTTCCGGTATCTGGTCATTTTCTGCCTGATTACCGGGGCTTTTGCCTTCCTGTTCCGCCGCATGCCCACGGCCTTCCTGCCGGACGAGGACCAGGGCATCCTCATGGTCCAGGCGATCCTGCCCGCCAATGCGACTCTGGAAATGACGCAGGCGGTCATGGACAAGGTCCGGGACCACTTTCTGATCACTCAGAAGGACGCCGTGGAATCCTGCATGACGGTGGTCGGGACGAGTTTCGCGGGACGGGGCCAGAACATGGGACTGGGGTTCGTGAAACTGAAGGACTGGAATCTCCGCACGCGGGCCGATCTCCGCTGCTCGGCGGTGGCGGGGAAAGCCATGGGCGAGTTTTCCAAATATCGCGAGGCAATGGTCTTTGCCTTTGCCCCGCCCGCAGTTTTCGAACTGGGGACGGCCAAGGGGTTTGATTTTCAGTTGCAGGATCGCGGGGGTGTCGGCCACGATGAATTGATGAAGGCCCGCAACCTGTTGATGGGCATGGCCTCGCAGGATCCTCGGTTGACGAAGGTCCGGCCCAACGGCATGGACGACGTGCCCGAGTACCGGCTCGACGTGGACTGGGCCAAGGCCGGGGCGGAAGGGCAGCCCATCACACTGATCCATAACACGGTCAGTTCCGCCTTCGGCAGCGCGTACGTGAACGACTTTGTGCAGGGCGGCCGCATCAAGCGGGTTTACGTCCAGGCGGATGCGCCGTACCGCATGCTGCCCAGCGATATCGATCGGTACTACGTTCGCAATGGTGCGGGGAACATGGTGCCTTTCACGTCGTTTGCATCGGGCCGCTGGACCGTCGGGTCTCCGAAGCTCGAACGATTCAACGCGTTCCCGTCCATCAATATTCAAGGAGAACCTGCGCCCGGGCGAAGTTCCGGCGAGGCAATGGTGGCGATGGAAGAACTGGCCGGCCAACTCCCGCAAGGAGTCGGTTTTGACTGGACCGGTCTTTCATATCAGGAACGTATGTCCAGCTCCCAGACCGGAATCCTGTACGCATTCTCGGTGCTCGTTATCTTTCTCTGCCTTGCGGCGCTGTACGAAAGCTGGCCGGTCCCGATCTCGGTTCTGCTCGGCCTTCCTCTGGGAGCAATCGGCGGCGTGATCGCGTGCAGCATGGCCGGACTGCCGAACGACGTGTATTTCCAAATCGGCATGCTGACCACGCTCGGCCTGACCACCAAGAACGCCATCCTGATCGTGCAGTTCGCCAAGAGCCGCGTCGAGGAAGGCATGGAG
Organism: uncultured Planctomycetaceae bacterium; assembly: GCA_903863885.1. GTDB lineage: Bacteria > Planctomycetota > Planctomycetia > Pirellulales > Pirellulaceae > CAIPEB01. Next base: position 51,198 of record CAIPEB010000587.1, on the reverse strand, counting down.
TTGATACCGGCCACTCTCGAGGCCGCCAAACTGCGGCTTCGACCGATTCTCATGACCTCGCTCGCTTTCGGATTTGGCGTGTTGCCGCTGGCGATTTCCAAGGGCGCGGGTGCCGGCGCTCAGAACGCAATCGGCATAGGCATCCTGGGCGGCGTGGTGACGTCGACATTCCTGGTTACGTTGTTCGCGCCGCTGTTCTATGTGCTGATCTGCAGGCTGTTCTCCAAGAAGCAGTCCCGCGAAGCAATCGCGGAACTGGCTCAGTAGTCTTCGGTCGAGTGACTCCAACTGAATGAGGACCCGGACATGACTCAATTTTCCCGCCGTTCGTTTCTGGCTGCTTCGATGGCGACCGCCGCCGCCGGCAAAGCGTTGTGCGGTGCAGCAGGTGCTGCCGAAGGCATTCCGGGTTTCGACCAGACGAAGACCGACTACGATCGGACCAAGACTTGGAAGCCGTTCAGTGACCGCAAGGTCCGCGTCGGTATCGTCGGCCACGGTGTCTGCCAGTTCGGCCTCGCATTCGACATCCAGAACCATCCGAACGTCGAATTGGTTGCGGTCAGCGACCTGTTTCCCGACCGCTGTGCGGACATGGCCAAGATCGCAAAATGCAAGAAGACGTATCCTTCGTTGGAAGAGATGGTCAAGGATGATTCGATCGAAGCCATCTATTGCGCGACCGATGCGCCGTCGCATGCCAAGCACGCGGTGCTGTGCATGGAGCATGGCAAGCACGTTGCAACGGCGGTTCCGGCATTTCGGGGCGATATCGATGACGCCGAGCAGCTGCTTGAATGTTGTCGCAAACACAAGGGGCTCGTGTATGCGATGTTCGAGACATCGCGATTTCACGACGACCTTTACGCAATGGAAAAGCTCTATGCGGCGGACGTGTTCGGCCGTCTCGTTTATTCCGAAGGCGAGTACTGCCATCCTCATTCGCTCGGCGCTCCGACGCTTGGATCGTACAAGAACTGGCGAGAGAACGGCTGCCCGATGTGGTATCCGACCCATGCCACGGCCTACTACGTCGGCGTGACTCACAAGAGTTTTGTGGACGTTTCGTGCCAGGGGACTGCGCTGTTTGACAAATCCAAGAGGGTTCCCAACGGGATCGGGAACATCTTCAACTCGGAAGTCGGCTTGTTCCGGACGGCTGAGGGGGGCATTTCGCGGATGATCATCTGCGCGTCGCAGGGCGAATATCTTGAGGCCGGGCGGGTGCGCGGGGAGTATGCCGGCTTCAATCAGACGTTCGTCGGCGACGCTACCGGCAAGAAACGTTACAACGAGGCGCTCAAGAACGGCCTGCAGCTGCAGAAATACGCGTTGCCGCCGGGAGTTCAGCCGGGCGGCCATGGCGGATCTCACGGGTACCTCGGCGACGATTTCATCGATTCGATTCTCCGGGGACGCAAGCCGGCGGTCGACGTGATCGATGCGCTGAACATGACGGTTCCCGGTTACTATGCGCATCTGTCTTCGATGAAAGACGGCGAAACGATGAAGATACCGCAGTATTCGCTGTAGCGGCGGAAGACCGAGGCCGGAGAACGGCAATTGCCGTCCGTGTTTCATCCGTGGCCTCCCCCGCCTTCTTTTTTCCGATTTCCTTACCCTGGCATCTCGGAATCCGCGCGGCAGAATTCAGTCACCTCGGCTCCGTCCAGTTGTCAACGTTCCGTGTCCGCCAGAAAACGACGCGCGGCGTCGAGTCTTGCCCGCCTCTGCATTTCAGTGCCGCTGACGTCCATCGGCAGCAGCGACTGGGCAATCAGCCATCCGAGAGCATTGGGCGTCCATCGCATCTTCTCTTTGATCTGCTTCAGTTCAGAGGGCGACGGGACCTGCATGGACTTCCACTCGGTCGGGGAAACGAGCGGCCGCATATCGGCCAACTCGTGCCTCGCCGAGTCGCTCGGGCCGAGGCACTCGAACGGAAAGTGCGGCGTCAATTGGGCGGGCCAAAGACGTCTGCGAGACTCAAACCGTTTGAGGCGATACGTCCTCTTCAGACGCCGCCATGATCGTGCGATGCTCCACGCGGAGGGTTCCTGCCACCGCTCCACGCGATCGGCAATCACACGACCCATGGGTTCCACCAGCGGCTTCAAGTCGAACGGTTGCGGATGATCGCTGAGCAGATGGCGAATCGCGTCCCGTCGCCATTCAACGCGGCCGTCAGGTGCCGAAGCGACTTCTTTTTCTTCCGACTCGGGCATCTGCGGCCGAATGGTGTAATGCCGCTCCAGGAATCGATCGATTACTGCCTCGGGATTTCCCGCCTCGGCGATTCGTGCCATTTCGGGAATCGCGTAACTGCACAGATCAACGCATTGACAGCGGCTGGACAGATCCGCTTCGTCGATCCATCGCTCCAGGGCTTCGCGGACCTGTCGCCGCGTATCTGCCGCGACGACCGGTTCCGCTGCCAGCATCTTGATGCCGTACAGGGGAAGGGCCTGCACGATGCAGCCGACGAGATAGTGCATTACGAGGCTTTCGCCGCAGCAGACCAGGTGTGCCATGTCGCCCAGTCCGATCAGGTCGCTTGCGGCTTCGTCTGTTCGGCCATCGGCCAACAGCAGTCTCGCCCGTGCCCACCAGATTCTCGACAGTTGCCGAAGCGGATCGATGGAATCAGCATGTTCGGAGACGCTGCCTCCTTCGCCGGTCATTTCCGGGAACTGAACTTGTCCGCAGGCGACGCCCTGTCGAAGCAGTTCAAGGGCCTCCGTATTGCGGTCAATAGCCTCTCGAAGGGCAGCAGTCGTTGCTTCGTCCAGAGGCGGTGTTCTGCGCCGCTGTCCGGCCTCAAGCTCCGCATTGTCGGCGACACAGCGCTCCCAGAGGTCGCAATCGATCGGAGTCGATTTTTCCGCTGCCTCGCTCCAATACCAGAGCGAGTTGCGGGAATCCGGCATAGGCTCGCGAATGTAGCGAGCCGCTGCGGGGACACAGTTCAGCAGTTCGCGGATTCTCATCGTGTCCGAAGCGTCCTTTCTACGTCACCGCGGCGAAGAGCCTCTCAAGCCAGGGCAGCACAAAATAAAGCAGAAAGGCCGTGGCGATGCACCACAGCAGCGGGTGGACTTCGCGGCCTCGCCCCTGGCAGATCTTGATTCCGACGTGGCAGATGAAACCGCAGCCGATGCCGTTGGTGATCGAATAAGTCATCGGCATGAGGAGAATCGTCACCAGCGCGGGGAAGCCTTCGCCAAAGTCGTTCCAATCGATGGTTCGCAGTCCCTGTGCCATGAAGAACCCGACCAACAGCAGCGCCGGCGCGGTCGCCTGTGGCGGAACAACTCCTGCGAGCGGGGCGAAGAACATGGCGGACGCAAACAATGCTGCGGTGACGACGGATGTCAAACCCGTTCGTCCACCGGCAGCGACGCCGGCAGCGCTCTCGATATAAGTTGTCACCGACGACGCTCCCACCGCTCCGCCAGCTGCCGCCGCCACGGAATCGACGAGCAGCAAGGGACGGAGTTTTTCCACGCGGCCTGCTGAGTCCACGTCCCCCATCTGGCTCGACACGCCGAGGATGGTCCCCATCGTGTCGAAAAAGTCGGTCAGCATCAGCGAGAAAACTACAAGCACGCTGCCCAGCACGCCGAGCTTGCTGAACATGCCCGCGATGCCGTGCAGCCCCGGCAACGCAAGGAAACTCATGTCGGGGAGTTTCCAGACCGACTCCGGTAGCGTGGCGCCGACCGTCAATGCTTTGCCATCGGTCACCCAGTTCACTGCCACCGACAGAACGGTGGTCAGCAGCATGCCGAGCAGCAAGGCCGACTGCCAGCCTCGCGCGTACAGAATAGTGGTCAACGCGAGGCCGACGATCGTTATTCCGACCGGAATGGTGTGTAATGCGCCGAGTGTCAACGGCGTTGCCGGTTGGCCCGCCGGAACGTCCTGAATGATCGCGATGGTTTCCACCGGAACCCGCACCAGGCCGCCGTTGATCAAGCCAATGAAAAAAATGAAACAGCCGATACCGATAGCGATCGAGTGCTTCAGGGAAGCAGGGACGGCGTTCATCACCGCCTCCCGAAGTCCGATAATCACGAGGAATGTGATCGCCAGCCCTTCGACCACCACGACACTCATCGCCTCCTGCCACGAGAGTTTCATCCCAATCACGAGTTGATAAGCGACGACTGCGTTCAGTCCCATGCCCGGCGCCAGCGCGAAAGGGCGGTTTGCCAGCAGGCCCGCCAGCAGGGTCATCAGCGCCGAGACAAAGCAAGTCGCCACCATCGTCTGAGCGAAGGGCGGGCCCGACCCCTTCCATTCCGTAACATTGGCAAACGATAGAATCGTGGGGTTCACGAAGATGATGTAGGCCATGACCATGAACGTCGTGGCCCCGGCAACCAATTCAGTTCTGACGTTCGTCTTGCGCCCGTCCAGATCGAAGAACTTCTTGTGTAAAGGGCGCTGTGTCGCATCGCAGGAATTCATGGCGTTGGCTCGTCGTTGCGATGGCCATCGGAACGGGTCGCTTTGTTCAACTTGCGAGTCCGGACATTATGAGCTTCACTCGACATTAAGACCACGGCCCGTGTCCCCCTGTGGCACGGCCCGCGCGTCCAACCGTGTCGCAGGCGGATGCTGCGACGATTCGATCGACACACTGGGAAGGTCTCTCACAGAGACACGGGGAGCAAGGAGAAATCACCCGGCCGTTGGGCCTGAGTGACATCGTACGAAAAGTCTGGCGTCGTGCAGCGGGCTCAATTGCCACATTCGAAATCTGCGGGCAGCGAACGCGGCTTGCACCGTGAATTCTAGACGGTTACCGTGACGTTGTGACTGATCCGACATGTACTGCAATTCGACGACCTGTTATGCGGGGCGGAGCCATGGAGCAACGACAAGAAACACATTCAGTGCTGATCGGTTATATCCTGTGGATCTTCGGGTTCATGGGCGCGCACCGCTTTTATTACGGGAAACCGATCAGCGGAACGATCTGGTTCTTCACGCTCGGTCTGTTTTTGGTTGGCTGGTTTATCGATCTGTTCTTGATTCCCGGCATGGCGCGGAAAGCCGACTTTCGTTACCAGGCTGGGCGGCTCGACTACACCGTGGCATGGGTGCTGCTGACGTTCCTGGGTGGTCTTGGCATTCATCGCTTTTACATGGGCAAAGTGGGCACCGGGATTATCTACCTGCTCACACTCGGTCTGTTCGGCTTCGGCCTGCTTTATGATCTGTGGACGCTGAACGGCCAAGTGAGCGAGATCAACATGCGAGCAGCGCTTTGAATCGCGATTCGTGGGGCTCGAGGCACACAGGCCGCCGGTCGCGTCCTCATGCTTCGCCGGCCCTTGTGGTCGCGCAGGTATTCGCGCTGGTGCAGATCGTCTTCAGCGCGGATCGCGGCGAATCGGACGTCTGGGTGCAGCCCGTTCAGGAGTATCAGCAGTCGTTTGAAGAGCGTCTGCAGAAACAGGACGGCAAGACGATTGAGCTCAATCCCGCGCGGCACTATTCCCATTTGGGCACCGACTACGGACCGCTGAAGACAGGGGGCGGCCGCCTCTCGTGGCGCAGCGGGCAAGTTCGAGCAGTCACGGGAACTGACCAGACAACGGGGATGTGGCACAGCCTCGAGGGGCTCGCACGGGAAACGGATCGCCTCTTCAACGCCTCAGCGTGTTATCCGGCGTTAATCCACCCGCGCTTTCAGTTGCAGTGCGTTGGCGTGCACGTGATCGCGAGAGGATCGGGAAAGCTTCGGCTGGAACTGAAGTCGACCGCCGAAGAGATGCTCTGGCAGGAAACTCGCGAGTTGAAGAGTCCGTCGCAGTTTCAGTGCCTGGAGTTTGCATTCAATCCCGTCCAATTGCGCGAACTGAAGGGAGTCAAGTTTCTGAATTGGCTGGTGTTGCCGTCGTCGGACGTGACGATTGACGCGGTTCGCCTTGTGTTGGACGGTCCCCGTTTGCCGCTGGACGAGCGTTTGTTTCTGAAGTCCTATGCGAAACTTGCCCGCTGTTACCTTCCCGATGATCTCGTGGTCAAGGATCGGGCAAACTGGAGCGCCGGGCAGTTTGAATCGGTTCCAGCCACGGGCATGTTCTGCCTTGTTACCTGTGCAGCATCGACCATCGGAATCGTCGAACGCAGTTTGGCATCGGAAACACTGCACGGTGTGCATCGCCGGATATCGCAATTGCCGCGAAGTCATGGTTTGCTGCCTCACTTCCTGCGCAAGGCGGATGGGGCGTACGGGATTCACCCCGGCACGGAATACAGCACGATCGATACGAGCCTGTATTACCACAGCATGCTGCTCGCCGCACAGCTGATGGGCGATCACGAATTGCTCAGACAGCTGGAATTCAACATCAAGGAAATCGGCTTCTCGGAACTTCGCGACGCCGAGGGATTCGTGATTCATGGCTTGAAGGACGACGGTCGCACGAAATTGGAGTCGGCTTGGCGGGACTGGGGCGGAGAGACTGCGCTGGTTCTTCTTCTGCAACGCATGGCTGCTGATGGCCGCTTTGAACCGAAGATGAACGCCACGGGTCGCGTACATCGTGGAACGGGTTTCATCGCGGAAATTCAGAGCCTGTTCTATCCGCAGTTCTCTTCGAGCGCCGCGGATCAAGTCACTCGGATCGACTGGAGTGCTGCGCGCAGGCAGTTGCTGCGGGAACAACGCGAATACGTTCAGAGCAACTGGCCCGAATCGGCGGCGGCGCAGGCGGGGTTCTTCGGTCTGTCGGCGGGGGAGGGGCCCGGTGGCGTAGGATACGTGGCGGATGGAACTGATGTGCCTGGATTGAGGCTGCTTCATCCGCACTACATGCTGATGACCGGCGTACTGGATGCGACGGGCACACTCGCCCGGCTGGACAGGCTCGAGCAGATGGGCTTTTTTCCGCCGTGGGGATTGGTCGAGAACGTGACCGTGGATCTGGACGAATCGCTGCCGATGATCGGGTCGCTGAATGCGAGTTTCGAGGCGTTGGCGGCTTATCATCTTTGGGCCGCTTCCGGGAGTCGTTCCGATGAGATTTACGATGCGGCGCGACAATGCCCGCTGACTCGCACTGCGATTAAGGTGTTTTATCCGGAGGACTCCCGTTGATTCTGCCTCAGTGCCGCTGTGCGTTCCAACGCGCGGTTTCGGGCTGCCGGAATCTCGATTGTCGCCGGGCAGGTAGCGGCATGCTGCCGTCTCTCGCTTTGAGGTCGTGCGGTTTAGGAACCATTTGGACATAACGAGTTAACTTCACCCGCCCGCGTGCGGGAGGGTCGGCCGCGTAGCGGTCGGGGAGAGTCTTTCGAACCAGTGTTGAATTCTACGACGAGCGGCGCGGTACCCCTCTCCGGGCCTTCGGCCCGATTCTCCCGGAGGGAGAGTGAAGCATGAATCACGACGGTACAACCACTTCTAAACTGCACGACCTCCTTTGGCGGGAGCCGCGAGCCGACTGGAAGGCCGCATCCGCTCTGGTAACATGGCGGGATAGTGCAATCGAAAAACGTGAACGGTCTCTCAAATCTGTAAAAAACTCCGTAAGACGGAACGAATTAGAAGGAATTCGACGATGCGCATCATGACTGTCCTGCTGGCTTTGTGTGCAGGTGCGACCTGCCTGTCATCTGTTTCGCAAGGCGCTCCGGGCAAACCGGTTCAATTGCGATGCGAGGGGCTCGTAAATCCACTGGGCATCGACCGGGCGCAACCGCGTTTTTCCTGGGCCATTCCGCCCGGCGATCGCGGGTTGTCCCAGAAGGCTTTTCAGATTGTCGTCCTTCCGTCACCCGCGGCAGCGGATGCCGAGGCGAGCTGGGATTCGGGCAAAGTAGACTCGGACCAATCTCAATGGGTTTCTTACGCCGGAAAACCGCTGTCGAAGAACTCGCGTTGCTGGTGGAAGGTCCGCGTGTGGGATCAGTCGGAAGCCGCTTCGCCATGGAGCGATGCTGCGATGTTCTCCGTGGGGCCGCTTGCCGCTGCCGACTGGAACGGCGAGTGGATCGGCGCCGATTGGATGAAGAACAACGAGGGACCGCTTCCGTTGTTGCGCAAGACTATCACGCTTGAGAAGGTCCCTGACGCAGCGACGATCTACGTTTGTGCGCTGGGTTACTACGAGCTCTACGTGAACGGCGAGAAAGTCGGAAGCGACGTGCTCACTCCGGCAGTATCGGATTACGGAAAGCGCGGTCTCTATCTGACTCACGACATCACGGATCGTCTCGTCGCGGGCAGGAACTGCATTGGCTTGTGGCTGGGCCGCGGTTGGTCAACCGGCGTGCTGAAGAACGCGGGTACCGTAGGGCCCATGGTGAAAGCCGAATTGAATCTTTCGTTCAAGAACGGCAAGCCGCTGACGATCGCTACCGATGCGAGCTGGAAAGTTCATCCCAGCCATATTACACCGCTCGGGCAAGGGACCAGCGGCAGTTATGGGGGCGAGCAGGTTGAGGCCGCCAAGGAGATCGCCAACTGGAGTGCGGCCGACTATGACGATTCGGGCTGGAAGCAGGCAGCGGTCCATCATCCGCCGACGCCGGTGATTGCTGCGCAGATGATGGAGCCGAACCGCATGCTCGACGAGATTCATCTTGCTGAAGTGAAGCAGCTCGGCGAGGGATGGCTGCTCGACATGGGGCGTAACTACACGGGCTGGTTTGAATTGAAGTTGCCCGACGACGTGAAGCCGGGAACAACGGTCACGATGGAGTTCGCCGACAAGCAACTTGCCAACGGCCAGTATCAGATCTACGGCCAGCGCAACGTCTACGTGGCTAAGGGCGGCGGCGGCGAGCGGTTCCGAAACCGGTTCAATTACGCCGCGTTCCGTTTCGCGATCGTCAAGGGACTTCCGCGGGCTCCGAAACCGGATGAGGTCAGAGGTTGGCTTGTCACTACGGACTACGAGCCCACTGCGACGTTTTCCTGCGACAACCCGCTGCTTAACAAGATCCACGAGACGATGTGCTGGACCTACAAGTGTTTGAGTCTCGGCGGATACACGGTGGATTGCCCGCATCGCGAGCGGTTGGGGTACGGCGGCGACTCGGGCACTTCGATGGAAATGGGGATGCTCAACTTCCGCACGGGCCCGTTCTACGCCAAGTGGGCCGGCGACTGGCGCGATTCGCAGAACGATCAAGGGGACGTGCCCTACACTGCGCCCTATTCGCAGGACGCCGGTGGCGGTCCGGTATGGAGCGGTTTCTGCATAACCATGCCATGGCAGATCTACATTACGTACGGAGACCGGCGGCCGCTCGAACTGGGATGGCCCGTCATGAAGAAGTGGCTCGCGTTCATCGACACGAAGATGGGTGACGGATTGCTGCAGAAGTATGTGGGTATCGGATGCGCCGGTGGACCGGAGTGGAACTTCCTCGGCGACTGGGTGCCGCCGGGACGAAAGCAGGGCAGCGATCGCGTCGACGATCGCTCGACCCTTTTCTTCAACAACTGTTACCTCGTCTACTGCCTGCAGCTTGCCGGCAAGATCGGCCATGTGTTGGGGGACGATGCTCAGGCCGAAGTCTACGCGGCTCGCGCCAAGGAACTTGCCGGGCGCCTGCACGAGCGTTTCCTGAACCCCGACGGCGCGACTTATGCAAATGGCGAGCAGACCTACCTCGCGATGCCGCTGCTCTTCGGCATCACGCCCTCCGACGCCGCTTCCAAAGTCATGGCAGCGCTGGAGCACGATATCACGGTCACTCGCAAGGGACATCTGAATACGGGCATGCACGGCAATTACTTCATGTCCAAGTATCTGATCGCCCAGCGGCGCAATGACCTCATGGCGCTGATGCACACGAAGGAGGACTTTCCCAGTTTCGGAAACATGTTCCGCAACGGCGCAACGACGATCTGGGAAGAATGGGACGGCGACAATTCTCAGATTCACAATACGATGATCTCGGTCGGACTGTGGTTTATCGAGGGACTGGGCGGCATCCGCTACGACGAGCAGTCGCCCGGATTCAAACATTTCACGGTAACGCCGGGGATCGAGAGCGGGCTGAAAAGAGTGGACGTCTCCCTGATGACCGGTTACGGAAAAATCGTCAGCGCATGGCGTGTTGATGGGGATACACTGACGTGGGAACTGACCGTCCCGCCGAACACGACAGCCGGGGCCACGATACCGGCCACGGAGATTGGGGCGATCAAGGAAAGCGGACAACCCGTGAGCGGGCAGCCCGGGGTTTCGCAGGCAGCGTTGGAGAAGGGCCTGTTCCGCTGTGAACTCGCATCGGGCACTTATCGTTTCACCAGCCGGATTCCCTCGAGTCGCTAAGGAGTTTTGCCATGGCACGTATTTTCGCGATCTGTTTCGCATTACTGATCGTTCAATGCGTTACAGGCGCCGAACCGGCGGCAAAGAAGGAAGCTGCGACCAAGAAGGTGCCTCCGTTTGCGAAACTGACCGTCGCACAACCTGCGGCGCAGCAGACCGTTTCGGGGTGCATCGACGTTTGCATCAAGGCCGAATTGCCCGACGGCGCGTCGATGCCGGTGGCAATGCTGGTCGGGTTGGGCGGCGCTCCGTGGACGCCGCTGGCAAAAAAGGGCGATACCGGCGAGTGGGCTGGTCAGTTGAACAGCACGCTCGTTCCCAACGGGCCGCAGAAGCTCATCGTATTGACCGACAACAAACGGGCAAACATCTCAATCGACGTGGTGGTTTCCAATCCGCTCCAGGTTTTCTTCGGGGATCTGCACAGCCACACCAGTTATTCGGACGGAACGCTGGCTCCCGCCGTCGCACACGATTACGCCCGGAATACGTCAAAGCTGGATATCTTCTGTCTGACGGATCATCTGGAGGGTGTGAGCGACGATGAATGGCTGGACATGCGGCGAGTGGCTTTTGCAGCCAACGAAGACGGCAAGTTCGTGTCGTTTCCCGGTCTGGAATGGACGAAGAAATGGGGGCACATCAACATCTACGATCCCAAGACTCGCGTCTGGCCGGAGGATCCTGCGGAATTCTATAAGGCCGCGGCCGACGCCGGCGTCGTGTTGAAATTCAATCACCCGGGCGACGGAACGGTAACGCACGACGGTCTTGCGTACTCGGAAGCGGGCGACAAGGCCATGCAACTGATGGAAGTGCGAAGCGACGTGGAAGAGAAGGCTTTCATCCGCGCGTTGAACAACGGTTGGCACATCGCTCCGGACGGGAGTGACGATACCCATTCACCGAACTGGGGTAACGTGAAGACCTGGACCGGCATTCTCGTTCCGGGACTGAGCGAGCGCAATGTGCTGGATGCACTGAAGAATCGCCGTACGTACTCCACGCTGGACCGCAACTGCCGACTCGGCTTCGAGGTCAACCGGGCCGCGATGGGCAGCGTTTTGGAAGAGCCTTGCTCGTCAGTTCAATTGGCGATCCATGTCGAAGACCCCGATGCGGGCGACAATATTTCGTTGATTGAAGTTTTCGAGGATGGAAATGCGGCGGATCGTTGCGAACCCAACGCAGCGAAGCACCAATGGGAACTTAATCGGCCGGTGAAGCCCGGCAAACACTACTACTTCGCAAAGGTCAAGCAAGCTGACGGCAACGTCATTTGGTCCGCGCCCGTGTGGATCACCGGCAGCGGGCAGTAACGCACGGCTTGTCGGCCGATCGGTCGGGTTCATTCCGTTGATTTTCCCGCAAGGAGAAGAGGCCACGGATGAGCACTGATCGTCCCGGATGAAGTGGGGTGCGAGGAAACGACCGCACTACGAGGGACAACTCAACCGTGGCACGAACTCGAATATGTGAGAGTTGGCCCGTTTGCCGACCGTGTTTTCACCTCGAACCGTACTACTGAACACGTCCTTTTGTTTCCGATGATGCGGCGACGCAGTCGAGCGCTTCGGCAAGTTCGCCGGCCTGTTGCTGTCGGTCAAAGCGGGAAACGTCGCGGGAGTAGTGTTCACCCACGGCACGGGCCGTGATGCGACGGGCAAGATGAGCACGTATGCCGTCGACGTCCTGGGGGGAAAACTCAGCAACGCCGGCAAACCCGTGCAGTACGTCCCGCATCTCACCGGGCGGCGCGATGGCAAGCACGGGGCGACCGGTGGCAAGGTACTCGAAGGTCTTGCCGGGCATGACGCGTTCGGCTCCGGGTACATCCGACAGAAGCAGGCACAGTTCGTCGGCGTTGACCATCACCTCGACCGCTGCGGTGTGGTCCACGTACTCGCGCCGCAGGAACGTGCACGGCAGACCCTGCAGTCGGTTCAGTGTCGCCAGTTCCTGCTCGGTACAGCGTCCCACCATTTCCACCTCAAGCTGCGCGGACAGATCCGGTTGTGTCCTGGATAATTGCTCGATCGCCTCCACCAACGGACGAACGGTGGTCAGATTCCAAAGCGTGCCCACGTGAGAAAGCCGAAATCGCGCGTCCGGCGGTCTCGTTGCGTGCGTCGGTTGGACGAATCCGTCATCGGCGTCGAATCCGTTGTAAAGGCACCGCACCGGAATGCCGTGGCCAGCGGCAAGCGTCTCTTGCGAAAGGGCCTCTGCGCTCCGCTGCGTCGTCGCAATCACCATGCTCGCCTGACGCAATACCCGTTTCTGCAGGTATCGCTGAAAACGATCCGCCAAAGGGTTGCGGGATTTGTTTTCCCAATATCGGTTGCTGATCGTCCATTCGTCCCGGTAGTCGAGGGTCAGCGGCAGTTTGGCCTTGCGACTGAGACTGGCGCCGACGAGAAACGACGAGAACGGCGGGCCCGTGACCAGGATGGCATCGTGCGGTATTTCCCGAAGAAGTTGCTTTCCCTGTCGGATGGCTTGGGGGACCCACAGGATATTCGGATCGGGTTGCAGGAGCAGCATCGCGGCTTTGCGGATGCTCTGCTTGATGCGGGACATCAACCGCTGCTTGCCGCCTGCACTCGACGTGGTGGAAACGCTTTGTTTCGTTCGATAATCGGGTTCGAGCGTCTTTGCGCGGCGGATCACCGTTTGCGGCGGAATGTCCGCCAACAGGCTGTTGTCGTTGAGGGGCACCGAGGGATTCGAGACCGTCAGCACCGAAACGTCCCAGCCATGTTCCGGCAAGTATTTGGTGAACTTTACTGCACGCTGGACGCCAGCGCCTCCGACCGGCGGAAACTGGTATGCAATTAATAGTACGCGTCGCATGGTGGTCACCGTGAAACAAATTGTTGAAGCGATATGCCGGCGATGAAAACAAACACGGCCCTGAACCTCGCGGTCTACCTGGATGGCGCGTGAGCGATCCACACGTAGTCGAAACGGCAGGTCCCAGTGAGCGGTTTCCCTGTGGCCAGGTCGAGTCGCAACTGCCGCAACTTGCCTTTCCACGCCGGGACCGTCGACAAATCGACGGAATAAGTGCGGTTGGCGTTGTCGTTGGGAGTCACGTCGAATGCCAGGCTCTTGGCATCGTCCCAGGTTCCATCGCCTTCGGTTGTGAACCGAATTCGCATCTGCGTTGCGGGGGTATGGTTCTGGAACCGGATGACGAGTTTCTCGCGTCCATCCAGGTCCATCCCGAGATGATCGGGCGAGACAAGTCCCGCATCGGCACTGTCTTCGATGGCAAGAATATAATTGCCGCCGGCAACCAGTTGCACCGGATGCGACGTTGTGGGCCAGTCCGGGTTGGGCCAGTTGCGCACTCGTGTGCCGGGATTAACTTCCGTCCAACCCTCCTTATCCAGGTTTTTGTTGAACTCCCAAGCCTTGGTCACCGACTCGCCCGCTGGGAGGATATGTACCACGACCGTATCGCTAAGCCAGAGTTCTCCGTCGTCGGCAACGAGACGCAGGATGTAATCGCCCGGTCGTTCAAAACGCGCCGCGGTGACGGGCGACTTGAAGTCGTCGAACGCGACGGGACCGGGACCTTCGAGTACCTCCCAGACCGTTGAGAGCGGCTTGCTTCCCGGCTTGCCATCGTCACTCGCCTGGCCGGCCAAGTCGACCTTCATCTGGTCGGTCCGGGTATCGACTCCAGCGTTGACGACCGGAGGTCGGTTGAAGGGCATTGCGCGGTCGAGTTCGTCAACCGTCGCGTACGGCTTGTTGTTTTCCAGCTTCCACGATGTCAACTCGGGAGCCTCGTTGACGTAGAACTCGATGCCGGGGAGCGTGATGTAACCGTTGTCGCGGATGGTACCCGTGCTGCAGCACACGGAGGGGTCCCGGACCTGTCCCCAGATGTAGATTTCCGATGGCCCCAATTTCTTGGCGGTGTTGTTCTTGATGAAACGCGAGTTCCGGATCTCGACGTTCGTGGTTTGAGGCGACTGCAGGCCCAGCATCTCGATTGCGGCTCCCGCATTGTTCTGGAAAGTGCAGTGATCGATGAGACACCCGTTGCCGCTGTTCTCGAAATCGATACCGCCCTCGTCGTGGCTTCCCGAATCGGGTTGATTCCGGAACGTGCAGTTGCTGATGATCAGGCCGTGGGTATCGCCCAGCATGATGCCCATGGTGCCCGCGCTTGCATGCCATCCCGAGGCATCAAAGATGCTGTTTTGAAGCATGGCGCGGCGAACACTGACCAGAAACGGATGAGGCGACGTGTTGTGAGCAATATTGTCGTGGCAGTAGACGCGATCGACGATTGCATCGTCGCCCCGCACAAACCACCCCGATGAGCACTGAAACGATTCACAATTCCGCAGCACAAGTTCCGCGGCCGGAGCGCCGGTGATGCCGAGTCCGGCAGAGATAGTCAAGCCGTCGCCGGGCGCGCCCTGACGATCTCGCCATTCGGGAATCCCATGTGCGTTGGGCCGGTACAGTCCTTCGATGTGGTGCGCGATGCAGTCTTCGATCAGCAAACCGCGATGGCCCGGTTCCGTGTAATGGACGATTAACCCCTTCGCGGCACAGCACACGACGAGGCTGCTGATGTGGAGGAAGTCGGGATTGCGCACGAGCGCGCAGCGATCGTCGATATCCCGGTTTCTACGAATGATCGGGCGGGCGCCGGTGCCGTACGCACCGATTTCAGCCCAGTTATCTCGGGTGCCTTTCGCGGAAAGGGTGAGTTCCTGGTTGATCACGCTTCCGCGGCGGATGAGCAATCGTTCTCCCGGGCCGAGGGTCAGCTTGCTGACATTTGTGAAGTCCTTCCACGCCGCCTCGGGCGATTTGCCGGACTTGGCGTTGTCGCCGCTTTCGCTGTCAACGTAGTAGGTCGCTGCCGGAGTATCCGGCTTGCGCTGGGGCGCGAATTTTTCCGAGATGTAGCGGGGCATGTCTGACTCGTTCGGGAAGAAGACCAGCGGATGCCGTGCCCTCACGGATTCCATGTCATTTGCGGTCAAGAGTATTTCGCCGAAGGCGGTGCTGGGCTTATCCGCTTCCACGGTCCATTCGATCGTCTTTTCGGCTCCCATCGGCATGGCGCCCAGTTCGTGCGTCGCTTGCCCAATGCATCGCACGCCGGATGTCGGTTCGAAATGGACGGCAACTTGTTCAGTTCCAGTGCCGACATTGCGAACGGATGTCATCAGTTTTTCGGGACGCCCTGCGCGGAGGATCGCATGTTCCTGCCGCGTGCCGCGCACGAGCAAGGTCGGACGCCGCGGATTATCGATCCGCAGGTTGTCGATCGCGCCGCCCAGCGGACCGATCACGAGAGGATTGTTGCCGGGCTTGGCGATGCCGGTGCGGGTCACGCGGGTTCGCTTGCCGTTGACATCCAGCGTCAATGCAAAACCGTCCCATCGGGCGGTCAATCGATACCATTTGCCCGGCACCACGGGTTCCTTGGAAGAAACTCGCGGTTCCCAGCCATCGAGATGAACAAAGAAGGCAAAGCACCCGCCTTCGTTCGCGGCATTCACGCGGAGTTGGTATTCACCATCCTTCATGGCGATGTGGCGGCCATTGGTCGGTGCCTGGTCGAAATAGACAGAGCAATCGATGCAGAGTCCCGGAGCAAGTTGCAGATCCGGGTTGCTTGCGATCTGGACGTTTCCGCTGTTCAGCTTCAACGCCTGCCCTCCGTCGACGGACGAGTACTCGACATTCGTTCCCTGCAGATCGTATCCGTGCGGGGAGGAGTCGCGGAGGCTGCCCTCGAACAGCCATTGCGCGGTGCCCGAATATCGGGCGTTCGGGTTCTCGATACGCAATTCATCGAGCACACCGTCAAATTGACCTATCTCGAGCGGTTCGCCTGAACTCGTGGGTTCGCCGGCACGAGGCACGCTGGTTCGCTCGCCATCGACTTCGATCCAGATCTCTTTGCCATCCCACCCGGCCGCCAAATGCTGCCAAACGCCGGTCTTCGCCACCGTCCTGGAGCGGACCCGCGGTTCCCACTGACCGAGGTGCAGGAAGAACGAGTAATGTCCTCCTTCGATCGACGGATCGACGCGAAGCTGATAGGCACGCTCCTTCATCAGCAGTGTCTGCCAAGTAGTCGGGATCTTGCCGAGTTTCGCCCAGCATTCGATGCGCAGACCGGGAGCGGGGCGAAGTTGCGAAGTAGCGGGCACAACAACGCCGTCCGGGCTGCATCGCAGGCCATCCTTGTCGTGTCCCGCGGTGAAGTTCGCGGTTGCGGCAAACGCGTGGTTTCCGTGCCCCGAGCGATCAAGCAGATTGCCGTTGAAGTCCCAGGCTGCCACCGAGGCGGGCTCCCCCGCTGAAATCGGGCACGCACTCAAGACGGCAACAATGCACGCAAGTGCGGCGAAAGCGTGACGGTTCACGTAACCTCCTCCTGTTGTACGAATCGGCGGATGCTCGCCTTGTCGCGTCAGGTCCAGCGATTGGCGGGAGTGGGCTCTCTTAATAACGCCACAGTTCCGCTCGTGGAATTTGTTTGAAAAATCAACGTCACTATCCCGCAGCGCGGAAGGGTCGGACGCGTAGCGGTCGGGGAGGGTCTTCCGAACCAGTAGTGAATTCTACGACTAGCGGCGCGGTAGCCCTCTCCGAGCCTTCGGCCCGACTCTCCCAGAGGGAGAGTGAAGCATGACTCACGACGGTGCAACCACTTCTAAACTGCACGACCCCCACGGGGATATTGAAGTCCGAAACACGTTCTTTGAAACAACCTATCAGGGATCTTGCTGCACGCAGATTGCTCCCAGGTGGAGCATCGTCCCCTCGAAGTCCTCAGGTTTATAACGGTCAAGCTTTTTGGCGGATTCGATCGGCGCAGAACGATTCGGCGGATCAGCGAGCAATTCGACGGTGGCGGTGTGTTCGCCTCGCGGAAGGTTAGCGCCGATTTCTATGCTGCCCAATCGGTAGTAATGCGACCACTGGTCCACCTGCTCGCGCTCGCCCTTGTCGACTCCGTCGATCGTAACTTTGACCCGTCCGGTCGCCGGGCCGAACACATTGAACAGCCATGCTCGCGATCCATTGAATGTGAACGTAAGTCTGGCGCCTGGAGTTCGTGTAACCCACAAACGATCGAAATGACCTGAAAAACTGGCGTTTCCGACATTTGGCGGCAGTGCTTCCTGCCAGTCGCCGGTCAGCATCTCGCGCGTAATCGGCTTCTGGATCGCACCTTCCATGTTCCGGGCGCTGAGCGGTTTGGGCAGCAAGTGAGGACCGATTGAGTTGGTCTCCAATAATCCAGCCAGACGATCTCGGATAATCTGAGTGTACAGTTCGACTCCCGCAGGAGTGACATAGACCCCGTCCTTGGTAAACACAGGTAGTTCGGACTTTGGTGCCGAGTTCGCGGGCGGCGACTTCAGGAGCAGTCTCTGGTCGCGTGCCATCAATGCCAGGCAATAGCCCATGTTGATTGCGGGCACTCCGTAATGGGCCGCAACGCGTTCGTAGGCGCTGACAGCGCTCGGGCAGACGCCCTTTGCGTAATCTTCTTCGTATTCAAGGCGAAGGGCGTAAACAAACAGCACGTCGATATTGGGATCGGTTTTCCATGCCTGTCGTACCATGCCCTCGGCGTTGACTTGTACCGACTCTTCGTTGCTCTCGAAATCGTCGGCCGCGAAATCCACGATCAGCAGATCGGGGCGGTGTTGCAGCACGTCGTGTCCGAGGCGAAAGACGCTGTGTCCGGAACCACGAAACCCGCCGTCGATCGGCGAGTTGATGATGTTCAGCCTGGCACTCGGGAATCGGGCCTTCAGCCACTCGCCGACGGCCGGCGTCCACTGGCCTTGGGCATGGTTGCCGCCTGCGAACACCGCCACCGTGACTTGTTGGCCGCTCTTGACCTTTGCGGCGAAATTCCCCAGGCCGTTCCGCGGCTGGACCTCTGCGGCCGGAACGGGATCGCGTCCGGGGAGTTTAAAAAAACGTTGAGTAGTGAAGTCTCCCAGTGCCGCGGTGCCGGGTGCTTCGATGATAGGCCAGGTTGCCCGCAGCGAGTCCTGGTAGGGCCCGATCTTGTCGAACGGGATCGGCTGAAAGCCGAGTTTCAACGCGGGCGAGTCGGGCTTCAGCCGATAGTCGTGGTGGGCCGGGTCAACGAATTGGGGATCGGCCAGCAGTGAGTGTCCATCTTTTCCCTGATCCCGCCACTGCGCCCAATCGAGCATCTGTTCGGCTTTCGGCCGCAACGTCAGACTGAATTTCAGCGGCAATTCGGGTGGCGCATACAAGCAGTTCCGATCAAAGTCAAAGCCTTTGAACGACTGTTCGTTGCCGCTGAACGTCCAGACAAGTTGAGCGCCGCCCCAGTTGACCTTGTTCTGCTCGCGGATCATCCGGCCGCCGTCCGTCGTGTAATAGATGATGTTGTGCGAGAAGGTGCCGGGGGCGCAAGTCTGGTGAGTTGACTGGTCGTCGGTATAGCTTGCGAGTTCCGGGTAGTGCTGCAGGTACTGGGCATAATGATCGGTCTTGCGCAAATCCAGGATGTACTTGTACGACTGCATGTCGAGATCCGGGTAACCGCCGGTGCTCACTCGGAATGCAGGAGCGTCAACGATAACGTTGTTCTCCCAGCGGTTGTCTCGGCCTTCGTGATTGAACAGTCCGCAGACCGGGAGGCTGTAGAGCACGTTGCCAAAGATCGTGCAGCCGACTTCGGGCGCATCGAGATAGATTCCCCACGTGAAGCCGGGATAGTGATATTCCACCTGTCCGTTGCGAACCGGACTCCACGAATTGCTCTTCCCGAAACCCCCGATGTGGTGAAACACGTTGTAGCGGATGATCGTGCCGCGCTGGGTGTAGTCGCGCGAGGACATGTACAGTCCGCCCGTATCTTCGGAGCCCAGGTTCGTGTGGTGGACGATGTTGTACTCAACGAGTTGGTCATTGCCGCCGATGAGCAGAGCCTGATGGTAACAGTCGTGAATCAGATTATGGCTCGCTCGATTTCCGACGCCGGTCAGGTTCACTCCGGTGTTGTACGTCCGTTCGAAGGCTGCAATGTGGTGGATGTAATTGTTGTCCGCGTAGCAGTCGCCTCGCGTCAGGGTCGTCCGGTTGCCCGCGTCGATGCTGACTCCGCCTGCGCCGGTCCAGTAAATGTCATTGCCGGCTGCCCCCGTGTTGTGTCCGCCCTGGATCGCAACGCCCCACAGGCCCGTGTTGCGGATCGTGCAGGCAGCGACAAGTGTGCCTTCGCAATTCTTCAGCGTGACGGCATTTCCGCCGCAACCGTCCAACGTCAGGCCTTGCAAGGTCAGCGAGTTCACCCGGTCTGCAACGAACAACGACTCGGACACCGCAGCGCAGATCTCGGCGGAGGCGACATCTCCCGGCGGCCAGAAATAGAGCTTCTTTTCGTCGCGGTCGAGGTACCACTCGCCGGGCGCATCGAGTTCGGCCAGCAGATTCTGCACGAAGTAACGATCGCCGATCATGAGGCCGTAACTGGCCGGCCTTCCCAGCCGGATGATGTTGTTTTCTCTGTCCACGGACTTCACGGGCAGGGTATCCCAGGCCCATCCATAGGCGGGATGGATGGCGATTTCGCAACGCTCGACCTTTTCCCACGTGGATTTGATGACGTCGCCGGTGGCTGTGAAGTGGTCCTTCACGTGCGGTACGTTGTCCGAGACCGACTGATTGGTCGGGTCGGCGGCGTCTGTTGCGAGAACGTAGGCCCATTGACCAAAGTGCGGGTCGGCGGCGTCGACGTTCGGATAGCGCGCCATCACCTGACGCTCGCCTCCGAAGAACAACTGCCGGAAAACTGCGTTCTCCAATGCAGTGCCCCTCAAGTTGGCGGCGACAATCCGGTCCTTCCACGGTTCGAATCCGGTCACGGCCTGCGTGCCTGTGATGACGACTTTCTCGTTCTCGAACGATCGCCATACAATCGGCGACTGCGGAGTGCCGGAATCTTCGGGGCCCAGCGAGACCGCATTGGTCAGTCGGTAAACACCGGCTCGCAAGTGGACGGTCGCCGGTTGCTCGAGTTTCCCGGCGGACTTGAGACGTCGCAATTCGTCTCTCGCACGCACCAGACTGGCGAACGGGCCGTTGCTGCCTTCCTTGTCGGGAGCGGCAAGCGTGCCGGACCAGTTGTCGTTGCCGTTGGGGGCGACAAACAGGTCAATTGCCGGAGAATAGCGGCACGTGCCGGACAGCAGGAAGAACGTCACGATGAACCATCGCGGGCACACGGGAGTGTTCCTTCGCTTCATGGAGGGCGGCGGAATTCGATCCGGATTCAATTGCCCGCTGTATTACTGATTGTCAGAATCGTAAGTTAGTCTGCTCGACCTTTTGCGCGCGGACGCTGAATTACCACTGCAATACGGGCCGCTGACGAGATGGAGTCTACCAAGATGAATTGCCGAATCAACGAGGACGGCTGTGTTGCGGTCAGGCGAAAAGAAGAGCGGGCAGACAGTCGAATGTCCCCATTGAGTCGCCGCAATTCTCTGACGGCGTGATCGGAAATCGTGCGAGCGGGCGTTGTTTCTTGGCGAAGTCCTGGACGGGAGTCTCCTGCGATGCGACGAATAACCGGACGCGTGTCGATGTGTTTCGTGATGGTTGTGTTCGCAACGCCGTTTGCAGCTGCGCGGGCAGAAGCAAAACGGGTGACCGTGCCCGTGACCCGAGATACGTGGGTTTCGGCGGTGGGAAGCGAACGCGAGGGAAACAACGGAGCATCGCCGCGAATCAAGCTGAAAGGCATTCAGGAATTCAGCCTCGTGGACGGGGACTTCTCGGCGCTGAAGCACCGGCACATTGAACGGGCTGTGCTTCGCGTGCGCATGGCGTCCGAGGAGAAACTGGGCCGGGTCACTGCCTCGACGATTGCCGCGCCCTGGGAGGAAGGCACGGGAACGAATTATGCCCGCGTGCCTGGAGCGGCCTGTTTCCGATTACCGGGAGTTTCACCGGACATTACGGCGGTCATTCTCGGAAACGGCGGTTCGATCTGGCGCTTTGCCGACGCATCCGAGCCGGACAAGGAGGGCTGGCAGGCGATACCGATTGACCCTGCTCTCATCGAGGCGCGTATCGAGGGCCGCAGCCACGGCTTCGCCCTCGTCGACGATGCGGGCAACGAATGGACCCGCAACGGGGATGCATTTCAGTGGAGATTGTTCCCCAACCGCTTCTTTTTCTCAAAGGACCAGAATTCCTCTGTGGCGCCGCGGTTCGAGGTTTGGGTCGCCGACGGCGACGCAGTCGCCATTCCTGAATCTCCGTCGGTTCCGCTGTTGCCCGAACCCAAGAAGATCGACCTGCCGAGGATCGCAAGTTCCGATGACGCGAAGACGCCGCAGCGATCGATGCTCGTTGAAGATCTATTCGGACGGCCGTTGTCAGTGCTTTTTGCCGCCCGCGGAGAAACTGCGGTCCTGGTGATTCGCTCCAAGTCTGCGACCAATCTCAAACTGAGCGTGCCAACAGGATTCTCGTCCCGGTTGTTTGCGGTTGCCGCCAACGGCGACGCTCTGCTGCCGTGTGATTCTTCCGGAAAGAACCTGTTTGCCGGAATCGCAGAGTCGGAGCCAAAGGCAGGTCAGTGGCTCGCCGAGGTGGTCATTCCCAAATCGGCGCAGGCGGGGCGATACGAAATCGAGATTGCAGCGGGCTGCAAGGTGCCGCTTGAAGTGTGGAGATTTGCGCTCCCCGACCAATTGTCTTTTGTGCCGCAGATGAACGCGTACGGACTGCCGGACTCGCAAGAGACGGACTACTATCGTCTGGCTCATGAACATCGCAGCTGTCTGAATTGCCTGAGGTACTCGTGGCAGGGGCGGGTCACCGATGGCTGTGCTCCCCAGCTGCAGTCGGGGGGATCTTGGGACTGGTCAAAATGGGATCAACGCTTCGGGCCGCTGCTCGATGGATCGGCCTTTGCCGATCTACCGCGAGGTCGAGTGCCGGTCGACAACTTCTACTTGCCGCTGAACGAGAACTGGCCGATGGATCACGAGAAGGCCTACCGTGGCGGCTATTGGATCGAGAAGGCTTATCCGGAAAGCTACTGGGCCGAGTTCCGCGATGCCGCAACTCGATTCGCGCGGCACATTGCCGAAAAGAAATGGGAACGCACGGCGTTCGAGTTCTATCTCAACAACAAGGTCTACTTCAAAGCTGAGCGGGGATCGTGGTCGAAATGCTCGGCGCCCTGGATCTTCGACGAGCCGGTCAATACGCAGGATTTCTGGGCACTGCGCCGATTCGGCCGCGAGTTTCTTTCGGCCACGAACGGTGCTGCCAA
Source organism: uncultured Planctomycetaceae bacterium (assembly GCA_903863885.1). Taxonomy (GTDB): domain Bacteria; phylum Planctomycetota; class Planctomycetia; order Pirellulales; family Pirellulaceae; genus CAIPEB01. Next base: position 28,572 of record CAIPEB010000587.1, on the reverse strand, counting down.
CCTCGTGTTTCGCTGCGATATTTCGCGGCCGGAGTGGCAGCGAGATTTGCTCGACGGCGTGTGTGGCGAAGAGGTCGTGAGCGGAGCATTGAGGACCTATTCGGATCGCGTTCTCGCTCGCCAGTCGCGATTCGGCCAGAAGGTGTTCCTTTACGGCAGTCCGAATAAGATCGGTACGCCGAACATTCAAAGTTCCGCCTGGTGTCTGGATGCCTGGTGCCTGGGCGCCGATGGCGTCGTGCCTTGGAACACGATTGGCACGTCTCGTTCCTGGACGGAACCGGACCAGACAAGCCTGTTTTATCCGACGCCGAAAGGGCCGCTCCCAAGCCTGAGGCTCAAGGCGTTTCTTCACGGCCAACAGCTTGTCGAGTATCTCACGATTTTCACGCGAATTTCCGGGCACGACCGGCGATCGGTCGCGGAAGCGTTGCGGCGTGACTTGAAACTCGACGGGTTGCTCACTCGCACCTCGGAAGAGGACAGCGGGACGATGAGCTACGACCGTCTCTCTGCGGAAAGCCTCGAGAGTGTGCGGTATCGGCTCGGTTCGTGGATTGCCGCGCAGGCACCCGCCGACCGTGATTCGTGGGTTGAGCCGCGTCGATTCGGCCCCGTGGATGCGAGACCGGATGTAAGCTTCTTTGCTGCGGAGAGTGTGCCGGGCAAACAGTGACGGGTTGCGTTTTCGTTGTTGTCGTTCAAATCCGGTGATGATCCTCTATCCCGGCATTACTGGCGGTACGCATCGAGTTGTTCGGGAGTGGAGGCTGCGTCGGTACCGATCAGCATGGCGGGGTAGGAAATGCCGCCGAGTCCGGTCGTGTGCGCGACGCGTATGGCGATTCGATTGGGCAAGCCCGGCTTGAGCCACGGCGTCGCGTCGAAGGCGATGGGGGTTCCGATCAATTCCGACGGGCCATTTCCAGTTGACGCATAAGTGCGCTGATTTGCCATCTGTCCATTGATGTAAATCCACGCCTGTTCGTTGACGCCTCGCATGTAAAGATAAAGGTGTTTCTTGCCCGCGATATCCGCGGGGACCTGTACAGTCTGAAAGTACCAGCCGTAGCTCTCCAACCCGGGGAATCCCTGTTGTTCCCAGCCCGCGCCGCGGTTGATGTGAACTCTCGCTAATCCGTCAGGCAGAGGCACGTCCTCGCCCACCGTCAGCTTGGCCGTTGCGTCGAAGTATCGTTGATTGTCGAACCATCGGTCTTTGACGCCCGCATCCCGGGGGTCGGCGGCAAAGATCCACTCCGCGGGAAGAAAGACACGCGGTTGCCCGGCTGTCTCGGCATCGATGCATGCCTGCCACTTGGCCACGATCTTCTCGGGGGAGCCCGCAATTCCCAGTTGCGATATTTCGGACTGTTTGCATATCGCAGCGAATTCGTCGAGTTCCGGCTGAAGTGACTTTCTTTCGGAACGGGGCAGGGGGATGCTCCGGCCGTAAACAAAATCTCCGAACTCGGTGAAGTAGCCGAGGCTCTGGCACAGCTCGAGGTACATCTGCGAGAGTCTCGCCCGTTTTACGCGAGCACGAATCACATCGTCCTTTGCAAGACGTTCCGCATCGGTGAAGCACCGTTTCATCCGTGCCATGAATTCGGGGGTGAACATGGGGCCGTCGGGGGCATAGGAACACTGGAGGTTGTTCAGCAGCGGGTTGGCCGATCCGACGCCGCACTTGTGCGGGCGAGAGTGCCAGTGCTCCCAGTAATCCCACATGGCGGTCTGCAGTTGCCACAGCGGCTCGGCGGACTCCTTGTAGTATCCGAACACAAAGTCGCGCAGCAGGGACTTCGTGTCGAGTTCAGGATTCCAAAGCTGTTTGGCCCAAACCCAGGCGCGCATTTCGTCGCAGTCGTTCATCTCGGATTCGTACATGATTCCCGTGGCGCCGTTGCTGACATTGAACCGCGTGTTCTCGGCGACAACGGGCCAGTTCGGCATCGGCAGCAGGTAATGAACGTAGTCGGTTGTGTAGTCCCAGATGAAAATCCTGGCTTTGCGGGCGTGCCACGCCTTGATGATTCCCTGGAATTCATCGGATTCGGAGACGGGGCAGAACTGATACTTCCACGCATGGGAATCCGTGCAGAGTTGGAGGATGACGCTGTCATCCACGTTGAACTGTGTGGGAGGCTTCGCATAGTCCAGGTAGGTCAATGCGATCAGGTGGTTGTTCGGAAATTCCTTCTTAACGCCCTCGGCAATGAGATTGATCATGCGGAAGTAGCTGCCAGACCTGCCGCCGTTGGCGTCGTCGAGTTGTTTGCATTCGGCGCAGTCGCAGAAGCCTCGGCCGTCATTCGGGCCGATTCCGGTGATCGTGACTTCGGGGTGATTGCGGAAAATCTCGCAAGTCTTCTCGATGCTCAAGCGGACCACGTCCTTGTTGGTGCAGCAAAGTTGACTTGGCTGACGCTTGCCGTTGACCAGCGCAAAGTACTCCGGATGATCCGCGAAGTACTTGTCTGGCGGGAAATATGAAGCGTACGTGTGGCCCATCTGGTGGTACCGGATACTGCCGCCCCATGAAGCGGGAATGCGCGCATGGGGCGTGTTGGTACGGTTGTGAAGCGACCACATCGGATCGTGCATTTTCAAGACGTACGGGTCGCGCAATTCGAGAACGGGCACGAACTTTCGCGGTACCAGGCTCACTTCCAGACGCTCGTTGCGGGGTGTGTCAACCGAGTTGAGGGAGTACCACCGGCAGCCCAGGTCTTCCTCGAGCATCGCATAGACACCGTGAAGCAGGCCCCGGCCGCCTCCGCCGTAAAGGAAAATGGTCGTGCCGGCAACTTCGATCGCATACCCTTCTGCTTTCAGGTCGGTCGTCTTCCACAGGCACGGTGCATTTGCCAGCAGTTGGGTACGTCCGACACTGATAAACGGTCCTGCGTGCGAGGCGAGTTGCTCCTCGGCGATGACGGCGAAGTCTGCACCGCTGATGAGTTGGAGTGTGCGGCGCAGGTCGGCCGCTGCCTTTTGTTCCGCGCTGCTTGCCTTGCCGGGGACGACAAGCGAATATCGAGCCTTGCCGTTTTCCGCGAGCAAAAGGGGAGTTGCGGCAGTGCCCTGCGGTTTCAGCGAATTTCGCCAATCCGAAGGCATGTCGGTGCGGTGCACCATCCCTTCGTCGCCGACAGTGACGGAGCCCATCACGGAAAAGCCTTCGTACCGGATGTTCTTGTCTTCGATGTACTGGTGAACGGTGTAGATTCCCCGGAGCGAGTTCGGCTTGAACTTGATGCGGTAAGCAACGCGGATTTCATCGGAAGTCTTAACTACCTTCGTGCCCTCGCAATCCAGGTAAGCCTGGTCATTTTCGATGACCTTGCCCGGCTCGCCGGGGCGACCGGTCGCTTCTGTTGCATTCCAGAATCCGTGCTTGACGATGTTCAGCATGTCCGTGGGCACGTGGTAGCCCAGGTCGAGTCCGTGCAGCAGATCGCCGCCTCGCGCGATGACCAGGTACGTATTCGTGACGATTCCCGTGTTGCCTTCGTATCGGTAGGTTGCCGTGATTGTCTGCCACTGGTCGATGGCCAAGGGGGCGACGGCGTCTCTCTCGCCATTAAACGTCACACCCATATTGCGCGGCGCCGATTCGCACTGGCCGTACGAAGCCCAGCCGAAAAAGACTATCGTGCAGAGGCCGACGATGCGGAGTGCTGACATGGGGGATTTCCTGGGTGGGGGCCGTCGTTGCGGACGTCCATTGACTCGTGAACTGCGCGCCGCGGCTTGCCGAAACTGCTGTGGAGCGACACGCTGCCTGCCGCGAACGGACTTTGCGGTTCGGCCCAAAACGGCCTGTTTGCAGGCGATGGCATCGCTTTCTCTCTTGACCGGTGCCGCACACGCCAGTCACAATTCCGGACGCTTGTCGGTGGATGATTCTAACGTCATCTGGTTCAACGCGATATTTGTCGCGGAAGATGTTCGTGCGGTCAGTCTGGATTGGTCAGATCGGGGAGGGCAGGGGGCTGTCTTCCGGCGGAGACATTAAACGGATTGGACATATTGAAGGGCAACATGTTCAAGGGAGGCCTGGCGATGGTTAAGCGTCTTCTCGCTTGCTTTCTGGTGTTTGGTGGATGGGGGCTGACTGCGGCGTCTCCTTCCGCGGTGACCGCGGAGGATGGATTCTACTCGCAGATTCGCGGTCGTTGGGAAGTGGTCGATCTGGTTGACGACGGGCGGGTCATTCCCAAGGATGCGATTCACTTGTGGATTCCTTCGGGCGGCAAGATTGAGGTGATCGATAATACGTTTGTTTTCACATCGACCTTCGATGGCCAGCGACATGCCAAGACGTTTGAGGTCGACGCCACGCGTTACCCGCGTGAGCTCAATGTGCGTGAAGAAGGCAAGCTGACCGGTTACGGCATTTGCCGACTCGACCAGGGGCAAATCGTAATCTGTGCCGCACCGCCCGACCTCGCACCGCGGCCGACCGACTTCTCGGCAACTCGAGGGTCGCGGCGCGTACTCATGGTCTTGAGCCGAGCGTCGGACTCGCCTGCCCCTGCCGCCGGTGCGGCTCCCGCCAAGGCACCGCAGGACTTTTCGCAGGACCTGTCCAAGTTGCCGCCGCCTCCTGATCTGCGGGCGCCGGCCGGAAACACCGGAAAGATGTTGAGCGACGCCGAGGTTGTGCGAATGCTCTGCGGGAACTGGAAGTACCGCGATGCGTACGGCGATCTGTTCCTCACGCTGAACAACAATAATACGTTCAATACTTTTCGAGAGACGCTGCAGAACAGCTCGTTCCAGCAGGTCTTCGTGCGTGCTCCGATATCTTCGGGGACTTGGGTACTGAAGAACGGGCAGTTGACGTTTCAATGCACGTCATCGGTGGCGCGCGATCGAGTCAATCGAAGCGTTCCGGTCATGGTGCGGTCGATTTCAGACAACGACCTGATCTTCATGGACCTGAACGGGCAGATTGGCAAAGCGGTCAAGGTGCGCTGAAAGCGCCTCGGCTGTTTTCGGCAGGCTCGGGGCCTGCGTTGCTTACTCGTAATCGAGCCAGACGGTGGCGGTGCAGTCCTGTTCCGCCACTGCACGGATCCAGTACGCTGCGAACCCGACCGGGAAATCGTGCTCCAGCTTCGCGCCGGCGCGGACGTCGAATGTCTGATAGAGCATCCACTGGCCGGTGCCCGTGATGTCCGCTTCGATGCGGAAAATCACGCTCCGGTTGCCATTGTGGGATATCGTCAGACGTTTGCGGTCGTAGCCTGTCATCAGGTACGGATCGGAAGGCGCATCGGCCTTTACGGTCGAGTCCTTCCACGGCCCTCCGTGCCCGACTGACTTGCCGAGTCGCCATAGATCATCGACAACGCCGACCCATACAGCGGCGCAGCCGTCGGATGAGCGGATGATGTGACGGTTGACGCCGCCGTTTTCATTGCCGGGAATCAGTCCAGTCATCACAAGCAGTCCACGATACGAACAGTAGTCACTGATTTTGCGGTTGTGCGTGGTGATCGGCCGGATCCTGGCGAAACCGCCTGCATTTTCCGCCGGAAGTTCGTACATCGTTCCGTGGCAATTGAACAGATCGCGTTCGGTAACAACCTCTCGGTCGATCCGCAGCAGGCCCTGCCCGGACAGTTCGTCAAACGCCGCTTCTCCGCGAGGGAGTCGCCATCGTCTGCCCGCGTCGTCGATATACACCACAGACGCCGCATCCACGCTGACAATTCCGCGGGGAATCGCGGCGTGCTGCTTCAGCCAGTCATGGGACTTCGAGTCGTCCACCCTGGTCAGCGTCATTGAAGCGTCCAGTTCGTAGTAGCCAACGTCGCTCGACGTGTTTCTTTCGAGTTTCGACGCGGCCAATTGCAGAGTCCGCTTGTCTTCTCCCCGCGCCCGCACCAGTCCCGTCAGCGCGATCGCGTCGGACGTCCTTGCCAACCCGTCGAACAAGGCATCGGCTGCCGGTTGACGTCGGTCGGCATTGCTGTACATGAACTGCGCCGTAGCCTTTGCGCAGTCCCTGTCTGTCCGGACACGCAGCCACTCTCCCTTTTCGTGTTCCGGAAAATCGACCCATGCGTAGCCGTTGACGGTCACCTTGCGCAGGTCTTGCCATCGTCCGTTGCCATTCGCATCCACCTGGAACTCGAATGTCACCGGACTGGTTTCGCCCGTGGCGAGATGTGCTCCGCGCCTTTCAAATCCGGCAAACAGGAACGCATCCGACCAGGTGCCGGCATTGATGGACTCGTCCATCCACACTGCACCGCGCCCGATCGAGGGCAACAAGTGATCCAGGATTTCAGGCTTTGCGAACCAGAGGTTTGACTGGGATTGGCCCGGGCCATCCAGTTCGCCCTTGGCCTTGCGTTTGTTCAGGAACTCGCTCTTGGCCGCATCGTCGCACCCGAAGACGATTTGACTATTCCAGTTGGCAAAGTCGCCGATCACTTTCAGGTACGTTGATCGCGGACGGATCCCGGCGGTGTTGGCAATTGAAAATGTCCGTGGAAATCGCCAGAACATTCCGTGCATTGTCATCAGCAGGTCCTGTTGGCCGATGTCCCGGATACGGGGCCATTCCGTATTCCATCCGTGAGCGCCGTCATAAGTGTGCGCGGCCTTGGGCAGTCGGAATGCGTGCCACGTTCCACCGTCGAGCAGCATCAGGATCAGCGAACGGTAATCCCACCCGATGGCCCAGATCGGGTCCTTCTCCGGGTCGGCATTGCCGCAGATTCCGCCTGGCCCCGTCACATCGCAGAACTGGTTTCTCCGAACGACCGACCAGTCCTTGCCGTTCCACTCGGCCAGGCAGCCTGAAGCGATTTCGGGCCGCTTCCTCGCATCGGGAGAGTACTCGCCGTTGTTGGCGTAGACGACGCGTCCCTGACCGCTGTAGGCGCCTTTGCCGTGATATCCAGGCAGCAGTTTTCCGCCGACGCCGTTCTTGTCCCTGTTGGCGTCGGGGTAGAGTTCGTTCACGGCCAGGCTTGCCACATCCACTTCGTAGAGGCCTTCTTCCATGGTCGCGAAATACACTTTTCCGGCAGGGTTCGTCAGGTGCCGCATGGTGGCCGTGTGCCGCCCGGGCATCGCAGCATAGGGAATTACTCGCACGTTGCGCTGCGCGTCAATTGCGTAGGGACCGATGAACAGCTGATTCGATTCGCGGTGAATCATCCGATTGGCGGGAGTTCCGCCGATGCTCTCGGGCCGCTCGACCACGGTGAGATCATCAGAGATCTCATACAGTTTGTCGGACGAACCTTGCGGCAGGTGGGGGCCGTAAGTGATTGTCCAGAGTCTGCCAGCCCAGGGGACGACGGCGCCCGTGCCGCATTCGCCTTCATTGTTGAAGTATGCCAGGTGCGGATAGACGCCCGAGAATTCGATTGGTCGACGTGCAGCTTCTTCTGAAGCTTCTGCAAATGCGCCAAGGTAAATGGTCGCCGCCAGGAATACGAGGAAGTTCCGCACGGTGGTCTCCTTCATCGCGATTGCGCCTTCGAACCGGGCCATTCCGCTCCATTTCACCAGAGACGCATGTACTTGGACAGGCGACCCCCTCGAAAAGAACGGGCAGTGCCGTCTTGCCAAGAGAGTTGCCTGTTGCTGAGATGAACTCGCACGATCGGTAGTAACGATGACCGCGGACTCCAAGGTCGGTTTGCAGTTTCAACCCGGCATGTTGCCGACGGCAGTCGATTCGTATTCTGTAACGACACGACACGCCTTGCCTCGCGGCCGGGGGAGGGCTGTCGTGGCGGGAGGGAGACTTCGAGCGCGGGGGAACTGGCCTATGCGGAATGTCGGGTTCAATTCGGTACTGATCGGGCTCGCCTCATTCGTGTGTTGCTGGGAGGCTCGCTCTCAGTCGCTATTGCTCAACGATCAAGTTCCCACTGCGGCGGAAACCATGGCGGAAAGACAGCTCACTTTCAAACCCGGCGGGCATATTCTGACGAACGTCGGAGTCTGGACACCCGACAGTCAGTGGATCGTCTACGACGTGCGTTCGGATCCCGAAGGGGCTGTCTTTGACGGTACTCGCATCGAAAAGGTGCACGTTGCCACACGCGAAGTTGTCGTGCTGTACGAATCGAGAAACGGCGCCGGGTGCGGCGTGGCGACCTGCAGTCCGGTGGAAGACAAAGTGGTGTTCATTCTCGGGCCGGAGCATCCGACCGCCGATTGGCAGTACGCGCCCAACCATCGGCAGGGGGTCGTCGTTGACGCATCCGCTCCGGGCAGGGCGGCCCTGCTTGACGCGCGCGACATTACACCGCCGTTCACACCGGGCGCGCTGCGTGGCGGAAGTCACGTGCACGTTTTCAGCGGCGACGGTCGCTGGGTCAGCTTCACTTATCAGGATCATGTGCTGGCGAAGTTCGCGGAAGAATCGGCGGCCCGGCACATCGATCTGCGGAACGTCGGCGTCAGTGTGCCGGTCCAGCCGGTGCTGGTTTCCAAAGACCATGTCCGCAACCACGACGGCAGCTGCTTTTCGGTGCTTGTCACCAAGACCACGGCGCATCCCGAGCCGGGCTCGGACGAGATCAGCAAAGCATTCGAGGATGCCTGGGTGGGCAGCAACGGCTATCGCCGCTCCGACGGCGGGTGGCAGAAGCGTGCGCTCGCTTTTCAGGGGCATGTCTTGACGCGCGACGGACGCACCGTGGCCGAGGCGTTTATAGTCGACATTCCCGAAGACGTGACCCGCGCCGGCGATGGGCCGCTTGAAGGAACCGAGACGCTGCGCCCCTTTCCGCCCGCAGGGACGGTCCAGCGGCGCCTGACTTACACGACAAATCGCAAGCACCCCGGACTGCAGGGCCCGCGTCATTGGCTGCGCAGTTCACCCGATGGGACCCGCATCGCGATCCTGATGAAGGACGACGCAGGCGTCGTACAGCTTTATACGGTCTCGCCGCTGGGAGGGAGTCCCGTGCAGATCACGCGTGGCGAGATGGGCATAGCGTCGGCGTTCAGCTGGGGCCCCGATGGAAAGCGGTTGGCTCATATTATGGACAACAGCGTCTTTGTCACGGAGGTTGAAACCGGAAAAAGCGTGCGGCTGACGCAGCGTTCGTCGGATTCGCTTGCTCCGCGTCCCGAAGCGTGTGTCTTCTCGCCGGACGGCCTCGCGATTGCGTATGTTCGCACCGTGGCGACACCGGCGGGCGAATCTCACAACCAGATCTTCATCGTTTCCGTGCCTGTCGAGTAATCGGCCGCGGCACGCAACCGTCCGCTTCAGCGGATAACCGCGCAAAAGACCGGAATGATCGTTCCGGCCAGCCTGAAGAAATGGGCCTCGTCGCGCAAAGTCGCACCGACGGGGCCTTGGTTCCAATGCTCAATTGCGGCATCAACTAACGTACTCAATTAAGGATCTTGGTCTGGGGCAGCTTGTTGTGAAGTTCGGTTGCGCCGGCTGCGGTGATCCCGGTTTGGCGGATATCCAGTTCCTTGAGTTTTGCAAAACGGGCCAAGTGCGGCACGGAAGCGTCGGTGAGCGGCACCTTGCGAAGTTCCAGACGCCTCAGTTCGGTGATTGCAGTCAAGTGCGGCAGACCCGCATCCGTAATGTTCGCGTCGCGGAGGATCAGCGTGCGAAGTCCGCTGAGTTCTCCCAGCGTCTTCATGCCGGCATCGGTCAGCGGCGTTGCCATGACGTTCAGTGTCGCCAGTTTGGGCAGCGCCTTGAGATGCAGCAGGCTCTGGTCGCTGATTGGCGAGCCGCCCAGGTCGAGCGATTCCATTTCCGCCATATTCTTCAGGTGGGCCAAGCCGCTGCCGTTGATCGCCCATCGGCGAAGGTCCAGACGCCGGAGTTTTGTCAGGCCGGCAAGATGGGACAGACCTTCATCGGTCGCCTGAAAGGCCTGCGCCACCGACAAGTCCTCGAGATTCGTCAATCGACCGATGGATTCCATGCCCGCGTCGCTGATCGCCAGACTGTCCTCGATCGCCAGGGTACGCAGTTGAGACATGGACGCGAGATACTCTAATCCGCTGTCGCTGATCGATCGACTGCGAACCCGGAGCGTCTGAAGGCTCTTCAGTCCGGCGAGTGATTCCAGACCGGCATCGCCGATCAAATCGCTGCCTTCCAGATCCAGCGTCTTCAGACTCTGGAGCCGGGAGATAGCGAGCAGTCCCCCGTCGCTGATGTAGCAGTCGGTGAGGACCAGATGCTCCAGTCGCGGCAGGTCTTTGAAGCAGCCAGTGGCGGCGTCCGTGACGCGAGCCAGGCGGTGCAGTTGCAGCACCGTGAGGTTCTTCAATGCGGTCAGCGATTTTACACCGGCGTCCGTGACGCCGACGGTATCGAGAGTCAAGCTCGTCAGGTGCGAGAAACCGGCAACCAACTGCATCGAAGCGTCGGTTATCCCGGCCCCTTTCAACTTCAATTGCCGGAGATCGGTCAGTCCGACAAGCATTTCGACGTCGGAGTCCTTGAGGCTGGCTGGCAGCAAATCAACGCTGACAACCTGTTGCTGTTCGTTGAGTTCGACCGTGCCGCCCCATTGCCTGATTTGATCCAGCAGCGGACTGGAAGGAGGGTCGGCTTTGGGTGACGCCGCAGACGGCGAACCGGCAGCGGGTGGGGTCTTGGAGGTTGTTGAATGCGGAGGGGTGTTCGTCGGGGACTTCGGCGAGCACCCCGCCGCAACGAGGATCGCACACACAAGGCACAACATCCGCGGCCGTTTCTTCATTTCGTCCCACTCCTGAAAACGCAGTGCAGGCCATGTTTCCATGGCACCAATCACCCAGTCGGATTCGAACTTCCAACCTGCGCGTTGGACTCATGTCGCCGCCGTTGTTGCCGTCTGCTGCCCGGAGGCGCAGTTTGTTCAGCGGCCAACAGGCTTGACCGCTGTCGCCTTCGTCGGTTTCAGTCGGAGGTCGGGCACTCCGGGTGTGTCGACACCACGGACCTGGAGCGAATGTGCCAGTGCGGGTTTAGCGTCGTCGGGAGCAGCGGCCAGGGCCGCCTTCAGCGCGGCCGTTGCCTTTTCGCCGGGCAGACGCTCCAGTGTCATTCGCGCGGACTCGTTCAGTTCGGCATTGGACAATAGCGCGGCGACCGTATCGACTGCTTCCTCGCCCGCGATCTGCCAGGTCATCCACAGCACGTCGCGGCGCAGTTGCAGGGGGAGGGAATTGTCAAGCAGTTTGAGCAACTCGGCTGCCACGGCCGCGGCTTCGGCTTGAGCACCGGGGCGGCCAGCGTGGTAGACGATATTCTGGATCGCGTGATTGGCTGCCCGGGCGATTTCCAGTTCTCCCGTGGCGGCGATTTTGGCCAGGGGGGCCACGGCGGCCGCTCCCACTGAACCCGCATGATCACGAGCCGAGGCGCGGGTCGCGTCGTCGGCGCTCTTGATGCGTTCGAGCAAGAGTTCGAGTGTGATTTCTTCCATCGATTTATTCCTTGTCTTGGGTTGGTCGGGATGTTGATCGCTAGACCGCGTACGGGTAGCGCTGCGGACGGCCCATCAAGCGGCGGGCCTGCTCGTCGCCGACGATCTCTCGCTTGCTGTGATCCCACTGGAGCTTGCGGCCCAGAAGGAAGGAGAGATTGCCGAGCACCGTGAGGATCGCCACGTCTGCGGCGGCTTCGACATTCATAATCGTCTTCTTGCCGGTCTTGATCCCCTCGAACCAGTCCTCTTTGTGTCCCGGGCTCTTGTAGACGTCTTTGGCTCCCGGGCCGGGCTGCCACTCGCGCGCCTTGCGTTCCGCCCACGTTCCGCCATCACCGCCCCAGTGCGTGAAGGTGCCCTTGTCGCCGCGGTAAACAGCGCCGTAACCGGGGCGGGTGATCGGACCTCCCGGTTCGTTACCCGTGCGTTCCTCGGGCGGGGCCGGTTCGCCCGGCTGATTCCAGGTGAGCACCCAATCGGGGTTCTTGAACGTGTATTTCACGCTGATCTTCACGGCCGAGTCCCACAATCCGCGCTCCGGAGCCTCGCCCGTGGCTTCAATTTCGACGGGCCCTGTGCCGTCCGCGTTCATCCACCACATTGCGCAGCTCATCACGTGTGCGCCGCGGTCGCGAATCTGTCCGCCGCCCGATTCCATCAGCCATCGAAACGTCCCGTGACAGTAACCGCGATTGTACGGACGCCAACGCAGCGGTCCGAGCCAGGCGTCCCAATCCAACTCGGGAGGCGGGTCACTGTCCGGCGAGAACGCGCCGACGGGACTGAGATAGTGGAAGCAGTCAACCTGCGTGATCTTGCCGATGTTGCCATTGACCAGATATCGATGAGCCAGGTAAGCCTCGGGCTGGCTGCGGCCTTGCGAACCCACTTGAACGGCAATGCCGGCTTTCTTGGCCGCGGAGATCATGGCCTTGCCTTCCTCGACCGTGCAACATGCGGGCTTCTCCACGTACACGTGCTTGCCGCGCTCAGCGGCGTGCACCGTCTGCACCGCGTGCCAGTGGTCCGGCGTGGCGATCACAACGGCATCAATGTCCTTTCGGTCCAGCACGTAGCGATAGTCGCGGAAACAGTCCGCCTGCGGACCGGCCGTGCGCGACGCATTAGCCAATCGCTTTTCGTCAACATCGCAGACTGCCGCGATGTTCACTTCTCCGCGTTTCATGCGGCCGACCATGTCGTCCAGATGGTAGCCGCCCATGCCGCCCACACCGATGTGGCCAAATGTCAAACGCTCGTTTGCACCCGGCCGTCCGTCAGCCGCCAGCACGCCTGAAGGAATGATGCACGGCGCAGCAGCACCAACTGCCACCGCGGAACCGGCGGTCTTCAGGAAATCGCGGCGTCGTACCCCCGCAGTCGCTTTGCTCATGGCTTCACCTCTTTGTGATCGAGAACTGACGGTCCGGAAATCTGCAAACAGGATCACCGCAGCGGACATCGCATTCAAGTAGGGCAAGCTCTAAAACTGCAGTGCGGCAGCCATCAGTAGGTTGTGGGAACCCGCCACAGAAAGTCGCCGGCATGCTACGATCTTCAATTGGAGACGCGTGGGAGACCGCGTCCGCGATATTAGCTGGCACGTTGGCGGATCAGCGACGCGACATCGTTGTGATGGGAAAATGCTTCGAGCTTTAGGTCACCGGAATTTCCGTCTGTTTTTTGCGGGCCAGTGCGTCTCGCTTGTCGGCACCTGGATGCAGCAGGTCGCCATGGTGTGGCTGGTCTATCGACTGAGCAACTCGGCTTTCCTGCTGGGGCTGGTCGGTTTTTGCAGCCAGTTGCCGATCCTGTTTTTCGCGCCCGTGGCGGGCGTGTTCATGGATCGCTGGAACCTCCACCGCGTCATCGTGATAACCCAGTTCCTGTCGATGCTTCAGGCCTCCGTGCTGGCCGCGCTCTCCGTTTCCGGCGTCATCGCGACCTGGCAGGTCATAGGTCTCAGTCTGTTCATCGGCTTGATCAATGCCTTCGACATGCCGGCGCGGCAGTCATTTCTCATACAACTGGTGGAGGGACGCGAGTCGCTTACCAACGCGATTGGTCTGAATTCATCGATGTTCAACGCGGCGCGACTTGTCGGGCCGGCGGTGGCCGGATTCCTGATCGCAGCGGTGGGAGAGTGGTTCTGTTTCCTGCTCAACGCAGTCAGTTACGTTGCGGTCCTGGGCGCGCTGCTGCGCATATCCGTGCCTCCGCGGACCGCGAATCCGAAATCCCAGCCTGTGCTCAGCGGCTTGTGGGAAGGCCTGCGCTATGCGGCGGGTTTTTCACCGATCCGCGCGATCCTAGTGTTGCTCTCCGTGCTGAGTCTTGCCGCGATGCCGCTGAGCGTGCTCATGCCGATCTTCGCCAACAAGCTGTTTCTGGGCGGTCCGGGGACGCTCGGTGTGATGACTGCGTCTGTCGGAATGGGGGCACTGGGCGGGGCTTTGTTTCTCGCTTCAAGCAAGACCGTTGTAGGACTCGGCCGCAAGATTGCGATTGCCAATGCGGTGTTCGGACTGGGGTTGATCGCCTTTTCACTTTCTCGCCTGCTGTGGGTCTCGCTGATCATTCTGGTGATCACGGGCTTTGCCGTGATGCTTGCTACCTCGGCCAGCAACACCGTCCTGCAGACCGTTGTCGACGATGACAAGCGCGGGCGAGTAATGAGTCTGTATGCGACGGCACTGCTCGGGATGGCTCCGCTCGGAAGCCTGCTGGCGGGAAGCCTGGCAAGTCACTTTGGAGAAGTGCTCACCGTGCAACTCGCAGGGGCGGCAAGCGTTTTCAGTGCGCTGTGGTTTGCGAGCAAACTACCTGCAATACGGCGGATTGTGCGGCCCATCTATCAGCGCATCGGCGTCCTGCCGGAGGTCACATCGGGTGTGGCGGCCTCGGCCTGCATGATGCCCGACGAAGAGGATAATCACGATCCCGATCGCTGCACGAACACGCGGACCTGATACGGTTGCATGGAAACGGACTTGGACTTCGCCGTCGATAGGCTCTCGCCGGAAAGTTCGTCGGTCCACTCGCCCGACAAGTCGCGGCTTGACGTGATCGTGCTGGAAACGGCCTGAGGATTGAAGCTGATGAGAACCAAAGCTCGCTGTTCCTTCGATTCGCGAAGGCAGGCAAACACGCCCGACGTTGCGGTGGCGGCAGCGTAGTCGGCGGATCCTTCTCGGACGGCCGGCAGTTTCTTGCGCAACCCATACACCTTGGCCAGGAAGTCGATGTTCGATGCGCCGGGCTGCCCGTACACGGCCGGGTCTTCATCCCCCTGGTACAGCATGGGCACGCCTTCGATGAACGCGCACATAGCCAAGAGGGCCCGCATCCGTTCTGTCCCATAGGCCTTCGCCGGACGCTGTTTCTGGAACGTCCAGGAAACGGTGTCGTGGTTGCTGATCCAGCGCATCTTCAGCGCCCCGGGCGGCAGAGTCTGCTGCTGGTCGTGCAGAAACTGCTGGAGGTCGCGGGCCCACTCTTCGGGCGGAGCCTTTCGCTCGAGAAGGTCGGACTGCAGGTAATAGAACTGCGCGTCGTATGTCAGGTCCGCGACACGATAATAGATGTTCGCGCCGGTGTATTCCTCAGGCAGCAGGCACACTTGTTGATGTGCGCGGAGATAGCCTTCGCGGATCGCCCGGCACATTCCCAGCCCTGCCGCGAGCGAGGAGAGTGACGGCCGCTTGGTAACTTCAGGGTTCCAGTTCAATGGTCCGCCTGCGGCGCAGTCCACTCGCGCGCCAACGGCTCCGAACTGGCGGGCCCCCCATTCAGCGGCTCGTCGCATGTAATCCTGCCAGCCCGGGTGATGGTTGTCGAATGCCAGTTGATTCCACGCATAAACCGGCTTGCCTTCTCGGTCCTTTGCCACCCATTCCGGATGGTCTTTCGCGAGCGGCGTAAAGTCCGGCGGGCCGTGCGGTACGAGATCGAAAATGAGCCGGATTCCCTGATTTCCGCAGTCGGCGCCGAGTTGCCTGAGTTCATCGTCCGAGCCGTATATCCGATTGATGCGGAAGTGATCGAATGGCGAGTACAGATTCCATTTCGGATCTTCGCCGTGCTCCCAGATGGGTAGAAGCCAAAGCAGATCGACCTGGAGCTTCTTCAGCGTGGGGATGTACGCCGACAGGGCGCGGAAACCGCCGTAACGCCGGAAATCGAGTTCGGGGGGGCCGCCGGGATGGCCGCAATAAACGATCATGCCCCGCAGTCCGGATAGGCCTTTCGAAGGTGCCCGCAGGTCGATGGCTCGATACACGTCCTGAACGACCGCCAGCGCCGCATCGCGCGAACCGTGCGACAGCCAGAGGATCTGGCGGCCCAGGGTCACTGACTCGCCGGGGGCCAGACTCGCAACGATGTTCTGCGTATGTCGCAAAATCACCGCACCATCGGGTTGCACGCGTTCGACGGAAACCGGCGAGAACTCATCCTCGCAAGCGAACCATGTTCCCAGTCCTCGCTGCTTGCTCGCATCCCAGAGAACGGCCAGCGGATCCTCGCTGCGCGAACGCACTGCTTGATTCGCGGTGAGCGAAACCGTCGGCGCATCTCCCACGGGCAGGGATCCCGGAAAGATGCGGACCTGCGTCGGCCCGACGCTCAGCGGAGGAGTTGCGTACGTGGCCGTCTGGTAGATTTGCGGTTTGTCGCTGATGTTCTTTATTGTGATCTGGCGAAATACAACCGGGGCAAGCGCCGGCACTGTGAACGAGGAGGTGTACTCGAAGGATTCGGCGCGGGCCTTCAATTGAAGCTCTGTGTGCACGCCAACGTTCTTAATGTCGTGCTGAGTGAGCGCAGGTGAATGCGATTCAAGAACGTCAAGGTCGCTCGCATTTCCGAGTACGACCGGGCCCGAGATGCCTCCGTCGCCGAGGCCGTTGGTGATTCTGCAGAGCAGCACATTCGGCTGGCCTGGCCGCAGAATGCGGGCTGGAACTTGATAGAGGCGAGGCGTCTCCCAGTGGTGCGGTTTGTGCTGCCCGGTCGAGCCGATCTGCGTGCCGTTGATGTAGGCCACGTCGAGGTCGTCGATTGCTCCGATGATCAGCGCCAGGTCCTTGCCGCTCCACTCGGCCGGCGGGACGAACTCACGGCGATACCAGAAATCGCCGAGTCGATCATGCAGTTTGTCGTCGCCTTGTCCCCGCTGGCTCGGTACCGGCGTGGTTGTCCATTTGACGTCGTCGAAGTTGCCGGACAGCAGTCTCGCAGTCTCGCTCGCGGAAACCGCCTGAGGAGTGAAAAGCCATTCCCCGGTGAGCCGGATGGCCCGGCCATCGGAGATCGCTCGATCCAGCCTCGCTGTGTTGATCGTGGGAAGGCTGGCTGGAGCAACCGTGACCGGTTCCTTCGGCGAGGCGATGAGATCGTCGCCGGTTTGCTTGTCGACGAAGCTCGTCCAGGCTCCGGTTGCCGAGTCGAACGCGAGTCGCAATCGGCTGTTTTCCAGGACAAGAGCCGCATCATCGGCAATGGTCGGTCCGGCGGCGAACAACCAGACCGCACCAATTGCCATTAAAAGTTGGCCGAGCTGTGTCGGCCGCTTTCTTATTTTCAGTTGAGGTTCACGAGTTGATACAAACGAACAGACACAGTTGGCTCGCATATGCGGATCATCTGGTTGGAGTTCGTGAGCGGCGGTAATTCGCTCGAATATCAACCGCCACCGCCCAACTCCTGAAAGGTATCCTCGTAGCACTGCGAGCAAAAGCGGGCACCGTCGAGGAAGAGTGCGGATAGCACCGGAGCGCCGCAGGAAACACATCGATCATTCGGGTGCTGCTTCGTGTGGAAGCTGAGCACGATCAGGTCGTGTGTCTGGCCGTTTTCGCTCATGGCGTGGTCTCGCAAGACGGCCTCCGGACCGAAGCCAAGCCTGCGGAACAGGCGTTCCGCTTCGGTCTGGTCCGGCGTCATGCGAGCGATGACTTTGGTGACCCCCTCGTCGAGGGCCATCTCGAAGACGAGTTCCAGCAGGAGACGCCCCACGCCGATGCCGCGGGCGGATTCCGCGACAATGAGACGAACCTCAGCGACGTGGCGGGTCCACCGCACGCTTCCCCGGTCGCACGTTGCATAACCAACGATCTTGTCGCCGGCCTTGGCAACGATCGTGATCAGCCGTCCGGCAATTGATTCGGCAATGCACCAATCCACGTCGGCCGGGTCGGTGATGTCGCGTTGCAGAAACAGCAGATCATGTTTGGGCACCGACTGCGCGAAACTGACCATGGCCTTCTCGTCGCCTGCCTGCAGCGGACGCAGATCGATTACTCGTCCCTTGAGTCCAATCCGCATCGGGAAGTCGTGTTTGTGTACGGTTCGTGAAGTCATGGCTGCTCCTGTGATGGGAATTGGCTTCCGCTACTCGACGCTCCAGATCGAATCCAGGATCCTGCAAATAAACCGCAAGTACGATCGAGGCCGCACTTGATGCAGTGTTTCCGAGCCTTATTTGACGGACTGGCTGATAGGGAATTAGTCGACGCACTTGAGTGCGTGATGAGTTCTCCTGTGCTGCGGGCGCGCAAGAGTTTGCTGCCGACGCTTGATTTGCCATCCAGCAGGCGTTACGAGAAGACAAGCAACCTGCAATAATTCCAGACAGAACTTCGGAATTCCCGGCAGGGAACCTGCCGAGTTGGATGCCGGCCGATTCCGCGACGCGACAATATATTCCTGCGCCATCTGCCGGTCAACAATATGCCTTACGTTGCAGGCATGGGCAGAAAAAACACCTGGGCTGGGCGAGGAAAGCCGTTTGCGGCTTTGCTATGCGGTCCGGTGCGGCGGGAGGCACTGGAAATTCGGGGCCGGAACCTGGAGGTTGGAACTTGGAGTCGAGCGATGACATCGTTTTCGTGTCCGCATTACGACAGCAATCGCGATGCTTGTGAACGCATCGGCGATTTCTGCGTTCCCGGGCGGCCTGGATGCGTACTCTTCGGCAACTCCAGGTTCGCTGTGCCGTGGCAGCAGAGGTTGGAAGCCAAGCGGCGCGACGCCGAGACGCCGCCCCGGGAGCCTGCAGTTGTTCGCCCGGGCGACGGCCCGTGACTTTCGACGCGATCGATAGGAGATGGGCCGCGCGAGGACGAGCGAATTGCCGGAAGAGGATCCGAAATGTGGGCAAATCGAATGATGCGAAAGTTGTTTAATTGCGTTGCCAGTCGAAGGCTTTTGTCGCCGGTTCTATTGGCTTGCATCCTGTTCGGTACGGCAGGGTTCGGAGCGGAGACGCTCACGATTCGAGTGCTGACCTACAACATCCAGCACGGCCAAGGCACGGACGGCCAGATTGACCTGCAGCGCACGGCCGATGTGATCAAGCGGATTGCGCCCGATGTGGCGGCGCTGCAGGAAGTGGACCGGAAGACGACGCGATCGCGCGGCGTGGACCAGGCAGCCGAATTAGCGAAACTGACCGGGATGCACTCGGCTTTTGGCAAAGCGATGGATTTCGGCGGCGGCGCGTATGGCGAAGCGCTGCTGTCGCGATACCCGCTGGAGACCGTCAAAGTTCTCGACCTGCCCTACACCGATGGCTGCGAACCCCGCTGTGTACTTGCGGCACGCGTAAAAGTCGGCGAAACCGGACCGGAGATCTTATTTGCCGGCACTCACCTCGAACACGCCAAGGCCGTCCAGCGGCTATGTCAGTCGAGCAAGATCAGCCCGGCCCTTGCGGTCAGTGATTCGGGGCCTGCGATTCTGGCGGGGGACTTCAACGACGTTCCCGACAGTCCGGTAATGATGATTCTGAAGCGGCATTGGTCGGATGCCACTGCGGACCAACCCGACCCCACTTGGCCGTCCGACAAGCCTCGCTCGAAGATCGATTACGTGCTGTTCCGGCCCACAGGAGTCTGGCAAGTCGTTGAGCAAAAGGTCATTGACGAGTCTGTCGCCTCGGACCATCGTCCGCTGCTCGTTGTCCTCAAGTGGAGCAACGCAACGGCGTCTGGAAAAGACTGACGAAACTCACCTGGCCTTTGACGCAGTCGGCGGAGGAGTTTTTGGTAATTGGGAGTGGGCTGATGCGGAGTCCTCGCGATCCTCTACGTCCTCGAACTGGGCCGAGGTTGCAGACGTCGAGACACCAGTTGCGAGTCGGCTGAGATTCTGTGCAGGAGCGGATTCAAAACTCGATCTGATACTTCTTCGTCATCTCACGGCGGATTTGCGCCGAAGCTTCCTGCATCTGCTGACGGATCTGCTGGACGGACGCAGCTCCCGTGGATTTCTCATTCGCACGGACCTGGGTCCGCGCGGATTGTTGCTCGCGCCGCGTCATTCCGCGGGTGTAGTCGTACCCGTAAGCGCCGTAGCCTCCGTAGCGGAAGCTACCGACCGCTCCTCCGCTGTTGGTCACTCCGGAGGACACCGCGTTCACTTCTCCGACGCGCGTGCGGATACCCACGCCTTTAATCGCCATCGACGCATTGCGAAGTTGAGAGGCGACGTACGCGCCATACTCGAGCATTGTCTCATCGACATTCAAGATCGGGAGCTTGTCAACTTTGCGTGCATAATTGTCGAACCACTGCCCGTTCTGGCCGATGGTCTTCGCTTCGCCTTTCTGACCTTTGAGATCCGCGGCCAAGTGCTCGATGGACTTGTAATACTGCTGCGTCGCCTGTGCCATGTCCTGGGGCTTGGCTGGAGCGGTTTCTTGTCCCGGCTTGTTGGCGGCCGAGCCTGGCTTCTGGCCCTCAAATACGGCCTGGGTGGGCAGTTCAATCAGACTGGAAAGACGGGTCAGGCCGCTGGCGGTCAGATCGCCTCCGAACGAAAGCCGCGTGCCCTGGACGGACGTGGACCAACTTGCGAATTCGTCGATCATCACGCCACGGTTACCCAGAATCTCCAGCAGCAGCGGACGCGCCGTAGTCGCGATAGGGGTCGCGTCGACGCCGAAATCCACGATGATTTTGCCGGAAACTTTCTCGCCAAACGTGATACCCAGGATGACGCCTTGAACGCTTGCGAGGGTATTCGCGAGCACGGCTTTGTCCACCGTGTCGCCCTTGAGGAGTTCACTTTCCGAAGACTGGATTCGTGCCTGTACGTCCTCGAGCGTTAACGCATCGGTCAGATCAAGAGCCATAATGACGCCCGCGGACCCATCGCTGAACGATGCAGCCTTCTGCAGGTAGGGTGAGAGGGTTCCGGCAGGCTCGCGCACCCAGCGAGCGGCCAACTGACGGTTTGCCGGCGTCAGAGCACCGACAACCGTTTCGGAGAGCTGCATCACATAGCTATCGTCCGAGAGACGTATTGCCGGACACTTGGCGACCTCATCGACTGTGCCACCCAACTGTTTTGCCGCAGTGTCCAGCGAAGGTACCGCCACCATCTGGATCACCGCCGCTTCCCATATGGGCTGCATGAACTCCAGATCGAGCTGCGAGGCAAGCACCGTCAGTTTTGCCTCCGACGGGAGGCTGGTCATGCCGGAACTAAATCGCTTGGCGCGGTCCGCTTCCCATTTCTCACCCTTGGCGATCGGGCTACTGAAAATCTTATCCGCGTTAATGAGCACCAGAGCGTTCGCACTCGAAGGCACACGCCGCACGAGTTCCTGGAACTGCGCCTGAACTGGCGGAGTGAGGCAGGCCAGCGCAGACATCACGAGAACAGCAGCCAATGAGAGCGTCTTCATCGAGTGGGACTCCTGAAGGGAGCGGTCGACGTGTGAAGTTACAGTGCAATTGTAACTTGCCGGCGCGGCTGTAGCACCGGCGTAACTGTCATTTTCAAATAGTTGATATCACGGGGCTTCGCGGTACGGAGCGGGTGACGTTACTTCTACGTCTTGTGGATTGCGGCACCCTTCAGGAACGCGGCCGCTTGCCCGCCTCCGACAACCGCGTGGAGTCCAGGCACACGAAGAGTCGGATGAATTTGGCCACCTCGAAGAGATTCATCATCCGGCCTGACCCCGTCGGGCGTTCGACCTCAAAGTTGTCGCCGTGGTAAAGGCAGAACGGCAAAAGGTCACGGAGGATCATCGGTCGCGGAGGATCATCGCGTTCACCGGGCATCCAGACCGGACCGCGCCAGTTGGGATTGCCGCCGAACATTCCATTGTTCGATTCGGTCGTCCGCGCTGAACGCGGATCACAGACAGTTGGCAGCGGTTCCCGGGGTAGTCGATTTCCAGGCGCGTCGGGTGTGCCAATCAGCCAGCGACGACTAACCGGCCATCGAACCGCTGCGAGGTTCGCTCGAAGCCAACGACATCGTCAGATCAACACGTGCGTTGCTTTGAGAGCATCGGGATCCAGTTGGAGCATGCGATTCGGCGGCATCGCCCGCAACTTGCTTACGGCTGTGGCTGTTACTCTCGTGCGGGCGGGGGCAAGCACCCTGCGCGGATTTCACCGGTGGATGTGGCTGCGATCGTTCTGCGGGAGTTGGGAGGGCTGCGTCGAACGGATAGTCTGTGGTGGCGGGGAAAATTTTGGTCTTGTCTGTAACCGGGTCTATGAGTACTTTCTCTCGACTTTTTGGGCGTCCGCGTTTGTTGACGGTACCGCTTCGTGGTGCAAAGGCCCATGATTCATGATGAACCGAAGTGTGCCAGGGAGCCCGGGATGGGGCACACCACAATCCTGGCCGCTTCGATCATGACGCCGGCGAGGTTTGGCAATCTCGTCATCCTGCTGGCTCTGCTCGATTTTACAGGCTGCCAACACATCGGTCCGAAAACGATCATGGACGATCGCATTCCGTATAACGATGCGATCGCCACGTCGTGGAAAGAGCAGACCCTTCTCAATATCGTGCGTCTCCGCTATCTGGACGTGCCCGAGTTTGTGGACGTCTCGTCGATTGTCAATGGTTATGAACAGGGCCATACATCGAGCGGAGGTATCGGCACACAGATCAATCCGAACGGGTTCATCTTTAATTCGCTGACGGGCGACTTGCGCGAAACTCGCACGTTGATCGATCGGCCCACCATCAGTTACGCGCCGCAGACCAGTTCGGAGTTCACCCGCAATCTGACCAATCCGATCCCGCCGGTATCGATCCTGAATTTGATTGAAAGCGGCACTCCGGCCGACGTCGTGATGGAACTGGCGGTCGAATCGATCAATGGCGTTCGCAATCGCGGGTATGCCGGCACCTTGCAGGAGGCAGATCCCGAGTTTCAGCAAGTGATCCAATGCATGGCCAAAGCCCAGGCATCGGGGTACGTCAGTTTGCGCGTCATGCCCGGCGCCGAGAAATCGAGCCCCGATGTAGTCATGGGGATTCGAGACAAGGACATCTCGCCCGCCTTGGCGGCCGAACTTGATCAAATGCGGAGAATTCTCCGTTTGGACCCGGCGGTGAAGGAGTTCAAGATTGCCTATGGAACGCTTCCCAAGGCGAACGACGAGATCGCATTTCGGACACGTTCCGTGCTTCGCATCCTGACCTTTCTGGCACTCAATGTCCAAGTGCCGGAATGCCACCTTGCGACGGGCCAGGCGCCGGACCTTGGGCTGAACGATTCGGCAACGCAGCCTCAACTTACAGTCTTCAGCGGAACCGAGAAGCCCGCCGAAACCTATGCCGCGACCTGCTATCAGGGGTGCTGGTTCTGGATCGACCAACGTGATTTCTGCTCCAAGCGGACGATGATCTATCTGAAGATCCTATTGGCGTTGGCCGACACAAAACAGAAAGATGCCGCGCCGGCGTTGACGATCCGGGCCAACTGAGCGCATCCCGCGAGTGTAGCCCGGCGGTCAATTCGGGAGCAGGTTGAATACGATTTAAGATATCAATCGCTCACGGAGATACTGTCTTACCCCACACCGGTCAAATCGAACGGCTGAAGGGCGTCCCGACGGTTGTCCAACTGCGTAGATGTTCCAGCGATTTCCGCCTTGACGTCGCCAGTTGCAGGGTGTTCCAGATCACCGAACCACCGTGACTGTGCCCGACCAAGTGATAATCCTGTCCCTTTTCTTCGAGGGACTCCAAGCACCCCAGCAACTCCCGCCCCGCCTTGATGCGAGCGCGTTCGCTATTTTCTCCCGACCACCGGAAGACTTCGTGGCATTCGGGCAAAATGACGTGAGGGGGTGCAAAGGGGAGGCGAGTCGTGCGGAATTCAAGACTCTGGAGTGCTGCCTGTACGGATCACTGCATCGTCTGGTACGAAGAAGTCCACACCCGAACGCGGTATACTCTCTTGCGACGCATCCAGAACAGGCGGGACGTCCGCCCAAACGCGGTTTCCGGCCGCCAATTGGTACCCCTCCTTGTAAAGTCGCTGCATTTCGGCAGGATCGAACGCCATGCTGTCTCGATTGATCGGAAAGTCCTGCGGCATCATCGCCACATGAAAATCCATGCCCGTCAACATGGTCAGCGTGTAGATACGGATCAGGTCGTTTCGCGTCTGAGCGTAAGTTAGCGAGCTGAGAGCGGTGCTGGCGATCTTGATGGCTCGTGGTTCCACACATTCGGGGTCCTGATAAGCCTTGCCCGCCACGATGATATACATGTGTGAGCCGACAAGCGGGCGCCGACCGTTGCTGAACTGAGATACATCAAGGCTTAGCATCGAAGCTCGAAAGAACACTTGCGCGGTTGCGCCGCCATCGGCATGCAATTCCGTGTACTGCCGGCCGTTGACTGTCACGTCGATGCTTACCGGTGGTAAGAACCCTGGAACTGATGCCGATGCGAGGATGATCTTGCGGTACAGCTCGATCGCATTGCATTGACCACTGGAGGCGATAGCACCCAGGTCCCAAATCACCAGTTTGCCGGTGTCGAGGTTTGTGGTGCCCACGTAGAGACGCCGGCCCTGGGAATGCGCATTCGCCACCGCTTGCAGCACCTGAGGATTGATATGGGATGCGATCAGCCTCTCCAACGGCTCCGATGTAGCTGCCGAGTCCGACCATAAGACCGCCAGTTTGGGACGGGAGCGATAGATGTCGCTTGACGAGATTGTGGTATACATTTTGCCCGTCAAGTGATCGTACTCGGGGCCCAAGAAGGCGTATGTCGCGATGAGTGCGCCCGTGCTGACACCGGTGACAATGTCCAATACAGGCCGCCGTCCGGTGGCGGTCCAACCGCCAAGTACGCCCGCCGAGAATGCGCCGTAACAACCGCCGCCCGACAACGCTAACACGTTGTACTGTCTGGTGCTTTCAGCGGCCGCGCCATCACTGGCGGATTTCAGACGTGCCAGGGACGCTTCGAACAGTTCACGATCGGGCGCCGAGTATTGGTTGGAAGTGGAATTCAGATCGACGGCGGCGGATGATGTCAGCACTCCAGGTGGCAGGCATACACGACGAGGGGCGTTACAGCCGCAGGTCGCCCCGCAGATCATCCAGAGCAGCAGGTAGCGAACAGCGGGTGACACTCGCAGGGCGAAATTCATAGAACGCACATTCCCTCGACCGTGCGAGCGCCGTGATATCCGCTGATAATTGCGCATCTTCCGGCGCAAGTATACCTTCCTCCTTCAACGTGGGCGGGGACGCTCGCGTCAGCGTGCGGGGTAATAGTCTGCAGTTCCCCGGACCACAACGCACAATCCTTGGGCATCGTATTGGCGGCGGAGTTTCCGTACAGGGAAAAGACCGCGCAGTCGGAAGTTCGCATGGCCAGGGTGAAGCACCTACCAGTCTTGGGCGTGTTCTTTTTCCCACCGAACCGGGGACGCCACAAGTCAGCCGTGATCGCTTGGCGATCCTGGGCGGACGGAGATCAACAGGAGCGGAGAGCCGTAGAGTCTTGCCACAGCAGCTTGTTGCGAGGGGCGTGGAGATTATCGGTTGGATGTATTGTTTGCTCTTCGCCACACGGGTTGAACTGGGGTTGCCGGAAATTCTGACCGAGGAGGGTGGCATTCGGGTACCTCGCCGCCGGCGCGTGGTCGTCTTGCCGGCCAACCAATCTACTTGCGGTTGACAGCCCAAGAGTTGATGTCAGATGTTCGTCCGGACGGCACCGTGAATAAGCAAGGTGCGAACCATCAGATTCCAGACCTTGCGCTACAAACCGTCGGCGCCGACAGGTACGCTGGATTGTCATGAGAAACGGGATTGCGATGGACATCGGGCAAGTGGAAGCAATCGGATGGTGCTTGATGGGCCCGGCCCAGGCCGAGCTGTGTCGTCAATTGCCCGAAGCGGTCAAATCGGCCCGCTGCGGCGATGGCGACAATATCGCGATCCTTCGCGCGCTCGAACCTCACGGAGACTAGCGATGACTGACTCCAATCGAAGATCGTTCCTGAAAAAGACCGCGGCCGCCTCGGTTGGAGCGGCCGCATGGTCCTGGACTGGCGGCGTCAACGCCGCGGGGGCCAACGAGCGCGTGACGGTCGGGATCATCGGCTGCGGCGGCCGAGGCGCGGGGTTGGCTGAGGAGTTCGCCGGCCTTGCCAATGTCGCCTACGTGTGCGATCCCGACGAGTCGCGGCGCCTCCGGGCACAGGAAAAGGTCCAAGCCCGGCACGCGGTGGCCGACCTGCGGCGGATCCTGGACGACAAGTCGGTCGACGCCGTGGTGATCGCCACCCCGGAGCACTGGCACGCCCCGGCCGCTATCCTGGCCTGCGACGCGGGCAAACACGTCTACGTCGAGAAGCCTTGCAGCCACAACGTCCGCGAAGGGCGGTTGCTGGTCGAGGCCGCGCGGCGCAACAATCGCGTGGTACAGCACGGCACGCAGAGCCGCAGTAATCCGTTCATCGCCGGGGCCATCCAGATGCTCCGCGACGGCGTGATCGGCGACGTGCTCGTGGCCAAGGCCTGGGACGTCCAGCGCCGTGCGAATATCGGCCGCG
Organism: uncultured Planctomycetaceae bacterium; assembly: GCA_903863885.1. Taxonomy (GTDB): domain Bacteria; phylum Planctomycetota; class Planctomycetia; order Pirellulales; family Pirellulaceae; genus CAIPEB01. The sequence continues at coordinate 2,301 of CAIPEB010000587.1, read as the reverse complement.
ACAAGCCCAGCGATCCGCCGCCCGGAGTGGACTACGATCTGTGGGTCGGCCCGGCGGAGTTCGTTCCGTTTCAGGCCAACCGTTTTCACTACCACTGGCACTGGTGGTACAACTTCGGCGTGGGCGGCCTGGGCGGCGACGGCCCCCACGAGATCGATTACGCCCGCTGGGGCCTGGGAGTCGAGACGCATCCCACAACCGTGGCCGGACTGGGCAGCAAGTACTACTTCGACGACGACCAGGAGTACCCGGACACGGGAACCGTGGTCTTCGAGTGGCCCGGCGACGGCAAGGTAGGCCACAAGCGGCAGTTCATCTTCGAGTTGCGGATCTGGTCCACGAACTACCCGTACAACGTCGACTCCGGCGCGGAGTTCCACGGCACCAAGGGTAAGATGTTCTTGAGCAAACGGGGCAAGCTCGAAATACTGGACGAGGGCAACAAACCCATCACGGCGCAGCCGAAAAGCCCGCCGCAAATGCTCGGTCACGCGGCCGAATTCCTCGACGCGATCACGACCGGGCGGCGTCCCAATGCCGACATCGAAATCGGCCACCTCTCGACCACGCTGATCCATTTGGGCAACTTAGCCATGCGCGTCGGACGCTCGCTGAACTTCGACCCGCGCACCGAGCAGATCATCGGCGACGAGCAGGCCAATGCGCTGCTGTCCCGCAAGTACCGTCAAGGCGGACATTGGGCCGTCCCCCGGGGAGTTTAGGAGAAGACCATGAACCACCATCGCTTGCTGGCTTCCATCATCCTGGTCGTGACCGCGGCATCGCTGGCCGCCAACCGCCTGATCGTTGCGGCCGATTTCGCCGTCCAGCAGGAAGCTGATCGGGTGATCATCACCGACGGCGGGCGGCCGGTAGCGACCTACGTATTTCGCGACGACAAGATCTTGCGGCCGTATTTCGCCCACGTCCATGCGCCTGGCGGGATTCAAGTCACGCGCAACCATCCGCCCCTGCCGAATGTGGATGCGACCGATCACGACACGATGCACCCGGGCGTGTGGCTCGCGCTGGGCGACTTGTGCGGGCATGATTTCTGGCGCAACAAAGCCAGCATCGTTCACGAGCGATTCAGCGAGTCGCCAACGGTCCGCGACGGGCGGGTCACCTTCACGGCGGAGAACGCTTTCCAGGCTGACCACGGCAAGGAGGTCTGCAAGCAGACATCACGTCTGACGCTGGCCGCGCGTCCGGCCGGCTATCTCTTGATCTGGGAGGCGATCTTTCGGTCGGAGCAGGGCGAAATCGTGTTCGGCGACCAGGAGGAGATGGGGTTGGGAATTCGCGTCGCCACGCCAATCGCGGTCCGGCAGGGCGGGACGATTGTCGATGCCATGGGACGCCGCAACGAGCGCGAGGTGTGGGGCAATGCGGCCGACTGGTGCGACTACAGCGGAACGATCGACGGCCGGCACGCGGGCATCACGATGATGTGCGATCCCCAGAACTTCCGGCCGAGTTGGCTTCACGCGCGCGACTACGGCGCGCTGGTGGTCAATCCGTTCGGGCAGCAGGCGTTTCATAAGGGCCCGGCCAGCAAGGTAGTCGTCAAGCCGGGTGAATCGTTTCGGCTGCGGTACGGCGTATTGCTGCACGCCGGGCCGAAGGACGACTCGCCCGATATCAGCGCCGCGTTCGGAGATTTCGTCCGTCAGTTGTGATCCCTGTTCGATATTCTCGGAAAGGCGGCTTCGATGCAGTGCGAGCACTCGTCGTATTTGGTTTGCCATTCTATTTGCCTGCCCATCAGGGAACGCCACCACGTTGACGCAACTGAACGCGCAGAGCGGTGAATCCAAGCAGGTCCTCTCACCGATCAGCCTGAACGAGCAGGTGCGAGTGATCCCGCAGGGGGGACTTCGTGGAACTGACCATTGGCAGAGAGACCAAGAAAGTATTGGAACAGATGCAGCCCACGATGCCTGACGCCCATCTAAAGGAACAGATCTGTGCGGAAGTCCAACCGGGGGGGGAAGCGTGAAGATGAGGGTGCTAAACTAGCAAGCATTCAGCAAAGTCAGCGGCCTGTGATAAAACGTCGACGCGCGAAACGAAAGCCGTCGCCCATTTACGGCGACGGCTTGCATTCAAAGCGGAGGGTACGGGACTCCGCCGACTCGTGATACGGCACGATTCTAACGGCCAGGCAGTTCTCTTGACTTTCCTGGCGAACCAGAAAGGCCGGCCCTAGACCTTAAACAAGCGAAGGCCGATGTTAGTTTTCGGGCGGGTCGCGCGAAAAAGTCGGCGCGAACTTTCAGCGGGCCGGCATCGCTTTGCGGC
>CAIPEB010000586.1 GCA_903863885.1 uncultured Planctomycetaceae bacterium | reverse complement strand
GGCATGGGCGGCATGGGCGGCATGATGTAATGAGCTGTGCGGCGTTGTTGCCCGGGCAGTGTCATTTGTGCCGTGTTGTTTCGGTGGTGTCGTCTGTGTTTTGCGTGGCTGAAGAGAATTAACATCGCTAGTTGTTAAAACGCGTATACGTAAGGAAACCATTCAATGGCGAAGATCAAAATCCGACCTCTCGATGATCGAGTTGTTGTTGAACCAATTGCGGCGGAAGAGAAGACGGCCGGCGGTATCGTGTTGCCGGACACCGCGAAAGAGAAGCCGCAGCGTGGCACCGTGATTGCGGTTGGGCCCGGCAGACTGCTGGACAACGGCAAGCGCGGCGAGTTGTCCGTGGCGGTTGGCGATGAGGTGATCTACGGGAAGTACGGCGGAACGGACATTGAGGTCGGCGGTGACGAGGTCAAGATTCTTCGCGAGAGCGACATTCTGGCCAAGGTTGTGAAGTAAGGACCGTCTTTCATCCCAGTATAAGGATCTTCGCATCGTGGCAAAGCAACTTCTCTTCGAGGATCACGCCCGAGCCAGAATGCTGCAGGGCGTCGAGAAACTCGCCAATGCGGTGGCCGTCACCATGGGACCGACGGGCCGCAACGTGATCATCAACAAATCGTTCGGCGGTCCTACGGTGACCAAGGACGGCGTGACCGTCGCCAAAGAAATCGAGCTTGAGGACCGGTTCGAGAACATGGGCGCGAGGCTCGTGGTCGAGGTCGCCCAGAAGACCTCGGATCTGGCCGGAGACGGGACCACCACGGCAACCGTGCTGGCGCGTGCCATCTTCAAGGAAGGTCTGCGGAACATCGTGGCCGGCAGCAACCCGGCGGCTGTTCGTCGCGGCATCGAGCGTGCCGTTGACGCGGCCGAGGCAAAGCTGTTGGACATGGCCAAGCCCGTCTCCGACAAGTCGGAAGTGGCCAATGTCGGCGCGATCAGCGCCAACAACGACCGCTTCATCGGCGATCTGCTGGCCGGCGCGCTGCAGCGGGTCGGCAAAGACGGTGTGATCACCGTCGAAGAGGGCAAGACGACCGAAACCAAGGTCGAGTACGTCGACGGCATGCAGTTCGACAAGGGGTTCATCTCCCCCTACTTCATCAACAACACGACGGACATGAGCTGTGTGCTCGACAACGCGGCAATCCTGATCTACGAAAAGAAGATCAGCAACATCCGCGACCTCGTGCCGATTCTGGAAAAGACGGGGCAGTCGGGGCGTCCGCTCTTGATCATCGCCGAGGACGTCGATGCCGAGGCTTTGACCCTGCTGGTCGTCAACAAGCTGCGCGGCGTGCTGAACGTCTGTGCCGTGAAGGCTCCGGGCTTCGGTGATCGCCGCAAGGCCATGCTGGGCGACATCGCGATTCTGACCGGCGGTACGCTGATCAGCGAAGACCTCGGCATCAAGCTGGAGAACGTCGGCGTTGAGCATCTCGGCAGCGCCAAGAAGATCACGGTGGACAAGGGCAACACGACGATTGTGGAAGGCGGCGGCGAGCGCCAGTTGATCGAGAAGCGGGTGCAGCAGATCCGCAATCAGATCGACCAGACCGACAGCGACTACGATCGCGAGAAGTACCAGGAACGCCTGGCGAAGCTGGCCGGCGGCGTGGCGGTCATCTCGGTGGGAGCCGAGACCGAAGCCGACATGAAGCAGAAGAAGGCCCGTGTTGAAGACGCTCTGCACGCTACCCGTGCGGCCGTCGAAGAGGGCATTCTGCCGGGCGGCGGTGTGGCACTGCTGCGTTGCCGAGAGGCGATCGAGAAGGCACGTTCGGGTGCCAAGGGTGACGAGAAGGTGGGCGTTGACATCGTGCTGCGGGCACTCGATGCGCCCCTTCGCCAGATCGTGGACAATTCCGGCACGGACGGTTCTGTTGTGGCCGACGAGATTCGCCAGAAGGGCGAGAACATGGGCTACGATGCGAACTCCGGCAAGTACGTCGACATGTTCAAGGCGGGCATCATCGACCCGGTGAAAGTCGTGCGTACGGCGTTGTCCAACGCGGCCAGCATTTCGGCGCTGATGCTCACCACGGAAACGCTGGTTACGAACCTGGAAAAGGACGACAAGAAGCGGCATCGCGTCGAAGGAAGCGTGCGGTGACCCGATGCGGATCGGCACGTCGCATGGCGGCGCCGTGCGGCTGACGGATAAGTGCGACACGGCGGGCCACTTCCTTGCGGGAGTGGCCCGCCTTTTGCCATTTCACCGGACGGAGTGCATTTTGCGGCAACGTACAACCAGGAGGCCCCGGGGAACGCCGAAGCTTGCTGAATGAATGTTTCCCTTCTCTTCCGCCCTCGCCGTCGCTTCGTCCGCCGTGCGGCAAAGACGACGTGACGGGGACGGCCAGCGGCGCATGGCGGGCCGCCGGGCAATTGCGGTAAAGTCCGAGCAAGGGGAACGGTTCGATCATCAGGAGTCGGATCGCCATGGCAACGATGGCTGGAAAACGAGATTATTACGAAGTTCTCGGTGTTGCCCGGACGGCCGGTCAGAAGGAAATTGCTGACTCGTACCGAAGGCTCGCGCTGAGATTCCACCCCGACGCCAACCCCGGGGACGAGAACGCGACCGAGAAATTCAAGGAGGCGGCCGAGGCCTACGAAGTGCTCGGGGATGCGGAGAAGCGGGCACGCTATGACCAGTACGGCTTTGCCGGCGTGGAGGGCGGCGCCCAGCACTTCACGGAAGTTGAGGACATCTTCGAGGCGTTCGGAGACATGTTCTCGGGAGGGATGTTCGGCGATCTTTTCGGCGGTCGGCGCCGCGGGCGTCGCGCGCGTCGCGGAGCGGATGTCCGTGTCGATGTGACGCTCGAATTGGAAGAAGCGGCACGGGGCGTCAAGAAAACGGTGGAGTTCACCCGCAGCCTCCGCTGCGAGAAATGTTCCGGCACCGGAAGCCGGCCGAACTCGCGGCCCGAAACGTGTCGCCGCTGCGGCGGACGCGGGCAGGTCGTCCAGTCGGCGGGCATTCTGCGGGTCCAGACCAGTTGTCCAGCCTGCCAGGGCGCCGGTTCGGTGATCACCGATCCCTGCGATGCGTGCCGAGGCCACGGCTACGTGTCGACCCGGGCTCGCGTGGATGTGGCGATACCCGCCGGCATCGATGACGGCATGCGGGTGCGTCTCAGCGGCGAGGGCGAGCCGAGCCCGGACGGCGGGCCGCCCGGCGACTGCTACTGCTTCGTCTCGGTGAAGGCCCATCGGCTGTTCGAGCGGGACGGACGCCACCTCGTGGTGCGGCTGCCGATCACGTACAGCCAGGCTGCACTGGGGGCCACGGTTGAAGTTCCGACGCTCAACGGCAAGCAGGAACTGAGGGTGCCGGCCGGTACCCAGCCGGGCGAAGTCTTTCAATTGCGGGGACGCGGCATGCCGGATCCGCGGGGAGGCGCTCAAGGCGATCTGCTGGTCCAGACCTTCATCGAGGTGCCCAAGCGTCTGTCGCCCAAGCAGGATGAACTGCTGAGGGAATTGGCCGAATTGGAGCATGCGGATGTGACGCCGCAGCGAAAGAATTTTCTGACCATGCTGCGGGACTATTTCGTTCCTTCCTCGGAAGAACAGGATCGCGCCGAGAAATAGGAAGGGGCTCGGGTTCAAGCCGGCGCAGTCGTAAGTCAGTGCTCCGGGGGATTCCGATCTCGCGGGGCGGATTGGAGACAGAGAAAGCAATCAACCATGTTCAATAACAACCCATCAGAGCCGGAACAGGAATTGTCCAAAGAGCAGGATTCGAGCGAGCAGTTCGCCGCCGACTTTTCGGTGGACGAGGATGCGGCGGCAAGCTCGCCGTTGTCCGGCGAAGCGGCCGTTGACGGTGCTTCGGCGTTCTTTGCAGATCAGGACCGATTGCAGCAGGAATTGCAGCAGGCCAACGACCGGGCGGTGAGATGGCAGGCGGAACTGGAGAACTACCGCAAACGCGCGCGGCGTGAAATGGAAGACGAACGGCGTTATGCGGCACTGCCGCTGCTCGTCGATATCCTGGGTGTCGTTGATAATCTCGACCGCGCCATTGAAGCCTCGGAAGGTAACAGCCAAGCTGCAGGCCTGAGCGAAGGCGTGAAGATGGTGGCGACCCAGTTGGCGGGAGTATTGGCCAAGCATCACTGTTATCCGGTCGAAGCTCTCGGCAAGCCGTTCGATCCGCACATGCACGAAGCGTTGATGGAAATGCCGAGCGAGGAATTCGACGCGGGGAATGTCTGCCGGGTGGCCCGCCAGGGGTATCGGCTGCACGACCGGGTCGTCCGGCCGGCGCAGGTCCTGGTGTCGAAGGGGCCCGGGCCTTCGGGAGCCGGCGCTGCTTCGCCCAACCGTTGAATTGTTGTCTAGCTGCAGGGAAAAAATATGCCGACTTACGATTATCAGTGCGAAGGTTGCGGGCACGAGTTCGAGCTCTTTCAATCGATCAGCGAAGATCCTCAGCGCAAATGTCCCGAATGCAAGAAGCTGAAACTGAGGCGGATGTTCGGGACGGGGGCGGCTGTGATGTTCAAGGGCTCCGGGTTCTATCAGACGGACTACCGCAGCGATTCCTATAAGAAGGCCGCGGCAGCCGACCGGACGTCGGGCAGCGACAAGTCGTCCAGCGAAACCAAGTCGGAAAGCAAGTCCACCGAGAAGAAGGCAAAGAAGGAATCGAAAAAGTCGTAGCTCGTGCCGTCAAAGGTACTGGCCCGCGATGTGATTCGGTCCCCCTCAAGCCGCAAGGCCGGGGCAGTCTCTTGGCTGGTCCCCGGTTATCCGTGAAAGGAAGGCGGAACGTGGCCGAATTGAAGTGTTCGATCTGCGGCAACTCGTTCGAGCCGGCGGAGTCCACTGCCCTGCCCTTCTGCAGCGATCGCTGTCGGCTGATTGACCTGGGGCGATGGCTGGGCGAGCATTATCACGTGACCGTCGAGCGGGAAGTTCCGGAAGACGAACTCGAGTCGGAATTCCGGGACTGATGGCCTTTCCGCGGGCACGCTCGACGTCTTGCTGTGGACGCGACGGAGGAAGCTAGTCTGAGGAGCTGTACACCATGGCCGAGAGTCGCATCGTCGTCCGAAGTGTTGCCTGGCGCGAACTGTTTCCGTGGCTGTTGATTTTTCGTTCGTTTCGAGTTGCGACCAGCATGCCCGTGCTGCTTCTGGCTTCACTGGGAACGCTGCTGACCCCGATCGGCTGGAATATGGCCAACCAGCTTTTCGGCCCGTCTGCTTCGCCGCGGCCGGTGATCATGGCACTGCCGGCCGTGGACTTTCCGCTGCTCGACCTGCGACAGTTGCCGGATATGCACCTCGGACAGTTCGTCGATCACTCGCTGCGTACGAGCGTATTGGGCGTTTACGGGGTCTTTGTGCAGCCGTTCGCCGAACTGGTCAACGCGAAGCTGACGTTCAGCCAGTTTGCCCGAGGGACTTTTGTCGGGTTCTGGAACTTGCTTGTCTGGGGGCTGTTTGGCGGGGCCATCACGCGGATCGCCGTTGTGCAGCTCGGACGCGAAGAACGAGTCGGTCTGGTCGAGTCGCTGCGTTTCAGTCTGCGCCACCTCGGCTGGAATTTCGCGGCTCCGATCTTTCCTCTGGCCGGAGTATTCATCTGCACTCTGCCGATCGCGCTGCTGGGATTCGCGATGCGGTTTGATCTCGGCGTGGCAGTCGTGGGACTGATCTGGCTGCTGGTGCTGCTCGGCGGCGCGGCGATTGTGGTTCTGGTCCTCGGCCTCGCTTTCGGCTGGCCCCTGATGTGGCCGGCGATCAGTGCCGAAGAAAGCGGCGATGCATTTGAGGCGTTCAGTCGATCCTACGCGTTTACGCTGAACCGGCCGCTGAACTACCTGTTCTACGCCGTGCTGGTGATCGTCTATGGCCTGCTGTGCTGGCTGCTGGTGTGGGCCTTGGCCACCGGCACGATCAATGCGGCTTATTGGGCCGCATCCTGGGGAGCCGGCAATGTCCGCATCGCGGAGGTCATCGCGCCGCCGGAAACTCGGTCGTTTTTGCTCGGATCGGGCGCGGCGCTGGTTCACCTGGCCGTGCTCGTCGTCCGAGTGATCGCGACCGGTTTTAACTACGCCTTCTTCTTCTCGGCGGCCAGTGCCGTTTACCTCTGCCTGCGCCGCGACGTCGATCGCACGGAGATCGATGAGGTGTTCATGGACGGGGAACAAACCCGCTACCAGTTGCCCCCGCTGGGGACCGAAACCGCGGGAGCCGGCGAATCCGTTGGGACATCACCCCGGGTGGCGGGCGCGGAATCGCCCGCAGGCGGAAACGAACCGCCCGTCAATTGATACCTTCGGGCCCTCGGGCGGAACCGCCGATCTGCCACGCGTCGTCCATCGGCAATACGAAGACCTTGCCGTCCCCGATGTTGCCCTCGGGGCCCGTCCGCGCTACGGTCTCGATGGTCTCGAGCGTGCGGTCGAGAAAATCGTCATTCACGGCAATTTCCAGCGCGATCTTGCGGAGCAGTCGCGTCGTGTATTCCACCCCGCGGTACATTTCCGACTGACCTCGCTGCCGGCCAAATCCCTGGGCATCGCAGACCGTCATGCGTTCCACGCCCACTTTGGCCAGCGCTTCGCGGACCGGCTTCAACTTTGTCGGCTGGATAATGGCAATTACGAGTTTCACGATCGCAACTCCGTGATCAGATTTCGGCTCCGACTTACCATAACGCGCGGAACTCCCCGAGGGAATTAGACAGTCTCGCGCGCGGGCCGGTCGACTAGATTTTCCAGAGAAGCAGCAGGCCGTAATCGACGTCATTCGGCTTGCGGCCGTAAGGCGTGCTGTCGTAGCGGTCGCTCACCGAGAGCTTCAGACTGAGATTGGCAAGCCGGTCGAGCAGGCACTCCCAATTGAGGGCCGTCACGAGGAGGTAGTCCTCGAAGTTGTTCCACTGCGGATAGTAATCCGTGACGACGTTCACCTTTTGCCGGTCCGTCAATTCCCAGTCATAGTCGCAGCCGAATCCGGCTTCGGGTTTGATATTGTCGTCCGGTCCGCCGAATTCCCGCGATGCGCCGGCACCGAATCTCAGCTTCAACCGCATGTGTTCGGTTCGCACGATCTGATATCCCAGGCCCGTGTTTCCCAGCAGTCGGACATTAAATGCCGTGAATTCGTCGTATTCAAGAAACGACTTCAAATAGAAAGACCATCGCGACTCGCCCAGGAACCGTTCGTACTTTGAATTGGCCAGCAGCCGGTGCTGTTTCTCGACGCCGTCCGTCTTGGTTTTCAGGTAGGTCACGTCGCCGCCGATTTCGTAGATTTTTGTTTTTCTCTTGAGGTTTCCTCCGGTCCGCAGTGTGAAGGCTTCGGAGTTTCCGTCGGTTCCACTCAAACCCACTTCAATGCCGCCGTCCCACGCAGTGGCGTCGAGCCAATGCGAAGGCAGGAACCATGAGTGCGGCTCGGTCTCCGCGTCGTATTCCGATAACGTCCAGGCGCGCAACGAACCATCAAGCGGATCGGAAAAACCGACTCCATCCGAGCCCGCAGCTGAAGCCCCGCTCGAAGCAGTCGCCTCGCTCGATGGACCCGCGGCAGGCGGCGGGTCAAGCGGCAGCGCGAAATCCGACACAAGCGGCTCGACAACCGGCGGCAGTCGGGTCCAATCAGCGCCCGGCGGAGGAGGAATCGCGAACTGCTGCGCCAAGCCAGACGCTGGGCTGGCGACGCCCCACCAAAGGAGCAGGACAAAGCAGCAATAGGACGCGAACCGTCGCAACTATCTGTCTCCCCAGATCTTGCAAGCGGCCCATTATGTTCTTCCAGGCCGAGTGTCGGAACTCCGCTGCCGATCGGTGCAGCGGGTCGAGCGAGGGGTGATGGGACGTGACACGCGTCAACGATAAAGTCGCACCGCGCTTATAGTCGAAGCGGTAATCGAGGAGCAACAGCGAATTTCCCCAGGGCTGCCAGCATTGCTAGCTACGCTGCCGGCACGCAAGCGGTCTGGACAGTCGTTCGTCCTGTGTCGGACAATGCCTTTGCTTGAAACTGTGTTGCCACGGGTTCCGTCTGAAGACCGCTCGCTGGATAAGGGTAAACTGACCGGATGTTGTCAGGGGCAGAGTATGTCGCACGAAGATTTTGATGTAGCTAGCTTGGCAGCGTACTTGCACCTGACGCCGCAGCAGGTTTCGCGTTTAGCCGATCGCGGACGTTTGCCTGGACGGAAGATTGCCGGTCAATGGCGTTTTTCACAGGCGGACATTCACCATTGGCTGGAGGACAAGATCGGCATTTCGGACGAGGACGAGCTGCTCGAGGTCGAGGGCGTGCTGCAGCGCGGGGGGACGACGGTTCGGGCGGAGCACATTTCGATTTCCGAGTTGCTGCCGGACGATGCGATCGGAATCCCCTTGCAGGCTCGGACGCGAGGGTCCGTGATCCAGGAAATGGTCGAACTTGCGGCTCGAACCGGGTTGCTTTGGGACAAACCGAAGATGATCGAGGCCGTGCGTGCTCGCGAGGATTTGCACCCGACGGCTTTGGACAACGGCGTGGCGCTGCTTCATCCGCGCCGGCCGCTGGCTTCGATTCTGGCTCAGCCGCTGCTGTCGTTCGGACGCACGATGCAGGGGATTCCGTTCGGAGGACGCAATGGAGCGCCGACGGATCTGTTCTTTCTGATCTGTTCGACGGAGGATCGGGTTCATTTGAGAGTGCTGGCACGCTTGAGTCGTTTAATCACCGATTCGGCGTTCCTGCAGGAGTTGCGGCAGCTGGAGGAACCGGCCGAGGTACTCCGATACATAAGGGAGATGGAGCGGCGTCTGGCGGACTGAGATATGGCTGTCACGGACGTCGCCGATGAAAAGGGGCGCGGGGGCACGAGCATGCGCTGGGATCGCGTGTTGTTTGTGGGGGACGCGGGTCACCGCGACTTTGCGGAGTCGTGGTCGCACCTCAGGGCACAAAGTGCCGTGGAGCACGCGGTTTCGCCGGAAGCAGCGTGCGAACTGCTCGATGCAGGACAGGCGTCTCCTCATTTGATCGTGGTCGCCCAGGTCTGGCCGGGACAGTTTTGCCAGGAACAAATCGAAGCACTGCACCGTGCCGCACCGCTCGCCCGCCTGGTTGCCTTGCTGGGCAGTTGGTGTGAAGGCGAGGCTTGCAGCGGGAGGCCATGGACGGGCGTGCCTCGGGTCTACTGGCACGAGTTCAAGTCTCGGGTTCTTGGAGGCAGAGACGCGTCAGGCGGCTGGCAGCGGGTCTGGCCGTTGCCTCGCACCGCGACGGACCCCGAGCGATACGACGTTGCATGCCGCTCGCACTCGGAAGCCCGGCGGGGTCTTGTGCTGATTTCCGCGGCGGACGTGCTCACCTACGGGGGGATTGCGGAGGCGTGCGGTCAGGCCGGTTACACGGTCTCGCGTTTTTCCGCGGCCGGATTTGAATCCGCCACGCCGATGGTCGGAGGAATCTGGGACGACTCGAGCGAGCAGGCCGGCGATCGGGTCGCGCTGCGGCAATTCGCTTCACAGCTCAGACCGGCGCCGGTGGTTGCGCTGCTGAATTTTCCGCGGCATTTCGACGATCAACGGGCGAGGCAGGCCGGCGCGGCAATCGTCTGCGGCAAGCCATTCCTTTGGGACGAACTGCTGGCCGAACTTCGCTCGCTGTCGCCGAATTGCGATCCAAGTGCCGATGTCGGACATGCTGCCTAGCGAGTTGCACCCGCCGCGTGGGTTGTTCATCAGGCGAACAGCAGTCCCGCGTAACCGACAACGCGAGTACGGTCTCCCGTCACGTCCGCGCTCGTCGCGTACGCAACCCGCTCGCAACGCGTGAGGCCCCCGAGCTGCTTGAGCGTTTCCATCGCGATCGTGGCCGGGCGCAGACCGCACATCGTGATTCCCCGTTCGGCCACGGCACGGTAGGCGGATTCGGGATTCAGTTGCGTCAGTGCCGAAAGTGCGATCTCGTCCAGACGCCGGTTCTCGGCGTCGGAGGCATAGTGATTCATGTCGGAGGAGATGATCAAGAGCGGTCGTTCCTCGCGTTTTTCGAGGACCCGCGCCAGCGCAACAGCGAACTCCCGGCATCGTTCAAAGTCCGCCGAGCCGCCGATCGAGACGGCCACAATTCGAGTCTTCGGGGCCAGGCGGGCGAGCAGCGGGAGCTGAACTTCGATGGCGTGTTCCTGTCGATGAGCGGCCGCGTCGAGTTCCCAGCCCGGGATCGATTCGGCAAGCTCCCGCGCCAGGTCGGCGTCACCCGCCACAACGCCGCCGGGAAACGACCATTCCCGGTGGGGCGCCACGGCGAGATCGACGCCGAGTCGCGTGTGCTTCGGGCAGAGAATGATCGCCGTGTCGGGGAATTCCACGCGTTGGAACACGCTCGCAGCGATCCGGCCCGAGTAGACCAGACCGGCGTGCGGTACCATCACGGCCGGCCATCGTCGCCGTTCGACCGGTTCCCCGGAAAGAAACTTGTCCAGCATCTGGGCAAGTGCGCCCGGCTGGGCCGGATAGAACGTGCCCGCAACGGCGGGCGGTCGAACGGCCGGACCGGCTGCGCCGCGCGGCGAATTGCTCACGGTGACCCGGGGCTCAGTGCACTGTGCGGAAAAGCTGAACACCGACGCCGTGGATGAACTGCGGATGCCGCCCGCGTCCATGGCGTTGCGCAGCAACTGATCGGGCGTCATGGACGGATCAAAGGACCAAGCGGAGCGGCTCCCTTCGACGACGAACAGAGCCCGCCGGGACGGTTCGATGCCGCGCAGGTCGGGGTCGGCTGTCGTGCCGTGCATCGCGGGGTCGTAAAGAAGAGCCAGGCTCATCCGCACTTCGCCTTGTGCCCGCCATTGGCCCGAACGCAGCATGCCGGCCACAGCTTCGGTCAGCGAGAACAGCGAGGATTGCAGCGGCATGCCCGGCCGCATGGACAAGCGAAATACATGCAGGGGCTCGGCGCCTGCCGCTGTCAGCGACAGGGTCACCGCATTCACGTTGCCGTCCCCGCAGCCCTGGATGAAATAGCTGGGCGTTGCTCCCTGCAGTATCGCGCTGAGGTTCATGCCGCAGGTGTGGATGAGCTTGTTCAGGTCTTCCGCAGTCACCAGTGATGCGGGTTGCGGCCAGGAACCTGTCGAAGGAACTGCGAACGGACCCGTCATGGAAAGGGTCTCGAAAGTCTGCAGCGTCGCGTGGCCGTCTTCCCAGGCCGTGGCGGGCAGCCCCGCCTTGAGGCACACCTGGCGCAGGAATTCCTCGGACTGATAGCCATTCTCGACCGCTACTCCGGGCAGCAGCAGACCGGCGGCTCCTTCGCGGCGGATCTGCAGTCCGTGGCGGCCGACCTCAACCGCCTGCACGCGGGCTCCGCCCCGTTGTTCCACGGTTTGAAAGTTGTGCAGCAGCGAAACCTCGAGTTGCTGGAACGGCAGTTCGGTCGGCGAAATCGTCGGGAATCGCGAATCCTCGGTCGCCGTGCGCAGGGCAGCGTTGCGCACCGCGTCGCTCAGGGGCATCGGCACGCCCAGGACGCCGCAGCAGGCCCTCAAGCGGCCGCTGCGTTTCAGCGTGACGAACGCGCCCATGACGGGCAGGTCTGCGACTTCGGCCGGCAATACTTCCGGTTCGCCCGCCGCCCGGTATCCCAGCGCGGATGCCATGATCCGACATGCCATCCGGTGAACGAGTGGCTCGTGTTCCGCGGCCAGTTGTGGGCGTTCTGTCATCGCGTTGGACTATTCCTTCCTGTCTTCGGGTTCCTGCGGCCCGTCTTTGCGTTCCTGCGGATCGTGCGGCGGAGCCTGCGGCCGGGGCGGCATCTGCTGTTGTTGCGTGATCCGCTGCTGGAACTGTTGCCAGGTGGACTCCAGCGATTCGAGCAGTCGCGGCATCTGGGGAGCCGCCAGGTAGACCCGCGAAGAAACGGCCGACAGCGGGAACAGGTTCGTCAGGAAGTCGAGCTTGAACTCCGACACCGTGTGTCCGATCATTACGCCGTTGGCATAGGCGCCGCTGAGCAGCTGGTCGGGGAGCTTCAATTCGTCGTAGATTTCCTGCGCGGTCTGCGGCCGCGGCGGCGGAGTAACTTTGGGAAGCGTCGGCGGCGGACCGAATCGCTGAGCGTAGATCTGCAGGTTCTTCCGCAGCGCGTCGGCGAATTGCGGCAGGGTTCCGTGCGGCATCACCACCCGGGAAACAACCTGCGGCGGGCCGCCGATGTTCTGGACGAAGTCGAGTATGAACTCGGTCGGTCCGGTCATGACGATCACGCCCGTGCTGAATGCGCCGCGGCCCACTCCTTCCGGCACGCGAGCCGATAAGTGCTGCATTCGCACCTGTTCACCGTGACCACCATCCGGGTTCGGTTGCTGAGGATCCGACGACATGGCTGAAATGTCCCAGGTTTCTCGGTGTGATTCGGGCTCAACTCGCGGCCTTGCTCGCACTCTATTGTACACGTCATTAGCGACAAGATCGGACAATGGCCCGCGACTCCCCCCCGCCCGATCGTTAATACGTTGCCCCCTGCCGGACAATTTGTCACATTCGATAGAATCAGACGCTCGGAATCGCATTTTGTCGCGGTATCGGCGTGCGGGTTGTCGGGCCATCCCCGCCGCGCCACAATAAGGCCCGGCTGCGCGATAGCGGGGCCGGACTCCCGCGGCGTTCAGTCGCCTGCCCCCATCACGGGTCGGACGCACCACCAGGAAAAGGATCGACCATTCATGATTTTTCGACACGCGGTTCGGGCGTTGGCGGTCTCGTTGTTTCTGTTGAATGCGGCGGTTGCCGAGGAGAAAACCCTCTATCAGAAGCTGTCCACCTTCAGCAACATCATCGTCACCGAGGACGAGCAGGGCTTGCGCACGATGCGATTCGAGGTGGGCGGCGCTCGCCAGACGGTGGCCAAGATCGACGATCCGGACCACCTGGAACTGGCCTATTCCCGTTCCATGCCCGCTGCCATGACGCTGGTGGCCGAACCGAAACGGGCGCTGATTGTCGGGCTGGGCGGGGGCACGATCCCGCGGTTTCTGCGGAAGCATTTTCCGCAACTCGCGATCGACGTTGTCGAGATCGACCCGGACGTAGTTGCCGTTGCCAAGCAGTTCTTCGGAGTTCAGGAAGACGACAAGCTGCGTCTGTTCGTCGATGACGGCAGGCAGTTCATCAGCCGCGCCCGCAGCCAATACGACATTATTTTTCTGGATGCGTTCAGCGCCGACTCGATCCCTTATCACCTCGCGACCCGCGAGTTCCTCGGCGAAGTGCGGCGGGCTCTGACTGAGGGCGGAATCGTGGCCGCCAATGTGTGGAGCAGCGGTTCCAATCGGCTGTACAGTTCCATGATCCGCACATACGAAGCCGCGTTTCCGGCCGTCTATCTGATCGACGTGGCGGGTTCCGGCAACCGGATCGTCCTGGGCCTGTCAAAACCCGAGGCGATCGAGCGCGAAGCGTTTGCTCGACGCGCCACCGAGATGTCGAAGAAAACCGGGATGCGGTTGGACCTGGGTGAGTCGGTGAAGTTCGGTTTCCGACCCGTGAAGGATGACGGCGCGGACGGGCGTGTCCTGACCGACGCCGCAGGCCGGTCGCGGGCCGGATAAGATTCGTCGACTCCCGGCGGCAGCCGGTTTCCGGCGCTCCGTCACGACGGCATTGAGCCGTGGTGCGGCGACCATTGCAGCGGTTTTGCCTTTGTATTCCAATGTGACCGTGCATCCCAAGGTGCTTGTCTCGCGAAATTCATTGATTCGTTTATTGTTGATAGCCTGGAGCGGAACCTATGAAACACCGTTGGACAACCTGTCTGGCCGGCGGACTGCTGGCCGCAACTGCCAGTATGCTGACCGGCGCCGAAGGGACTTCGCCGCGGAATGTCACCTTCGCCAAGACTCGCCTGGACGACAAGTTCCGCAGCGAGGGCGTCGCGGTCGGCGATTACAACCATGACGGCAAACTGGATGTCGCCGCCGGGTTTGTGTGGTATGAAGCCCCGAGCTGGACGATGCACGTGATTTCCGAACAACCGCCCGCCGAAAACACGGCGCAGAAGGGAACTCCGCCGTTCTTTGATCCGCAGAGTTATGCGAATTCGTTCTGCAATTTCGCGGATGACCTCAACGGCGACGGCTGGACCGATGTGGTCGTCATGGATTTTCCCGGCACGCCTACGTGGTGGTTTGAAAATCCGAAAGACCCCCAGAAGCCGTGGGTCCGGCACACCTGCACGCCAGTCACCAATAACGAAAGCCCGCTCTTTGTGGATGTGGATGGAGACGGGAAACGCGATATCGTCGCGGGGTTCGCTCCGGACCCGAAGGACTTTGACGGGCCGGATCGACAGGTTGCCTACATCAGCCGTTCGAGCGATCCGCTTCAATTGTGGCAGATTCACCCGGTTTCGTTGAAGGAATCGCCCGGCGCAAAACGCTATTCCCATGGACTGGGCGTCGGAGACGTAAACGGCGACGGTCGCTTCGATGTGTTGTGTGCGGACGGATGGTGGGAGTCGCCCGTCCCGGGTACTCAGCAAACGTGGCCGTTTCATCCGGCGGCCTTCGGCGAACGCCCGCCGAGCGGCGAAGGCAAAGCGGCGCATCTCTGCGTCCAGGATTTCGATGGGGACGGAGACGCGGACGTGCTGGCCAGCAGTCCGCATGCCTACGGAATCTGGTGGCACGAGCAGTTGCCCGACGGCAAGTGGAACACGCACGAAATCGATCGCAGTTTCTCCCAGACGCATGCGGTCTGCCTCACCGATCTGAATGGGGATGGTCTCACGGATTTCGTCACCGGCAAACGCTGGTGGGCTCATGCCAAAGGCGACCCCGGCGGAGATGAGCCGGCCGTAATTGCCTGGTTCCAGCAGGTGCGGGCCAATGGCCAAACCAGCTTTATCAAGCATCAATTCGACGACGACAGCGGCGTAGGCACGCAGTTTGAGATCAGCGACATCAATGCCGACGGGTTGATGGACGTGATCACGTCGAACAAGAAGGGTGTGTTCGTCTTCCTGCAGGTTCGCTGAAATCTGTCACCGCATCAGGGCCGCGCGGCCCGCTTGATTCTGGAGTATCCGGCATGGCTGACGATCTGTCTTTGCGGCATGAACTCGTTGGAGATCTGTTCGAACTGCCTCGCACCGGGAGCGACTGGGACCGTTTCCGGCTGACCGACGAGCAGGTCGAGTTCTATCGCGAGTACGGCTACGTTTCCGGAATACGCATGTTCACCGACGAGCAGGTCGAGAAACTGCGTGCCGAACTCCAGGAGTTCTTCAAACCCGATCACGACGGGCGCGAACTCTGGTACGAATACCACACCAATGAATCCGTTGACCCTTCGCGGGTCCTGTTCCATGCGTTGGGCGCCTGGCGGATCGGTCCGCGATTCCATGACGCATTGTGGAATCCGGCGCTGAACGTCCCTGCCAGCCAGTTGCTCGAAGGACCGGTGCGTTTCTGGCACGATCAATTGTTCTGCAAACCGGCTCGGCATGGTGGGGTCGTCGCCTGGCACCAGGATTTCTCCTACTGGACCCGTACTCAACCGATGGCGCACCTGACGTGCTGGATCGGACTGGACGACAGCGACCGGCACAACGGTTGTCTGCAGTACGTTCCGGGAAGCCAGCGTTGGGATCTCCTGCCGATCACGGGGCTCGCCGGCAATATGGACGCGATTCGCGAGGTGCTCAGCGACGATCAGTGGGCGGCGTTCCAGAAGCCCGTGGCGATCGAACTGAAAAAGGGCGAATGCTCGTTCCATCATCCTCTTCTGGTGCACGGTTCTTTCGAGAATCGCACGGATCGGCCTCGCCGCGCCGTGGTGATCAACGTCATGCGCGATGGAGTCCGCTCGGACTCCAACGAACCGCTGCTGCAGGGTGTGCCGGCGATTCCGGCCGGCCAGTCGATGAGCGGGCAGTTCTTTCCCCTGCTTTTTGATCCCCGTCAGGTTTCCGGTGCTTAATCGGCTTCCGGCGTCCCGGCGTAATACTAGATGTCTCGCCGAACGAGTTCGCTGTGCAGAACGCCTGCGCTGTAGCTTTCGCGTTTCGGCTTGAGCTGCGATGCGCGCTGTAAGTGCTTTTTGTTCAACGCCTTATGTTGTCTCTTGCCGTCCGGAGCGACGGTTTCCCGCCTCGGTCGGGCCGGCGCCGGATCTTCCGAGAATTCCGATCGCACAAAATGCGATTGGGCTACGTAAAATACGCAGGCGGCGAGTCGCTGTGGGCGTTTGGTTTCCGAAAGGGACTCGGATGTTAGTGCTATCGCGAAAACGCAATGAACAGATTGTGATTGCGGACAAAATCATCGTCACGATTGTGGACATTCGTGGCGACAAGGTGCGGCTTGGAATCGAGGCTCCTGCAGAAGTGCCGGTGCATAGGCGTGAAGTCTACGAAGCGCTGCATCGCCAGGAAGACATGGCGAGTACACCGGCGACGGGAGTCGAGGGTACCTAGCGTGCTTTCCGGCGGAGGGTAATCGTGTCCGCGCGGCAGGCGGCTGCAATCCGCAGATCAGCTGGCACCGAAGGGAGAGTCGACTCGTAAATTTTCAGTGACTCGCAAAGCCGGTTGGCTTGCATCGAAATGGCTCTCGGGATAAATGCCCCGCGGGCTTTTTTTTTTGCGCCGCCTGACAGTCGGGGAGGGCTGTGGCTCGATGGTTACGGCCGGAAATGACACGACTTCCGCGGCTCTGGGTTATCGATGTGCGCGCCGTGTGCGGTTCTCACGACAGCCCGGTGTCCGGCACGGTTTGGCAGGATGTGGTCTCGCGATGGAGTGAGCGATTCATTTTAATGTCACGATGTGACACGGGTTGACGCCACGATTCGGCGGGCGCGGGCTCGCGATGATCTGCGGGTCCGGCAACAACGCGGCCGGAATTGTCCCACGAATAATTAGCCAAGCGCCACTTGCAGCAGAGAAGGAGCCGGGGATGTCGCACGCGGGGTTATCGGCAGGAGGTCAGCGCCGTATTGCGTTGGCTCAGATTGCACCCGTGCTTGGCGATCGCTCGCGGAATCTGCGGATGCACACCCACCGCATTTCCGAGGCCGTGGAGGCTCAGGCCGATCTCGTGGTTTTTCCGGAGCTCTCGCTGACCGGTTATTTTCTGCGCGACATGGTGCCCGACGTGGGGCTGGGGGCGGACTGCGCCGACATGGAGACGCTCTGCCGTGCTGCCGAATCGATCGACGTGGTGTGCGGTTTCGTCGAGCAATCCACGCAGCTTCGGTTTTACAACAGCGCGGCGTATCTGGAGCACGGAGAAGTGCGGCATGTCCACAGGAAGGTGTACCTGCCGACTTACGGACTGTTCGACGAACAGCGATATTTCGCCGCGGGCGACCGCGTGCGGGCCTTCGATACGGAGAAGTTCGGCCGCGTGGGGATTCTCGTCTGCGAGGACCTTTGGCACCTGTCCGCGGCAGCGATTCTGCAGGCGGAAGAAATCGATCTCCTGATCTGCGTCGCGAATTCGCCTGCCCGAGGCGTGCAGGAATCTCAGATTCGCACGGCCACGGTCTATCGCAACGTCTGCAGCGCCTATGCGCTCCTGTTGGGAGCGGTTGTTGTGCTGGTGAACCGGGTGGGATTTGAAGATGGACTTTGCTTCTGGGGCGGCAGTTTGGTGGTCGGGCCGGGCGGAGACGTGCTGGCCGAAGCCCCTGCTCTGGACGAAGCTCTGACGGTGGCAACGCTCGATCTGGCGGAACTGCGGCGCGAGCGGATCATCACGCCGTTGGGCCGGGACGAGCGACTGCTGATGACGCTCGAGGAATTACAGCGAATCAAGCGACAGCGTTATGAACGTTAAACAGGCCGAAACGGGGCTGCGCATCAACACCGGACTCGTCACGGAAATCCTCGTGCGGTTTCTGCGGAACGAGATCTATCGGACGGGATTTCGTCGTGCGGTCGTGGGGTTATCCGGCGGGATCGATTCGTCCGTCACGACGTATCTCGCGGCGAAGGCCCTCGGTCCCGACAACGTGCTGGCCGTGACGATGCCCTACAAGACGTCCAGTCAGGCAACCAGCGAGGACAGCCGATTCGTCCTGGGGGCACTCGGCGTCCGGACGAGGAATGTCCCGATCACGAACCAGATTGATGCCTATTTCGCCATGTTTCCCGACGCTTCCCAGATGCGTCTGGCGAACAAATGTGCCCGCGAACGCATGACAATCCTCTACGACCAGAGCGCCGAGTTCGAGGGACTGGTCCTGGGCACCAGCAACAAAAGTGAATTGCTGCTGGGATACGGCACTCAGTTTGGCGACATGGCCTCCGCGATCAATCCGATCGGCGATCTGTACAAGACGCAGCTGTATCCGCTGGGCGAATTCCTCGGAGTTCCCCAGTCGATTCTCAAGAAGACTCCGACCGGCGACCTGTGGGTCGGGCAGACCGACGAAGGGGAACTCGGGTTTTCGTACGCCGATGTCGATCGAATGCTGTACCTGATGGTCGATCGCCGCTGGCAGATGAATGAACTGATCGCCGCGGGGTTCGACGCGGACTTCGTCCATCGGGTCGCGGAGCGGGTGAGGCGTAATCACTATAAGCGGCGACTTCCCATCATCGCCAAGCTGTCGAGCCGGACGATGGACCGGGACTTCCGCTATTCGCGAGACTGGGGCACTTGATGGGGCGTGGCCGGCGTCAGGCGTGCATGACCTGGCCCCCATCGACATTCATCGTCTGTCCCGTGATGTTCCTGGCGTGCTCAGAGGCCAGAAACACGGCCAGAGCCGCGATCTCCTCACACGTTTGCCAGCGTCGCAGCGGCGAGACGTTGCGGACTTTTTCTCCGGCCCAGTCGTCGTAAGACCGCTTCAGAGATTCCGGTTGCTGGTTGTTCCAGGCCTGCCAGACCGAGCGGTTGAGGGCCGTCTGGATCATGCCCGGGCAAATGGTGTTCACGCGGACTTCAAATGGCGCCAGGTCCTTTGCCGCACACTGCGCAAAGTTGATCAGGCCGGCCTTTGCCGCGCTGTACGGAGGATCCGTCTGTGAACCGATCTGGCCGGCGATGGATGAAATGAACAGAAATGTGCCCCGCCGCGTCTCGACCAGATGCGGGCTGAAGGCGTGAGCCACGTTGGCGGCGGCCGTCAGGTTGACCTTCAGCACGGGATCCCAGTCCGACGGTTCGAGGTTCCAGAAGGGAAATCCGAACTTCCCGGAGCCGGCACCGACGGCAAAGACGATGTGGTGAAAGCCGCCGAATCGTTCGAGGGTCTCGGACTTCACACGCTGCATGGCCGCGTAATCGGTCGCATCAGCCACGACCGACGAGGCCGGGACGCCGAAGGTCGAGGCGATCTGACTTGCGGCGGCTGCCACACGCGGGTCGCGGTCCACGACCATCACGTGCGCCTGTTCCTCGGCGAATGCGCGGGCAATGGCCTGCCCGATCCCCTGGGCTCCGCCGAGCACGACCGCAACTTGTCCGGCCAGTTTCAGGTCCAATGGCTGCTCCTTTTCTTTCTGGGGATATGCTCCATGCGGGTCGGTGCCGCCCGTCGCTCGTGGGAATCGCCACGTCTTGGAACGGCAGCGAGTGCCGATTATCCTGATCCGTTCGGTGGTTCTTCAATAGGCGGCGGTGGATTCCCGGGCGGCAGCTCGGCCCCGAGGCAGGGATGGGCCGTTTCCCGAAGTCCCTCCGATTTCCAAGAACGATCAAACTGTTTCGGAGTGCGTTATGTCGCAGGCTTGGTGCGTGAACGGAGCGTTTTCTGCGTTTTTTGTCGCCTTCTTCCTGACCGGAGTCACGGCGGATGCGGCCAACAACTCGATCCCGACGGCGTTGAAGGACTACGTGACGCGGGCGGACGATTCTTTTTCCTGGAAGATCCGCGGGACCAAGGAACTGCCGCAGGGCAAGGTCTATGACATGGATCTGACCTCGCAGCGGTGGCAGGGAATCGTCTGGGAGCACCCGCTGATGGTTTACGAACCGGCTCAGCTCAAGCACACCGAACAGGTATTGCTGTTTGTCACGGGGGGCGGCGGCAGCAATCGCCCGGGCGAGAAAGACATGGCCATGGCGCTGCAACTGGCCAACGCGGCTCAGGCCCGTGTGGCGATGCTGCACCACGTGCCGAACCAGCCCCTGTTCGACGGACGGGTCGAGGACGACCTCATCACCGAGACTTGGCTGCGTTACCTCGAGACGGGGGACGAATCTTGGCCGCTGCTGTTTCCGATGGTCAAGAGCGCAGTGAAAGCCATGGACGCAGTGCAGGCACTGGCCGCGTCGAAATGGAATACGAAAGTGAAGGGCTTTGTCATCACCGGGGCGTCGAAACGCGGGTGGACGAGTTGGCTCACGCCCGTTGCCGATTCGCGAGTGCTGGCCACGGCTCCGATGGTGATCGACGTTCTGAATTTCCAGCCCCAGATGCGGCATCAACTCGATACATGGGGAAAGTTCAGCGAACAGATCGACGACTACACCCGCAAGGGGCTGATCAAGCTCGAGGGCGAAACGGATCGCGAGCGGACCCTGCGGTTGATGGTCGATCCGTACACGTATCGCGACTCTCTCGCGCTGCCGAAGCTCATCGTCAACGGCACCAACGATCGGTACTGGGTGGTGGACGCCACGCAGTTCTACTGGAGTGATCTGGTCGGTCCGAAGTATGTGCTCAAGGTCCCCAATGCCGGGCATGGCCTTGACGCGGGACGCGAATTGGCTCTGCGAACGATCGCGGCCTTTTTCCGGCACATCGCGACCGGCAGCTCCTGGCCCGAGATCTCCTGGGAAAAGAAGACTTCAGCCGACGCCATCGAACTGCGCATGACGTCCTCGGCCAAACCGGCGGCGGCCCGTTTCTGGACAGCCGTGACGGAGGGCAAGGACTTCCGCGAAGCGAAATGGACCTCCCAGCCGATGAACGGCGGCGACAACTCGCGGCTGGCGAAGGCCGGTCGTCCCGAGGGCAAGCACGTCGCCTGTTTCGGCGAGATGGAATTCAGCGAAGGCGGATTGCCCTATTCGCTGTGCACGCTCGTTGAAGTGGAATGAGCGCGGCCGCGTTCGACATTGCCGATCGCGCAGCATGGGGTCGCCTCTTCCCCGAGGCCCATGTTGCGCGATACGATGCCGGGCTATGAATTCCACGCCGATGATGCAGCAGTACCATGATGCCAAGCAGCTGGCTGGCGATGCGCTGCTGCTGTTCCGGATGGGCGACTTTTACGAGCTGTTCTTCGAGGACGCCAAGGCGGCCGCCCAGATTCTGGGACTGACGCTGACCAGTCGCGACAAGGGCGAAAACCCCGTGCCGATGGCCGGGTTTCCGCACCATCAGCTGGACGGCTACCTTGCCAAGATCATCGCCGCAGGACGACGCGCCGCGGTGTGCGAGCAGGTCGAAGACCCGAAGCTCGCCAAGGGACTGGTGCGCCGCGAGGTCACCCGCGTGGTCTCGCCCGGCACGCTGACCGACGATGCGCTGCTGGATCCGCGCGCGAGCAACTATCTCGCGGCGGCCGTGCGGGGCGCCGGGAAACGCGAGGGGGAAGTCGGCGTGGCGTGGGCCGATCTTTCCACGGGCCGGTTTCTGGCGTCCGTGATCCCGCAGGCTCAGTTCGCCGACCACATGGCCCGCATCGCGCCGGCCGAGTGCCTGTTCAGCGACGAGGAAGATCTGCTGCCGGAGGCCATGACTCGGCCGCCGATGATCACCCGCCGGCCCGCCTGGTGTTTCGGATACGAGGACGCCGTTGCATCGCTGACGCGGCACTTTCAGGCGGCTTCGCTCGACGGCTTCGGATTCGGCGACACCGATATCAGTGCGGTCCGCGCGGCCGGCGCGGTTCTCGGATATCTGCAGGAGACTCAGAAAGCTTCGCTCGATCACATGGATCGACTGGTCCCGTATCGAACCGGCGGATCGCTGGAAATCGACGAGGCCACCCGCCGCAGTCTCGAGTTGTCCCGCACGCTGCGCGAGGGACGGCGCGACGGTTCGCTGCTGGCGGTCATCGACCGGAACGTAACCGCGATGGGTTCACGGTTGCTCGCCGACTGGATCGCCAGTCCGCTGGCCTGTATCGCCGACATCGAAGCCCGGTTTGACGCGGTCGAGGAACTGCGGGCGGGCGACGATGTGCGCCGCGACCTGCGGGATCATCTGCGAGGCGTGTACGACCTGGAACGTCTGCTTGCGCGCGCCACGACGGGACGGGCAACGCCCCGCGACCTTTCGTTTATCGGTCGGACTCTTGCCGGACTGCCGACTCTGAAGCAGCGGCTGGCCGGATCGCGCAGTTCCCTGCTGCGGGAACTGGAGGCATCGCTCGATCTGTGTCCGGATCTCTGCGCTGAACTGTCCGCCGCGCTCGTTGATGATTGCCCGCTCAGCGCTCGTGACGGGGGCGTCATCCGGGTGGGCTACAGCGCGGAACTCGAGACGCTGCGCGAACTGGCCGCCGGCGGAAAACGCTGGATAGCCCAGTATCAGGCTCGAATCGTCGAACAAACCGGCATCGCCAACCTGAAGGTCGGCTTTAACAAGGTGTTCGGCTATTACATCGAGCTGACCAACGCCCAGCGGGAAAAAGCCCCGGACTATTTCATTCGCAAGCAGACGCTCAAGAACGCCGAGCGCTACATCACTCCCGAACTGAAGGAGTATGAAGAGAAGGTGCTCTCGGCGGATGAGAAAGCCAAACAGCTCGAGCACGAGTTGTTCGCGGCGCTGCGCGACCGGGTGCACGAGTGCAGCCGCCGTTTGCGCGGCACGGCCGCGTCCCTGGCGCAGCTCGATGTGCTCGCGGCGCTGGCGGAACTGGCCCGCCTGAGAGGCTACTGCCGTCCGATGCTGGTCGAAGAGGCCGTGCTGTGCATCGAAGACGGCCGACATCCCGTGCTGGATATCCTCGAGCCGCAGGGAACGTTCGTGCCCAATGACACGAAGGCCGGGGCCGACGAGGGTGCGATCCTGCTCATCACCGGTCCGAACATGGCGGGAAAGAGCACCTACATCCGGCAGGTCGCGCTGATCACGCTGATGGCCCAGATCGGCAGCTTCGTTCCCGCCAAGGCCGCAAGGATCGGCGTCACCGACCGCATCTTTGCTCGCGTCGGGGCCAGCGACGAATTGTCCCGCGGGCAAAGCACGTTCATGGTCGAGATGACCGAAACGGCTCGCATTCTCAACAACGCCACGTCGCGCAGCCTCGTTATCCTGGACGAGATCGGACGAGGCACGAGCACCTACGACGGCGTTTCACTGGCGTGGGCGATTGTGGAGCACATCCACGATCACATCGGCTGTCGGACCCTGTTTGCCACGCACTATCACGAGTTGACCGACCTGGCCACATCGCTTCCCGGAATCCGGAATCTGAATGTCGTGGTCAAGGAGTGGGAGGACTCGGTGATCTTCCTGCACAAGATCGTCGACGGCGCGGCGGACAAAAGCTACGGGATTCACGTGGCCAGACTGGCCGGCGTTCCAAAATCCGTGAACGAGCGCGCCAAGCAGATCCTTAATCAGCTCGAGGCGGAGCATCTCGACGATGACGGCCGGCCCAAGATCGCCCGCCGCGGCAAATCTCGGCGCCGGGGTGATCTGCAGCTGACATTGTTCGCGCCGCTCGAGCACCCGCTGCTGGACGCCATCCGCGATGTGCAACTCGACTCGCTCACTCCGCTGCAGGCTTTGAACACACTGCAGCAATGGCAGGAGCAGCTGAAGAAAGAGCAGTCGCCCAGGAAGGCCTGATCTTCACGGAGGCCTGCAGGCAAAAACAGCCTGCGATTCCAACCGGGCCGGCCCGAAATCAAGTCGGTCCGATTTAGCGTCGGGCCGAATTCAAGAAGGCCCCGATCTCCGGGCGGTTCGCGCCGGCTTTCGGGTCCGGCAATCGCAGTCTCGCGAGTTGCCGAACCCGAAAGTCCATCGGCACGAGGATGGTCTGACTCGGGGAACGTGTCAGTTCCGTCCGAGGATCAGCCGAGGATCTTGGCCAGATCGGCTTCAGGCGTGCTGATCGGCATGATGTTGAAGTTCTCAACCAGCACGTTGAGCACGTTCGGCGTGACGAATGCCGGGAGCTTCGGGCCGAGACGCACGTTCTTGATTCCCAGGTGCAGGAGCGTCAGCAGAATCGCCACGGCCTTCTGTTCGTACCAGCTGACGATCAGCGACAGCGGCAGGTCATTCACGCCGCAGTTGAAGGCGTTGGCCAAGGCGCTGGCGACCTGGATCGCCGAGTAGGCATCGTTGCATTGGCCGAGGTCGAGCAATCGGGGAATCCCGCCGATGTCGCCGAAGTCCAGCTTGTTGAAGCGGAATTTCCCGCAGGCCAGGGTGAGGATCACGCAGTCGTCGGGCACCTGCTTGGTGAAATCCGTGTAATAGTTCCGGCCCAGTTCGGCGCCGTCGCATCCGCCCACGAGGAAGAAGTGGCGGATCTTGCCGGCCTTCACCGCGTCGATCACCTTGTCGGCGACACCGAGGATCGCCTGGTGTCCGAACCCGACGAGGATATTCTTTTCGGCTTCATCCTCGGCGAATCCCGGCGCGGCCAGGGCGGCTTCGATCACGGGTGTGAAGTCCTTGTTGTCTCCGATGTGGTCCACGCCCGGCCAGGCCACCATGCCGGTGGTGAAGATCCGGCCCTTGTAGTCTTCCTTCGGCTTCTGGATGCAGTTGGTGGTCATCAGGATCGCACCGGGGAACTGCGAGAACTCGCGCTTCTGGTCCTGCCATGCGCCGCCGTAGTTGCCGACGAGATGCTTGTACTTCTTCAATTCCGGGTACGCGTGGCAAGGCAGCATTTCGCCGTGGGTGTAGATGTTGATGCCCTTGCCTTCGGTCTGCTTGAGCAGTTCGCCGAGGTCGTGCAGGTCGTGACCGGAAACGAGGATACACTTGCCCTTCACGTGCGAAATCCGCACCTGGGTGGGAGTCGGCACGCCGTAGACGCCGCTGTTGGCGCCGTACAGCAAGGCCATGACTTTCAGATTCAGCTCGCCGACCTTCAGGGCCCAGGCGAGCAGATCGGCGACGGCCGGCTGCGGCTTAGTGAGGAAATCGAGGGCTTCGTGCGTGATCGCGTAGACTTCCGCGTCTTCATGGCCCAGCACCGCGGCGTGCTCGGCATACGCGGCGGTTCCCTTCAGGCCGTACAGCACGAGTTCCTGCAGGCCGACAATGTCCTCGGCCAATTCGGCCCGGCGGGACGTGATCGCCACGAGGCGGCCCTGGCCAACCAGCCCGTCGATGTCCTGCTTGGGCTGCCACGTTGTGGGGCCGTTCAGGGTCTCGGCGGATTTTCCGGCCGACTTGCACGCGTCTTCGTAGAGCCGGCGGGCGCGGTCACGCATTGCAGCCGCCTCAGTCAGGTGTTCCTGCAGCCTCGCCGCATCAAAATCCACGTTGGTTACCGTTGCGAAGAGGGCCTGGATCACGAATCGGTCGATCGCCGCATCCCGCTTGCCGAGCTTTGCGGCGCGGTGGGCCAGCATCGAGATGCCCTTCGTCGCATGCACGAGCAGATCCTGCAGAGCGGCGACCTGCGGGTCCTTGCCGCAGATGCCCAGATCAACGCATCCCGAACCGTTGGTGGTTTGTTCACACTGATAACAGAACATTTGCATAATCGGCTCCTCTGCTATGCGCGCTTGCCGCGGGACGATTGATCGAAGCTCTGCAGACGTCGCAGGGCGGCCGGCAGGAGTCCGTGCGGCCCCCGATGGGCCTCTGTCAACTCCAGGTTGCGCCGGGATGCGATCAACATGTGTTTCATTGCCGGAAGTCTATCACAGGCCGGACGACCGGGCCTTGATGCAGATCAAGTTTCGCGTTTCCCCGGCCTGCGACTCGCGGGAAAGAGTCTGGAGTCCGGAGGCAAATGCAAAAGTCTGCGTCCGGCTACTGGCTACTGACCTGAGTTATCGGCCGTTCGGCGGCAATAGCGGCCCGATTCTGCGGAGTTTTGACCTGGATCAATCGAGAAAACCGTTCGTTGGGCGATATTTCACCAATCGACACGCAAGGGGTATCGGAAACAACGAACCGTCAGTACAGTTGCCGTCGGATTCTCGTTCGCGAGACCAGGCGGCATGCCGGGGAGCACTCGACAATGATTCAGCGGAAAATCGTGCACATCGACGAATCGAAGTGTGATGGCTGCGGCCAGTGCGTGCCGTCCTGCCACGAAGGGGCGATTCGAATTGTGGGCGGCAAGGCCCGCCTCGTTTCCGACAAGTACTGCGACGGGCTTGGCGCGTGCCTGGGCCATTGCCCGCGCAATGCCATTTCGATCATCGAGCGGCAGTCCCAGCCGTTCGACGAAGCTGCAGTGGCCGAGCACATCAAGTCGCAGGCGGCGCAGGCAGTCCCCCACACCGGTTGCCCGGGATCGGCAGCCCGCGTGCTCGAGCGGCACCCCGTCGAAGCCGCGGCGCATGGCCCCGGTGCCGGTTCCGCGGCAAGTGCGGAGCCGACTCCCTCGGGGTTGATGAATTGGCCGGTTCAGCTGACTCTCGTGCCGCCCCATGCTCCCTACTTGCGCGACGCTCATCTGCTGCTGGTCGCCGACTGCGTGCCATTCGCTTATGCCGACTTTCATCGGCGTTTTCTCGACGGCCGGCCCGTATTGATAGGCTGTCCGAAACTCGATGACGGCCAATTCTACGTGAATAAGCTCGGGCAGATTCTGCAGACCGCGGGTGTACGAGCTGTTACCGTCGTTCGTATGGAAGTTCCATGTTGCCAGGGAATCACGCAAATCGCGCGGATGGCCATTCAGTCGATCGGTGCGGACATTCCGCTGGAGGAGACCGTCATTTCGATCCAGGGAGAAATCCGGTCCGATCGCGGTCCTGTGCAGCGTGCCGAGTCGCGCTCGCCGTCCAGGTCTCTGCCCACGCTGTAGCGTTCGCATAGAATGGGCGAGTCTCGCGCGGCGCAGCGATGTCGCGCGAGGCCGCCGAACTGGGTCTCGATTTGCGGAGGACGATCGGATGGCGACCCCCTGCCCTCGCTGTGAGGTGCTTCCCGTTACCGGCAATCAGGCTTCCTTCTGCATCGAAGGTCAGGAGCGGCTGCGCTGGAACTTTGACGCCGCCTATCCGCGCCCGTGCTTCTATCCCTTCATCGGTCCGAGCGGCCGGTCGCTCACGCGCATGGGCCATCCGGGCGCTCCGAACCATGACCATCACCGTTCAATCTGGTTTGCACACGAGCAGGTTTTGGGGATCAACTTCTGGAGCGATGAAACGCCCGCGCGAATTCGCCAGAAACAGTGGCTCGTCTATCAGGACGGCGAAGACGAGGCGGTGATGGCCGTGTTGCTCGGCTGGTACGACGGGCATGATCCGGCCGAGTTGCTCGAACAGGAATTGATCGCAGCCGTGCGTCCGGGGGAGAATCGGGAGACGTACCTTGAACTGCAATCGACATTTCGACCGCGCGCTTCAGTCTTTGAGTTCGGCAAGACGAATTTCGGTTTTCTCGCCGTAAGAGTCGCCAAGAACATCTCCGAGTTCTTCGGCGGAGGAAGACTGCAGAACAGCGAGGGCCAGATCGGCGAGGATGCGATCTTCGGAAAACCGGCGCGATGGCTGGACTACAGCGGCACGACCGCCGTGTACGAGGGCGCATCGCGACGCACGCTGGAGGAAGGCGTTACCTACTTCGACCATCCCGCCAACCCCCGCTATCCCTCCAGTTGGCACGTGCGCAGAGACGGCTGGATGGGGGCCGCGCCGTGTCTGGCGGAGCCCATGGCGACCACACGCGAAAAGCCGCTCGTGCTGCGCTATCTGCTGCACGGCCACTCGGGCATGCTGAGTCCGCAGCGGGCGGAGCAGATCGCCGAGCAATTCGGCAAGACCTCGCCTTTTGCCGTGAAACGCGCGGGTGTGCCCAACCTCGAAATGGAAGTCGTGCGGGTCTAGCAGCCGACATCGGGAGTCGGTCAGGTGGGCACGTCGCACAATTCGACCGTTGTCTTGTCGCCGAGCGTGGCTGTGGCGTAACAGCCCTCGTAGGCGGTTCCGCAGTTGACGACCAGGGTATCGCCCAGCGTCTGGACGCCACGGGCCTCGTGGATATGGCCGCACACGACGAGCGTCGGTTTGCGGCGAACGATGAAGGCGCGAAGTGCCGAACTGCCGACGTGCACGCCCTTGCGTGTGCGATCCAGGCTGCACTGACGCGGCGGAACGTGGGAGACGACGACCTGTTGCGTCGCCTGTTCGACCTGCGCAGCGCCGTGTTCGAGCGCGGACTGGATCTGCGGTTCCGTCAACTCGTACATGCTGCCCAGCCACGGCGGCATCGCGGAAACACCGTGGAAGCCGACTCCGTCGTGTATCACACCGCGGCCGAACAGCGACACGCCCAGTTCGGACAGGCGTTCGTCGATGAAGGGGGAATCGCAGTTCCCCGCGACGGCCATCACCGCGGGGCAATGCTGGCGAGCCAGTCGAATGAGCCCTTCGGCCTGGTTGGGGGTTCCGAAATTGGTCAGGTCCCCGCCCAGCAGGACCACCTCCACGCTGCCGGCGTGTTCGAGGATTCGTCGCAGGCTTCGCAGATCGCCATGCAGGTCCGTGACGCAGAGGAGTTTCATCGACGTGGTTCGTCTGGGGCCGCGACGCTGAAATGATCGAAGCCGCAGTGTAGCGGTCCGCCGTTGCGTCGGGAAATAGGAGAGCGGAGGCAGGAGACCGGAGTCTGGAGTCCGGAGTCCGGAGGAAGTCAAATACCATCCGGCATCCGGCATCCGAATTTCATCGCTTCGCAGTCTCACCCTGGGGGCTGGACCGGCGCATATAATCCAAGTGGTCCGGTTTGCGTCCCCAGCTGGGCGATCGGAGCGAGACGGGCGGAAGCGGATCCAGTTCGGCAGGAAATCTGCATTGGTCCGGAGGGTGGAGGTCAGTCCGGAAAGCGCCGGATTTCGGCGGGCCGAGTCTCGATTTTTCGTCGAATCTCGCTTGACACAATCGCGAGGTACGGGGGAACGGCTTGCACAAAGATTTCCGCAATAGGTTTTTTCGATCGGCGAATGTGTGATTGTAAGTTTTTGTTTGGTAATGATTTGCGACGATTGTTTTGCGGACATGCCGCGAAATTCGTCGTGTTGACCCAAAAAATCGGTCTTACTATAATCGCGGCCCGTGCTACGGAAAGCACACTGCTGGTTACCAGTAACCGGCGGCAAGGAGTCCGTTCCAGGGAAGTGACACTCCGGCCGTGGCCTTGCCTTTCCCGCAGGCCTCAAGCCACAGGAGTCGCCGGTGTCCTTCGCAGCGACCCAAGACGCTCGAGAGCAGGTTCGTCAGGCCACGGACATCGTGGACCTGGTGGGCGGCTATATGCCATTGCGGCGGCAAGGTCGTATATTCGTCGGCCTTTGCCCGTGGCACGACGACTCTCGTCCCAGTCTGCAGGTGAACCCTGACCGCCAGTCATGGAAGTGCTGGGTGTGTAATGTCGGCGGCGACGTGTTCAGTTTTGTGATGCAGCGCGAAGGGATCGACTTCCGCGAATCGCTGGAGATGCTGGCACAGCGTGCCGGGATTGTTCTGCCCAAGGCGGGGCGGGACCGCACGAGCACGTCCGGTGGCGTGGATGACAAGACGAGGCTGTACGAAATATGTGCCTGGGCCGAGCGGCAGTTTCAGGAGTGTCTGACGAAGTCGCCGGACGCCGAACCGGCGCGGAAGTATCTCGAGAATCGGGGCATCAAGCCGGAGAGTCGGTCGGCCTTTCATCTGGGCTTTTCTCCTGACCGCTGGCAGTGGCTGGTGGACCGTGCTCGTTCGGCGGGTTATTCCCCCGAGCTGCTGGAAGCGGCCGGGCTGGTGTCGCGATCGGTCGAAAGCAATCGCCACTACGATTTCTTCCGTGGACGCGTCTTGTTCTCGATCCGCGACGCACAGGGGCGGCCGATCGGGTGCGGTGGTCGCGTGCTGCCCGGCAACGACGATCCTCGCAAGTACGTCAACACGCGCGAGACGAGACTTTTTTCGAAGAGCGAGCACGTTTATGCCCTGGATATGGCCCGGGATGCGATCTCGAAGAGTCGCGTGGCGGTGGTCGTCGAAGGGTATACCGATGTGATCATGGCGCATCAGGCCGGGTTGAAGAACTTCGTGGCCGTGCTGGGGACTGCACTGGGTCCGCGGCACATCCGCCTGTTGCGGCGTTATGCGGATTCGATACTGCTGGTGCTGGACGGCGACGAGGCCGGGCAGCGCCGAACGAATGAAGTGCTCGAGCTGTTTGTCGAGTCGGATACGGACCTGCGCGTAATGACGCTGCCCGAGGGACTGGATCCGTGTGACTTCA
The DNA here is from genome assembly GCA_903863885.1 of uncultured Planctomycetaceae bacterium. Lineage (GTDB taxonomy): Bacteria > Planctomycetota > Planctomycetia > Pirellulales > Pirellulaceae > CAIPEB01. The sequence continues at coordinate 1,958 of CAIPEB010000586.1, read as the reverse complement.
TTCTGCGGAACGGTGCCGGAGCCATGAACGATCTGCTGTCCGGCGCCGTGGATGCGCTCGAGCATGCGATGCGCGTGCGGACGGCGGGGATTGATCTGCTGCGCGACACGCACCGTGCGAATCAGGCATTGGAGCAGTTGCTGGGGATTCTTGCGAAAGCGCCGCGGGTCAGCGCCGACGACACTTCGGCCAAGATGCTGCGGGAAAGGCAGTTTCTATCGAGACTGGCTCGTGAATTTGGCGTCGAAGAGGGCGTGCTGCGGACTCGCATCGTCGAGTTGCGCCGGGCAGCTCCTTCGCCGCATCGTCCGGTGGAGGTGACTCCGGAGCCGGTGCGGGTTTCGGTGGGGGAAGTGCCGCCGCGCGAAGCCGAACTGCTTGAGATCCTGATACTGCATCCGGAACTTGTGGAGGAGGCACTTGCCTCGCTGACTCTGGAGGACATAACGAACCGCCACGCCCGGGCCATCTGCGAGGTCTATCGCGAGCTGTTGTCGCGCGGGGCGGAGATGTCGTTCGGCGAGGTGTTGGCGTACATTGAGCAGCCGCACTTGAAGAAGCTGCTGGTCGATTTCGATGATCGAGGACAGTCGAAGGAGCCGTTGGCCTCGGAGGACGCGGCGTCGCGTCTGCGGGGGCTGGTTCGGGACATGCATCTGGAGCGTCAGGCTGCCGAGAGCAGCCGCCAGGTCGTCTCGCTTGAGCAGAGGAGATTCGACGCGGAACAGGAGATCGCCGTATTACAGCAACTGCTTGAACAGGCCAGAAAGCGGCAGGGTATAACCGGACCCACGGAAGGGTAGCGGGCCGTTGCCGCAGGAGTGTACCTTGAAGCGCAGGAGCGCGCGGAGGGCTCAGGACACCATGCACACGTACGAACTGGAATTACGGGAACTGATTCAGAAAGGCAAGGATCAAGGCTATCTGACGTATGACGAAGTGAACGCCTACCTGCCCGACGAGGATGTGACCCCGGAAAAACTGGATAATCTGCTGATTGCTCTGGAAGAGGTCGGGGTTGAACTGGTCAACGAACCGCCGGCCCTGGTCTTTCCGGAACCTGAGCCGGTCAAGGCACCGAGTGCCCAGGAAGTGCAGGAAGAGTCGGAACGCCAGGTTACGGCACTCGTACCCGCCGGGTTGCCGAAGCTGAGTGACGACCCGATTCGCATGTACCTGAGCCAGATGGCCGAAATCCCGCTGCTTTCCCGCGAAGAAGAAATCTCGCTTGCCAAGAAGATCGAAGTTACCCGCAAACGGTTTCGCCGGACCCTGCTCAGCTGCGACTATGCGATGCGCGCCACGGTGGATACGCTGACCCGCGTCCACCAGGGGGAACTGCCTTTCGACCGCACGATCAAGGTGTCGCTGACGGAACAGTTGACCAAGGAGCAGATCCTCGCCCGCATGCCTCACAATCTGCGCACGCTCAGCACGCTTCTGGCGCAAAACCGGCGGGACTTCGCGCAGCTGATCCGCAAATCGACTTCAAAGGACCAGCGGCGTGAGACGCGGACCGCTTTTCTTCGCCGCCGGCGGAAGTGCCTGCAGTTGGTCGAGGAACTGAGCTTGCGGACGCGGCGGGTGCAGCCGCTGATGAAGCAGCTCGAGGAGTTCAGCGAGCGGATGCACGAGATCCGTGCTCGTCTGGCGGTGATCAGCAACCACCCGCAGTCCAAGGACGAGCGAGCGAACCTGCGGCGCGAGCTGCGCGATCTGATGATGATCGCCCAGGAAAGCCCGCGGGGCTTGAAGAAGCGGGCTGAAACGGTGCGGCGCCAGTTCGCCGAGTACGAGCACGTGAAACGCCAGTTGTCGAGCGGTAATCTGCGGCTGGTTGTCTCGATCGCCAAGAAGTATCGCAACCGCGGTTTGAGCTTCCTGGATCTGATTCAGGAGGGCAACACGGGCTTGATGCGGGCCGTGGACAAGTACGAGTACCGGCGCGGCTTCAAGTT
>CAIPEB010000585.1 GCA_903863885.1 uncultured Planctomycetaceae bacterium | reverse complement strand
GTGAATGGTAACTTGGTATGCGACGAATGCCGGTGTTTCGGTGGTGGCCACAGTTGACTCGGGACCGATGCACATTGCCGTCAGTCCTCCCGATACCCCAACCGCCACAACACCCTCGCTGCATCTCGCGCGAACTGTTCGACGAACTTCTCGTCGATATGCCAGCCCGCTGCGCCGAAGGCGGAGCCGCAGGTCGATCCGTATGAGGCCCACAAGGAACGGGCTCGCGCTCGTAGCGCGGCGGAGTCCACGGCGGGTCGAGATATCGGTCCGTTGCCGGCGGTGATGGATCCGCTGCGAAAGGAACGGGCCTGTCATGATTTCCAGTTCTTCTGCGAATCGTACTTTCCGCTGACGTTTAGCCTGCCTTGGTCACCCGATCATTTGAAGGTGATTGGCAAGATCGAACGCGCCGTCTTGCACGGCGGTTTGTTCGCGATGGCCATGCCCCGCGGTTCTGGCAAAAGCTCGTGTGCGGAAGTTGCCTGTATTTGGGCCTTGCTCTACGGCCACCGAGAGTTCGTCTGTCTGATCGGCAGCGACGAAGGCCACGCCGCGGATATGTTGGAGTCCATCAAAACGGAATTGGACAGCAACGAATTGTTGTTGGCCGATTTTCCGGAGGCCGTGTATCCGATCCATTGCCTGGACGGGATTGCCAACCGCTGCAACGGACAGCTGTATCAGAACCAGCGCACGCATATCAGTTGGACCGCCAAGGAAATCGTATTGCCCACCATCGCCGGCAGTCAGGCCAGTGGCGGGATCATCAAGGTAGCTGGGATTACGGGCCGGATCCGCGGCATGAAGAGCAAGACGCCCGACGGCCGCGCCGTGAGGCCGAGCCTCGTGGTGCTCGACAGGACGGATAGCCGTGTGGAACGGGTAGGGTTCGCGTGGAAGTGGGGCAAGGTCAGAGAGCGGTAACGTCCGAGGCCACCAAGTTTGTGGACCAACGGCACAAAGGCCGCCAATCCGATAACCGTGAACGCAGGATACAAGTTCGAAAAAACGCGAGCGAACGCCGATGCACCGATTTGTTGGCCGCGTTGCCTGCGACGGTATCAATCAGTTTGGGGCTTGAGGGCTTTGTCGATCGCACGACTGAACATAACGACCTGCAGTTGCATCATCCGCTCTAGAGCTTGTTCTTCCGTAGCGTCTTTGTCTATTGGCCATGGCAGACCGGCTGATCGTGCCATCGCTTCCATCTCTCGCATGAATAGTTCTCGATCCCTCGGAAAGTCGCCACTGTTGAAAGCGATGGTTCCGTTGCGATCAATCACTATTACGCTGGGATAACCATGAATTGCGTAACGGCGCACCGTTTTGCCGGTCACTATTTCTTCGCCGGTATCCAATCCAACGGTGAAATTCCAATCTTGCTGTTTTAGCAATCGCTTAACGAGTGACATGTCCGTACCCGCGGTATGTATACCGACGAACACAACGTCTTGGTCCTTGTAACGATCCTGCAACTGCTTCATTGCGGGAATCCCATTGATGCACGGCCCACACCAAATGCCCCAGAAGTCCAGCACAACAGTTTTCCCCCGGTAATCTGAGAGCTTTCGCTCCTTGCCGTCCGTCCATTCGGCAATCGTCCATTCAGGGGCGGCTGTGCCAGCTGCAAGCGCCGGGATCTCCTTGGACGCATCGGTGGAGGGAGCCGTCAACGGTGCGGCGAGCTTCATAATGACTAACTCGTTCTCGCCTTGATCGAGCGGAATCTTCGTCGTGGTGGCCAAGGTACCGAACCGCGCGGAGATACGCATCAGTCCGGGCGCGAGATCAGTCAAGAGACATTCGCCAACTGGACCCGTGCGAGCGATGCGAGTTCGCGATGCATAATCGTTAAGTGGCTCCACGACTGCACCGTGAAGAGGCAAGCCATCCGGGCCCGTGACTCGAATACGAAGTGAGCAACCACGTTCCAATTTGATCGTTCCCGCGTCTGCAGTGTGATCGGTGGCAGCGGCAATCGCCATTGGTTTAGTGTCCCTGCCACCGTAGCCGGGGCGCGTGATAATCAACGCTACTTGTTCAGCCGAGCTGGGTTTGGGAACGCCAACCGAAAAGTACCCTTTATTTTTGGTCTTTGCACTGATTTGGCTGGATGCACTACCGCCACTGGAATGAAAGGCAACGGTCACAGCAGCGCCTTCGATGCCATTGGAGTCCGCGTCGACAATCCGGCCTTTTAGTGTTATCGTAGCGCTTTCTTCGCCAACACGTTTAAGGTCAATCGCGATGGTAAGCTGGTTGTCGCGTACCACGGCGTCGCACCCTTGCAGAGTCGCCGTCGCGCCTTTCGCGTCGCGCACTGTTGTGCTTCCGTCATCCTTCTTTATCACATCCGATGGAACGTGACGTGGATCGAACCCTTCGTCGAAATGCGCCGTGACTCCGTCAGGAGCGACTAAGGTGAGATTCTGATCGCCACAATTGATATTGAACTTGCCCGTAAGCTGCTGCAGTGTGACCGTTCCCGCGCCGTCATCGCCAAGTTCGCAGAAGCCATGTATGTATTCATTTCCCTTCTGTTGCCTTAAGGAAATAATCGTCTTCGGCGGATCCGCTAGACCCTGGGGATAACGGGCCATGACACGAACGGGGATTCCCTTTCGCACTTGATAATTCTTGGTAAAGGTCGGACGATCGACCGTCGTAGCGAACACCTCAGTCGACTTGCCCTCGACCGGGCAGTAACCAGCAGGCGGCAACAGCGTCCATGCCCAACCGTGACCGGCGGGTAATTCAACAGAATAACGGCCGTCTTCGTTCGTATGCGATTTCCTGATTTGAAGTGCCGGATCCGTTTCTGATTCGATGAGCACCTGCACGGTGACATTAGCCACCGGCTGTTGCGTGTCCGCATCTGTAACGATGCCTTCCATGCGATAGGGTGACTGAGCCAGTGCCAGGCCCTTGGCGAACAGCACCCAGCTCGACAGCAGCAATATTTGAGTGCATGTGGCTCGCATGTTGGCGTCTCCATGTGAACAGGAATGACACGTTGCGCTGGCGGCGAACTGTGTAATCTACGGCGAATTTGCACGGCGACTCTGGGCATTCTACTAGGCGGCACAGGCTTGCAACAATGTGAAGCGGCTTCTTGTCTTGGTCTGCTCCGCTGGGCGCGTGCGGCGTCGGTCTTCCATCATTGGGACACGCCGATTGCTGGCATTCTTTGAAATTTTTCCGAGATCGTTTTACGAATCGGCCCCTCCGCCGGAAATAAGTGGTTGGATGAGTGGGTTGCTCACCTGTCGGTTCCCATGAAAATTGGCGGCATCCGCCGCCTTCGCGTGGATTAGTTAGATAGAGGGTGACGCTTTCAGACTGGAGGGGACATGGTTGAACACCCGGATACGCCGGAGGATCTGTACCCATTCGCGCAAGCTCTTGTTATTTCTCTGGTTAAGAAGAAGCAGCTTCGGTGGGACGAGCACCGCGTCGAAGACGCGATCCAAGATCTATTCCTGGCCGGCTGGCAGGTCTGGCGTGACACCGAAAACGTCGGCTTGGCCAAGAATCGGATGGTGAGCCGGCAAAACAACTTGCTGCGTGACTTTGCAGCGGAGCGCCGGCACGAGCCAAAGACGAACCGGTTGTCGCCACCCGAGGAAACGGATCGGGCACCGCTCTGGGATGAGGAATCCGCGCGTGGCTGGCAGAGGCCTTCGAGACGGTTTCGGGACGCGGAGGATCCGGCCGAGAAAGTCGAAGTGCAGGATTACATCGAGCATCTGCCGGCGCGTCAGCGGCAAATCGTCAAGTTCCGGATGGCGGGTCTCACCGATCGTGAGATCGCCGAGGAGATGGGAATTGGTTTACGAACGGTGGAACGGGAATTGGCAAGTTTCAGGAAGGAGTACGAAAGACATGGCGAGTGACAAGAGCGGCGGCGTGGGACAAAAGCGGCATTACTGGCTGCGCGAGGATTTCGATCACCTGATGGGGTTGCTGCCGGCGGCGGATCACGAATTCCCCAACAGCCGCAAGTCGAGTTCTTCGCTGGCCTACCCCAAGAACATCGAGGGTGCCTTTCGCGAACTGCGGCTGCGCGGTCTGCAATGCGACGCCTCGCTGCTGATGCACTTGGTGGAGCAGAGGGTCGTCAATCCGGCCGGCGAATTGTCGAACCTCGAATGGAGCAAGGAGGACATCGACGCGGCGGCCGAGTGGCTCTACGAACGCGAGCACTGGACGTCGCTGACGCATTTCTGCTTCGTGTCGAACCTGCGGTTCGGCCAGGCCGTCAAGGCGGTCCGCGTGGCGATGGCTCGGTACGGTCTGCCATTCACCCTGAGCTTCGACGTGCTCGGCCTGGTGACGGTCGTCGAGCCGGCGGCAGACGTGGACGACTACGCCTGGGTGCGGTTCTATCCCCAAGGCACGAAGGTCGAGCCGAAGGAGGAGACGAATTGACAACGGTTATGGATACCCTGTTGATCCCTGCCGGCTCGGTGGAAATCCAGGCCGCAGGTAAGCAGCCGGCAATCAGCATCGTCGCCTACACCGGCGGTCTGATGACCGTGTCCGGCTGGGGACCGGTGGTGATCGACTTGTCGGCAATCGACACGTCGGCAGGCCAGATCAGCATTCTGGCCGACCACGATGCTACCCTGAGCGGCGTAGTCGGTTACGGGCGCGCTGCGGTGGCCAATGGCAAGCTGGTGGTTTCCGGCACGATTGCGCCGTCGACCGAAGCGGCGAAGCAGATCATTGAGTTGGCCAGGAGCGGATTTCTGTTCCAGGCCTCGGTCGGCGTCGCGCCGAACGAGTGGGAGCGGGTTCGATCCGGCGAGTCGGTGCACGCCAACGGCCGGGTGATCAAGGCGACCGGATCGGGGTTCACCCTGGTGCGGTCGTCAGTTCTGAAGGAAGTGAGCATTGTCGCGATCGGTGCCGACGCCGGAACGTCGGTATCCATCGCGGCCAGACAAGGAGAAGAGGCACTTATGACCACGGATGTTCAAACGGCGGAACAAGTCCGCGAAGAGGCCGCTGCCGAAACGGAACGTATCTCGGCGGTGCGCCGCATCTGCAACGGACGGTTCGGCGATATTGAAGCGCGAGCCATTCGGGAACAATGGAATGAGCAACGCACCGAACTCGAGGTACTGCGAGCTTCGCGGCCGGCGGCACCAACCATCTACTCGTCTCACGTCGTCCCGACGCGGCACGTGATCGAAGCCGCGATCCTGAGCCACATGGGACACGAGAAACTAGCCGAGAAGCACCTTGGGGCGCAGGCCGCTCAACAGGCTCGTGACCTGCGAGCCACCAGCCTCGTGGATCTCTGCCGAGCGGCTCTTTCTGTCGACGGTCGGGACGTACCATCAGGACGCGAGGCACTGATTCGCGCGGCGCTCTCGACCTATTCTCTCCCCGTGGCTCTGGGGGATGCTGCCAACAAGGTGCTTCTCGATTCCTATACCGAATCGCCTGCCACCTGGCGGTCGTTCGCAGCGATCAAGTCGGCGGTCAACTTCAAGGACCACACCGGAGTGCGTCCCAGCCAGACCGGCGATCTGGAAGAGGTTGCTCCCGACGGCGAGCTGAAGCACGGCTCGCTGAAGGAGTCCACCTACAAGTTCTCGGTGGACACGTTCGGCAAGATGATCAGCATCGACCGCCGGGATATCGTCAACGACGACCTCGGTGTGTTCGAGGACACAGCCAATGCGCTCGGCCGAGCGGCGATGCGGTCGCTGTCGGATCTGGTGTACAAGGTGCTGCTGGCCAATGCGGACGGGTTCTTCGCTGCCGGCAACGCGAACTACGACGCCGGCGCCGGTACGGCTCTGAGCAGCGCGTCCCTGGCGACCGGCGTGGCTCGCATGCTGGCGCAGCGGGACGACGAGGCTCGCGACCTCGATATCCGGCCTCGCACCCTGCTGGTGCCGCCGGAACTGCAACAGGCTGCGAAGGAACTGCTGCAGTCCGATTTCGTCCAGCGAGCCAGCAACGACCTGCCGACCGGCAACGCGCTGAAGAACGTGGTGAGCCTGGAGGTCGAGCCGCGCTTGTCCAATTCCGCTCGCTTCGACGGCACGAGCGCGAAGGCCTGGTATCTGTTCGCCGGTCCACAGGACATGGCTCTGATCGTGGCCTTCCTGCAAGGCAAGCAGACGCCGACGGTCGAGTTCTTTGGCCTGGACGCCGACCCGAATAAGCTGGCCGCCACATGGCGCGTCTACTTCGACTACGGCTGCGTCTTGGGTGATTACCGATCCGCCTACCGAGCAAAGGGTGAAGCCTAATACCTCCAGGCTTGAGGCGGCTCGTTTCATCGTCCCGAGCCGCCTCCCCTTTTTCTCTCTCTCATCTCTGCCGGAGGTCTCATGCAATCGCTCGCGAAGGAACGCATCGGCAAGTTCGAAATCACAGTCGCGCTCCGTCCCGCTTCTCCGGAATCGCAGGCGAGTCAGGACCACCGAGTCAACGCGCTGATGATGTGGCTGCTCAAGGAGTACGAAGCGCGTCCGCTGGAACAGAAACATGTCGATTGCTTCAGTCGCAACTGACCCGTTCGCCGCACCCGTGGCCGGCGCAGTCCTGTTCTACAACGACGGTCCGGACTGGCTGACCGAACTCGCCGCCGAACGCGCCTATCGCGACGGCTATCTGGCCGGTGCCATCGAAACCACGTCCTGGCCGGAACCCGACTGCGACGTGATCGAAGCCGCCTGGGAGGATCGTCGCCGGGCGCGGCGCGAGGCGGAAATCGAAACGCCGCAAGGCTGGTATGTGTACCGCGTGGGCCACGAGGTTGCCGCCTCCCGCACGCGCGGCCGCGTCCAGGCACTGGAGTTGGCCAAGGAGTGTTGGTGGGAACTCGCCGACCTCGGCATGGACGATGCGCAGATCAGTCGATCCGTGATCCGTCCCTGGACCGAGCAGGTTACAAGCTGGCACGACCGCGAGATCCAGTCGGATCGCATCTCGCCGCCGCCGAGACCCGAGGACTTCGTCACGGTCGCTCAACGCTCGATGTTGGATTCCATGTCTCGAAAGCAACCAAAAGTTTCCCTTCTCGCCAGCAACGTTCCGCAGCCGGAATGCGAGCGATTGTCGGACGTGCAGCGCGAGCAATTGGAATGGCTCTGGCCTGGACGCATTCCCCTCGGGAAGTTGACGCTATTGGCCGGCGACCCGGGACTTGGCAAGTCGTTCGTGACGCTCGACATCGCGGCTCGTGTGTCCCGTGGGGGAGCGTGGCCGGACCTGCCGATCTTGAAACGTTCGCCGGCGGGAGTCGTACTATTGAACGCCGAAGACGACCTGGCCGACACCGTCGCTCCCCGCTTCGATCTTATCGGGGGAGACGACACCTACGTCGTCGCTCTCAAAGGCGTCAGGCACCTGGGACAGCGGCGGCACTTCACGTTGGAAACTGACCTGCCGCGATTGGAAGAGGTGTTGGTACTGAACCCCGACACCAAGCTCGTCATTGTCGATCCGATCAGCGCCTACGTCGGCAAGGTGGATTCGCACAAGAACTCCGACGTGCGCGGACTGCTTGCGCCGTTTGCCGAGTTGGCCAGTCGCTTTCGGGTGGCGATCGTGGCAGTGACGCACCTGTCCAAGGGGACGGGCAACAAGGCTGTCTATCGTGCGATGGGTAGCCTCGCGTTTGCGGCCGCCGCACGAGCCGTCTGGGCCGTGGTGAAGGATGCAAACGATTCGCAGCGTCGCCTGCTCCTGCCGGCCAAGCTCAACTTGGCTCAGGACCCCGACGGCATGGCGTACCGCATCAAGGAAGGACGCGTCGTGTGGGAGGCCGATCCGGTTCGCATGCATGCTGACGACGCCTTCGCGGCCGAGGCGCAAGCCGCCAACACTCGACCTCGCGGCAAGGAACGGCATGAGGCGAAAGAGTGGCTGAGCGCGGAACTTGCCAACGGTCCGGTGCCGTCGTCCGACATCATCGAATTGGGTGGCGAGTTCGGTTTCTCCAGGCGCACCCTGCAGCGCGCCTACAAGGAACTCGGAGGAACGCCGAGAAAGCAGGCGTTCGATGGACCGTGGCTGTGGCGATTGGGAGGCCAAGATGCCAACAACCCCCCGTCTCTTTGAATTGGCATCTTGGGGTGAATTGGCATCTTCGAAGATGCCACGAAACCCAAGGTGCCACATAAAAACCCAAGATGCCAGTTAGTAGTTGTAGAGAGTATGTGTTTTCCTCGGGGAATAATCGAAGGTGCCAACTCGTCCCAAGGTGCCACGAAAAAGAGACGGGGGGTGAAATATCATCTTGGGACGAGGGGACGGCAGCGGTTTGTGAAGGACGAGGGAAAAAAGGTCCGGCAAATTTACCGGACCTTATCGCTGCCGGCGACGCTCGCGAGAGGGGGGAACCCCCGTTCCGGTAAATCTACCGGAACCTATCAGCAGCAGCGATCAGACGGACAAACCAGCTATCTTGCCACGAAACCCAACCACAGCGATTTCTGGCTCCGTTACCGACATAAAGGCCATCTCGATAGCCGAGTACGGCACTGCGATGCGATCCCAGACTACTTCGCCGCCTCGCATCCTCTTGCTCCTTGAATCGTCGTCAACGCCTTCGGCCGGATAGACTTCCAGGATCACATAACCCGGGTAGATCGCGACGATTCGATGAACTAGGTAAATCTCCCTTCTCTCCAAATGGATTTCCAGAGTGGTGCTTCCCGCGCCCATCTCTTCAAGCTGCGCGATGGCATGCGTCTTGAAAAAGTCCGCGTCGAACATCAGCAAGTCTCCAGGGTGAGGTACGGCGACGGTGAATGATACGGATCAAGTCAACCGGGGTCCTCCCAGCCAACACCCCCTCTTGTGAGTCCGATGGGAACAGTCGCAAGCGTAGGCAGAGTTTCTTTGTTGTACATAACCGAACTTCCGCACACCGGTGGCGGGTGCGGTAAATTTACCGCACCCGGCAGATCGCGGCCCAACCCGTCGTAGGCCATCCAGAGACACCTGAGTCAATGAACCGAACCGTGCTGCTTTCCGGCACTGTTCTCGACGGAGATCGGATTCCGCCATGCGAACTTCCAGTCCCCACGTCGTCCGCATCACCCATCTTCGCGATTGCCTGGGGATCGCCTACCAGCACGTCGTCCAGAACGACGAACCGATCATCGTGCAACGGTACAACCGGCAGGACGTGGCGTTGGTTCCGCTTTGGGAATGGGAGTTCCTGAAGGGAATCGAGGCCGCGATCCGTGCTGGCCAACGGCCGTGGGAACAAGACGGGAAACGCGATACAGAGACTCATGCCGACAACCGTGCCACGAGAATACTAGGCGCCTAGTAAGCGAGCGCAATCTCCGGCAAAACCCTTTGTCGCAAGGCAGCGTCTAATACGGATGTCTGCTTTGCCAGCCGCCTGGCTGGATGTGTTCCGCACGTCGAGGTAACTGTGTGTCAGGCGTCGCGACGGCCGCGACGCGGAACCGGAACCCGATAGCGGAGAACGACAGATGGCAACGAAGAAAAAGGCCAGCGCCACCAATACGAAACCCGCACGCAAGCTCAGCCAGATGGCGGCTGCGGTTCAAGTGCTCGGCAAGGCGAAGACACCGATGAGCTGCAAGGAACTGGTCGAGGCCATGAACAAGCGCGGCCTCTGGTCCTCTCCCGAAGGCAAGACGCCGGAAGCGACGCTGTACGCATCTATATTGCGAGACCTGCGGAAGGGGAAGGATTCCCGGTTCCAGAAGGCCGCTCCCGGCCGCTTCACGCTGAACAAGTAGCATCCCGGCATCAAGACGAACCGCCGGGGTGCGGCAACACCTCGGCGGCTCTGACCACAACACCCTTTACGTACGAAAGGGACAGTCATGGCGAAGAAACATTCTATCGCAACGAAGAGTAGCAAGCACGGAATTCCGGCCGTGGCCTACGCACGACGGTCCACCGACATGCAGGAGCGATCCATTCCGGATCAGCAGGCGTTCCTGACTCGTTGGGCGGAGGAGAACGGGTACGTCATCATTCGCTGGTACATCGACGACGCGATTTCCGGCACCAGCACCCGAGGCCGAGATGACTTCGATCGCATGATCGACGCCGCCGAGAACGGACGTGATTTTGAGACGATCCTTTGCTACGACATCTCTCGGTTCTCGCGCGGCGGAACGAACGAAACCGGCTATTATCTGCATCGCCTCAAACTGGCCGGCGTCAACGTGCTGTTCCCCGCCGACGGCATCCCCGAAGGAGATGAAGGGGAATTGATCCAGGGAGTGAAGTCGTGGCAGGCGCGGCAGTACTCGGTGAAGCTGGCTCGCGATTCCATTCGCGGCCAACTCAGCAATATCCGCGAACGCAAGAGCGCGCCGGGAGGTCCACCCCCGTACGGCTATGACAAACAGCATCTGTCCCCCGATGGCAAGGTGCTGCGCACGCTGCGATGGCTTGCCGATGGCAGCAAGATCGAGTTCGACGCCGACGGACGCACCGTGCGCACGATCCCAGGGGACGTGTACGTGGCCAAGGCGAAGGGAGACATCGTGCGCTACGCGCCCAGCACCGAAGATCGAGTGCGGACGATTCAGCGCATGTTCGACCTATGCGTGCAGGGGTACGGATTCAAATCAATCGCGGAACGACTCAATGAAGCGAACGTTCCAACCCTGTACGGCAGAAAGTGGAACTTGGCGAATATCGCGCAGATGCTGCGATCGCCGGTTTATCGCGGTGCGATTGCTTACAACAAGCGGTCGAGCGGCTCGCTCTTCGGCCTGGACGTCAACGGCAATCTGCGGCCGAAGAAAGGGAAAGGCGGCTCGGTCAAGAACAGTCCGGATGACTGGATTATCGTCGACGGGGTTCACGAGCCACTGGTCTCGCCGCAGGTGTTCGAGGCAGCACAGGCAGCCATCGCCCGTCGTCGCGACGCGGGTGGCAAGGCACGCTCGGTAAAGAGAACGCTGCTCTCGACTCTGCTGGTATGCAATCGCTGCGGTTCGAGTTTCACCACGGTTCGCGACCACCGGAGGAAACCGGAATTCGGTCCTCCGTATCGGCACTACACATGTGCCGGCTATCACCGGCATGGCAAGACCGTATGTGGTTTGGTTCGCTTGCCGGGACCGGAACTCGACGCATTCGTGTTGAAGGTCATCTTGGATGCGATGAAGCGCGACGCGAAGACGACAAAACAGGCCGTGGATGCGTTCGTCAAGGCACTCAGCAAACGCACGGAACCCGACAGCGATTCGCAGCTAAACCGCGACCTGAATCAAGTCGAGCGACGGATCAAAACCACGGTGGGATTGCTGGCGGACCCGACATTCGAAGGATTCGATGACATCCGCACCGTCCTGGCCGACCTGAAACGGAAGCGTGATTCACTACAGCAGCGATTGGCAAAGACCTCGCCTGCGGTGAAACGACGGTTTACAGGATCCGAGGTCAGAGCATGGGCTGAAGATCAGCTATTGAAGCTGGAGGACCTCACGACGCGAACGGAGGTCGATCTGGCCGATCGGCAACTTGTGGAATCCTACGTGCACCGGATCGAAATCAACCCCGACGACATGACGGGCACCGTCGTCCTGCACGCGGATTTGGAGTCGGCCTTCTTGTCCACACGGGTGGTCGGAGGGGACGACCCGCAAACGGACGAGTCGGCCCGGTCACTTTCGCAGTGTGCGCAGCGCGAGAGCATTCTGGCAGGCGCCGTGCTGGGGCTGGCCGGACCGGGAAAGAAGATCTCGGGGATCATGCCGTGCACGGTGATTCGACCGGGCGACATGGCCGACAAGATCCTGAACCGTGACAAGCACCCCGAGTGGAACGGCGAGCGTACGAAGATGGTGTACGCTTTTCCCACCAACGAGAAGTTGTGGGCGGAGTACGCCGAGGTCTGGGCGGATTGCCTGCGGCGCGGGGCCGGGATTGCCGAGGCCACGGAATTCTATCGCCGCCACCGTGAGGCGATGGACGAAGGGGCGAACGTGGCGTGGGCCGAGCGGTATAACCATGATGAGATTTCGGCAATCCAGCATGCGACGGATTTGAAACTGCAGGATGAGGCTGCGTTCCATGCGGAATATCAAAACGAGCCGCTGCCCGAATCCAGGGTGGAAGACGAAGACCTGACGGTCGACCACATCGTGGGAAAAGTGAACGGCCGCCGGCGGGGCGAGATCCCGCTGGGCTGTAACCATCTGACGATGTTCATCGACGTGCAACAGAACCTGTTGTTTCACCTGGTTGCCTGTTGGACGGACGAATTCACCGGGTACGTCATCGATTATGGCAGTTGGCCTGACCAACATCGCGACTACTTCACCCTGCGAGACGCCCAAATCACGCTGGCGGCCAAGACGAAGGGCGCCGGATTGGAGGGTTCCATCTACGCCGGCCTCAAACGACTGACCGAGGACTATCTGGCTCGCGAGTGGCTGCGGGAGGATGGAGCGGCCGTACGCATCGATCGTTGCCTGATCGACGCCAACTGGGGCAACTCGACAGACCTGGTTTACCAGTTCTGCCGGGAAAGCCTGCACGCCGGTATCGTCATGCCCAGTCATGGTCGCTACGTGGGTGCTTCGAGCATTCCGTTTTCCGAATACAAGCGCAAGCACGGAGATCGTATCGGTCACAACTGGCGCACCCCCAACGTGCAGGGCAAGCGAGCCGTGCGGTATGTGCTGTTCGATTCGAACTATTGGAAGTCCTTCGTGTACGCTCGGTTGGCAGTCGCGATGGGCGACAAGGGCTGTTTGTCGCTGTTCGGTCGCGATCCGGAGAAGCATCGTCTCTTGGCCGAGCACCTGACGGCCGAGTATCGGATCAAGACTTCGGGGCGCGGCCGGACGGTGGATGAATGGAAACTGCGTCCCGAACGCGTGGACAACCATTGGTTCGATTGCCTCGTGGGGTGTGCGGTGGGCGC
>CAIPEB010000584.1 GCA_903863885.1 uncultured Planctomycetaceae bacterium | reverse complement strand
GGGCGTACCTCTCGCCGCAAGAAAAACTCACAGCCTCGTAGCGACGGTATGAAGGTAGCCGTGGGTTTCAACCCACGGTTGAGTTGAGTGTCCGCGGCATCCGGCATCCGGCATCCGGCATCAACGAGTACAGCCCGCCGGCAAGGACCGGCGGGCTGCGGATGAAGAACAACGAGAAAATGTCTTGCTGATGTCGCTCAGCGGACCGGGGAAGCCGACTGGCCGGGAGCCGCTTGTTCGGCTGCGGCCAGGTAGTAGTCGGGCCGCGATCCGAATCGCTGCAGCGATTCCTCATCGGAGAACAGCAGGATGTGGTCGCGGTAGTAGACTCCGTGCTCCCGCTTTCCCTCGACGGCCTGGCCGGAATCGGCGAATCGTACGATATCATTTCCGGCGAGCATCGGGCTGTAACGATCCGGGTTGGACATGAACTGCTGCTGTGCCTGGGCGCTGCCGAACAGATAGACGCGACCCTTGTGGACGGCGCCCCATCGCGGATCACCTTTCGTCCACTTGCTCTGCTCGACCAGCGAGACCGAGCAGAATCCGTCCAGTGCCAGTTGCGGCTGACCGCCGACCGGGGCGGCCATGTTCGGCTGTGACGGGCGCAGTCCGGCCTGGGGATCTGCGTTCGCCGCCGGAGCGTTGTTCCGGCCCGCGTCCCAAGGTTGCGACATGGGGGCCGGTGCACGATTCATGCTGTTGGCGGCCGGAGCCTGCGGCTGGCTGAAGTTGTCGGCCAGCGGCGGGGCCGGAGCGTTGGCAAAGTTATCGCCGGGAACCTGCGGAGCCTCAGCGGCCGAGCCCTGGAACCGCGAGGCCGGCGGTGCCGGAGTCGCTGCCGGAGCCGTGAACTGCGAAGCGGCCTGCGTGGTGCCTTGGGCGAACTGCGAAGCGGCCTGCGCCGCGTTCTGTCCGAACTGGGACACCGCTTGAGCGGTCTGAGAAGTCTTCTGTTCAAACTGGGACGCAGCCTGAGCGGCATTCGGCCCGAACTTCGAGGCAGCTTGAGCGACCGGTTGCGCGAACTGCGTGGCGGACTGGGAGGCCTGCGTCGTGTTCTGTGCGAACTGGGACGCTGCCTGAGCCGCCTGAGTGGTGTTCTGTTCAAACTGGGACACGGCCTGAGTCGGATTCTGCAGGAACTGCGAAGCAGATTTGGCTGCCTGAGCCGCGTTCTGTCCGAACTGCGACGCGGACTGGGAAGCCTGAGTCGTGTTCTGAGCGAACTGTGACGCGGCCTGGGTGGCCTGCGATGCGGTCTGCGAGAACTGCGAAGCGGCCTGATTTGTGTCCTGGGCGAACTGCGAAGCGGCCTGAGTCGCCGGCTGTCCAAACTGCGAAGCGGCGGCCGCTGCCAGAGCTGCCGGAGCGGCAAGTTGACCGAATCGCGAGGCGGGTTGGGCGGCGGGAGCCGACGGTTCCGTGGCTGGAGCCGCAGTCGCCTGAGAAGCGGCGCTCTGGTTGCTGTAACGGGGGGCGAAGTTGTTCACCGTCGCGTCCGGAGCGCTGCGGTAGAGAGGGTTCGCATTCGGGCTCGGGTTCGCATTCGCATAAGGATTCTCGACAGGTGCCGTTCGGGACGGCTCCTGGGGCGCGGCGGCGGGTGTTTCGGACGCGGGCTGCTCTGCCGCGCCGATCAGCGCCGGCGGCGCAGCGTTGTTGCCGCCCGCTGCGTTCTGGGGCTGTCCCCAGGGAGATTGCAGCATTTGGGAAGTCGATGCGATCAAGTCGGCCGGCGCCTGTTGGGCAATGTTGTTGCGTGCCCTGATGCCGTCGAGAACCGCAATATAGGCCGCTGCGTTCTGGGGACTTGTGCCCCGGAAAACCTCTTTGCCCGTGGGGTCCACAACGACGTCCGTCGGAATAGCCGTAATCTGGTAGTATTTGGCCAAATCCTGCGACTGCTGTGCGTTGATCTTGACCGGAATGAATGCGCTGCTGATCGCGCGTATAAACTCGGGCTGATTGAAGACGGTGCGTTCGAGTTTCTGGCAAGGGCCGCAGGTTTCCGACCAGAAATGCAGTAGCACGAGACGTTGCTGCTGTTCAGCCATCTGGCGGGCGACCTTCAGGTCGGTGACCCAGGGAATTCGGTCTTGTGCGACTGATGAGTTGGCCAAGGCAACAGCCAGGCACGCAAACAGGGCCAAGGGCATTAGGGTTCGCATCGCAAATCCTCGACTTCCTCAAGACTGATGTCACGGACGGGCCGACCTACGTTGATCCGCAGTTTGCCCCACCGTTTATCGGTCATGCGGAGGTGACGATTGCAGAAAAAGTATCGATTGGGTGGTTTTTTCCGAAGAAGTCGACTGTGCGGATGGCAATAACGGCTTTTCTTGGCGATAGCACGCTGAGAACGGCTGGGACATCTTGCATTGACGGCCGTTTCTCGTGTAAGCTTCTCGTCCGTTATGCCCTGCGCTGACAAGCAGTTGGGACGGTGGTTGCCGATGCGAATGGTGTCGGCGTCAAGAACGGCGACAAAGGTCGCAATTTTGCTGGTTGTTGGTGTCGGGGTAGCTTGACACGCGTTACGGGATTAGTAAGATTTCGGATAGATTAATCGCTTGTGAATTTCACAGGCGCTGCTTGCCCAGATTTTTGTATCTGTGGGCGCCCCTCGAAATTACCGCGACCGCTTGACTGATGCGCTGGTTGGGCGGGGGCTCATCTAACGAATGCCGCTTGGCGGTATTGTTCCGGCCCCTCATTTGTTTCATCCATCCAGGCAGAAGGTGTTCTCAATCACGGGTGCCTCGAAAGTGGAGACTCACGAGGAGTTTGGCATCCGACCGCGTGTGTAAGGGAGAGGAAACCGCCCGGCGCGGTGTTCGTGCCTATTCTGAATAGAGGATTCATCGCTGTTGGTCATCTTTTCGTTGGCCATCATGGATGAAGCGGACTGCGCCGCAGGCATTTATTACCCGCCGCCGCTGTAGCGACACGACGAAGATTCGCCGGAAACTCCAGGGAATTTGACCCTCATCGCGCTGAGCGAACGGAGAGTTGCTGGGGATCCCGCGCAGGTGCATTACGCAACCAGGTGACACATGGGGAAGAAGAAGTTTCGAGGGAGAGTGAATCCCAACCCCAACGCCAACGGCCGACCGCGCCGGAGGCGAAGGGGTGCAGCCAATCGGCGTCCGGAAGTCATGGAAGCCGAAGTGCCCGAGAATGGAGATATCCCGTGCGAGCCCGGGGTCGGCCTGCTGGAACTGCATCCAAACGGCTACGGTTTCCTGCGTAGTCCGGATAACAACTACTCGCGTGAACGCACCGATCCGTTTGTGCCCGGCACGATGATCGAGAAATTCGGTCTGCGGCAGGGCGTGATGATTCGCGGTATGGTGCAGCAGGCCCGCAAGCAGCAGGGGCCGCGGCTGAAGGAAATCACCGACGTCGACGGGATAGCGCCCGACCAGTACGTCAACGTCAAGAGCTTCGATTCGCTGACTGCGATCAATCCGGAAAAGTGGTTCCGGCTGGAGACCGGCCAGCAGCCGCTTTCCACCCGCGTGATGGACCTGCTCACGCCGCTGGGCCGTGGACAGCGGGCCTTGATTGTGGCTCCGCCCCGCACCGGCAAGACCATCCTCCTGCAGCACATCAGCCAGGGGATCTCGACAAACTACCCCGACGTCAAGCTGATCGTGCTGTTGATCGACGAGCGTCCCGAGGAAGTCACGGACATGCGCCGTAACGTCAACGGGGAAGTCGTCGCGAGCAGCCTCGATCAGGACGTCGAGAGCCACGTGCGGCTGTCGCAGTTGATCGTCGATCGCTGCCGGCGGCTCGCCGAAATGGGCCGCGACGTGTTTCTGCTGCTGGATTCGATTACGCGACTGGCCCGCGCCTTCAACAAGTGGGTCGGCAATACGGGCCGCACCATGTCGGGCGGCGTCGATATCAAGGCCATGGACGTCCCGAAGAAACTGTTCGCCACGGCCCGGGCGTTCGAGGAAGGCGGATCGCTGACGGTTGTCGGCACCGCCCTGATCGACACCGGCAGCCGCATGGATGAACTCATCTTCCAGGAGTTCAAGGGCACGGGCAACATGGAACTGGTGCTCGACCGCAAACTTTCCGATCGACGCGTCTGGCCGGCCATGGATATCAACCAGTCCGGCACGCGCCGCGAAGAACTGCTGCTCGATCCGTCCACGCTGCACGCAGTTACCATGCTGCGACGTACTCTGACCTCGATGCATCCGGTCGACGCGATGGAGCAACTCACCAAGCAGTTGGGCCGCTTCAAGTCCAACGAGGAGTTCATCCGGCTGATCAGCGGAACGAAGGTCCTCGACTGAGCCCGGATTCCGCCGCGCAATTATCGCGTTTCCGCCCCGCGGACTCCGCATTTCTGCCGGGCGGATACCGTGTTTCGGCCCGGCAAGTGCCGGGCCGTTTTCCGCTTGATTGGTCCCGTTTCAGGTTGTTTCTGCCCGAAACATCCGAACTCGGGTCACTTCAGGTCCACGGCCCGGCCGCTCTGCGCGGATTCGTAGCATGCGCTCAGGATCCGCTGGCTGCGCAGGCCGATCGAGCCTGCGATCTGGCAGTCCCGTCCCTCCAGCAGCGACTCGCCGAATTCTTCGATCTCGGCCTGATACATGTTTCGCGGCGGCGGCGTTATCCGCAATCCCGCACCGTCGGTCCGGGTCTGCCGGGCCTCGTACGCCGCGTCCTCCTCCTGGAGATACGCGACCATTTCGCCCGCCATGCCCTGGCCGATCGTTCCCTGAGCCAGGATGCTCCCCTTGGAGCCGTACAGTTCCAGCACGTTCTTGCTGCTCGCATCCTGGATGCAGAAGAACGTATCCACCGACGCCAGGGCGCCATTGCGGAATCGCAGGATCGCCGTGGCGCTGTCCTCGCTCCCGTAGTGATGGACCGTGTTGTTGATGAAGCAGCTCACCCGCGTGATGTGGCCGAAGAACATCTCGAGCAGGTCGATGCAGTGTCCGCCCAGGTCCATCAGCGATCCGCCTCCGCCCAGGTCCGCGTTCTGACGCCACGCGCCGGGAATAGGCGGATACCAGCAGGAGAGCTGGGCTCGCGCATAGACCGGGCTCCCCAGCTTTCCCTGCTGAATGAGCCGCAGCGCCGCCTGGTGCTGCGAGTGAAAACGCATCATCAGCGCACATCCCAGTTGGACGTTGGCGGCCTGGCACGCGGCAATCATGGTCTCGGCTTCGGCCACGCTCAATCCGAGCGGCTTCTCGCAGAGCACGTGCTTGCCCGCCTGGGCGCACGCGATTACGTGCTCGCGATGCAGGTGGGCCGGAGTCGCGACGTAGACCGCGTCGACGTCCGAATTCAGCAGTTCGTCGAGATCGCGTGCGGCCGGGACTCCGAACTCGCCGGCCACTTCCTCGTTGGCCGCCGAGACCACGTCGTACACGATCCGCAGCTGCGCGTTGCTGCCCGCAACTATGCCCTCGGGAATCGTGCGGCGACGCGCAATGCCTCCCGAACCAATTACTCCCCAGTTGATCTTCCGCGTCATGGCCAGAACTCCAAGGCTGCGTGATGACTGTTTCCGATCACCGTCCCGCCGTTTCCGCCGCCATGAACGCGGGCGGGGATCCGCAAAGTCGACTGCTTTGCACAACGGCAGCTTCGCGCATCGGCTACTTCGCAAAGGCGCGAATCACCTTCAGGATGGCATCGGCAATCTGGTGGATATCGGATTCCGTGAATGTGGGAAAGGCAAAGCAGGTGAACGTGTGCGCCTCGTGCCAGCGCGCGTTCGGGACATCGACATGCGTGTAGTCCACGCTCTGGCGGTCGGCGTATTCGCTTGACTTGAACGGAAATCCGCTGTTGCCGAACGCACGCTGCTCCTGGAAGGCGCGTTCCGTGTGGCATTGCGGCCAGAACACCTTCCACACAGGAGCGCCCTCGGCGCTGACCGCCGTCACGAACTGCTTGATGTCGCAGTTCATGTTCTCGACGTCGAGCGAAAACGCGCACACGTACCAGCCGTTGCGGCGCTCAGGGGTGTCGATCGGGAAGTGAATGACCTGCGGCGCTTCTCGCAGCCGCTCGATCAGCAGTTGGGAATTGCGCTGGCGCGCGGGCATGTTCCAGTTGTCCATGCGGTCCAGTTCGGCCAGCCCGATCGCCGATTGCATCTCGGTCATGCGGTAGTTGAAGCCCACCATGTTGTGGATATAGGGCAGTTTCTGTTCCAGTTCCAGGAGCGACAGCCGCTGCTTGACGTCGTATCCGTGGTCCCGGAAGCTGCGTGCGGCCCAGGCCCAGTCTTCGTTGTCGGTGGTGACCATGCCGCCTTCGCCGCCGGTGGTAAAGGTCTTGTTCTGGCAGAAACTGCAGGCCGCGATGTCACCCAGCGTGCCCGTCTTCTTGCCGCGGAAACTGCCTCCGAAGGCCTCGGCATTGTCCTCGATCACAAACAGCCTGTGCTTTGCCGCAAACGCCCGGATCTGGTCCATGTCGCACACGTTGCCGTACAGGTGGACGGGCATGATGGCCCTGGTGCGCGGCGTTACCAGTTTCTCGGCCGACTCCACGCTGATGCAGTGGTCGTCGAGATTCACGTCCGCGAAACGAGGCACGGCCCCCGCCTGGACGATGGAAAAGCTCGAGGCAATGAACGTGTAGCTGGGTACGATCACTTCGTCCCCCGGTCCGATTCCCAGCACGGTCAGCGCCACATGCAGCGCCGCGGTGCCGTTCGTCGTGCTGATGGCGTACTTGCTTCCCTGCCATTCGGCGAATCGCTTTTCGAACTCCATTCCCTTGCGCCCCGTCCAGTAGTTCACCTTGCCGGACCGCAGCGTTTCCTCGACCGACCGGATCGCGTTCTCGTCAAACGAGGGCCAGCCGCGCAGGGAATTCGTCACGGCTTTCGCGCCGCCGTCGATCGCCAGTTTCTGTATCGGGGTTGCCATGGTTGGTACCTGTTGCGAGAGGGAAGGGGAAGCCGAACCGCATGGGTATGCCATGCGTAAGTGAGCCTACGGGTATGGCAAGTTGACGTCAAGCGAGGTCGGCCGCCGAATCGAACCGGCCGCAGAATCCGCACCGTGAGCACAATCCTCACCCCGCGAGGCCAAAATTAGCCAAGCCGGATTGCCCAATTACAATGAAATGAGGCGAACATCGAACTGAGAAAAAAGGGAACCGACATGCGGTCATTCGTGCTGTATTGGGCGGGCTTTGTCGCACTGATTCTCATCACCCCCGCGAAAGCCGCGAAGCCGCTGCCGCCTCCCGCAGCGCTGCCGCCTGCCACGCCGGGCCAGACAACCTACCAGGAGCTGACGGACTTCGGTCATGCCGTGCAGGGCATCGGCGAATACCGCGACAACCGTTACAGGTACGATGCCCGCGTCGCCGAACTGTTCAAGCACTCGCAGCTACTCGAGAACTCGAAGATCCAGTTCACGGTGACCGTCGAGCGAGTTACGCTCGATGAAGTGCACGTGCGCGTCGACGATGCCGGCTACACGCGAGTGCTGATGCAGCACAAGGAACCGCCCGCGTTCGGCAATCTGCGAACGGTTTATTACTACGGTCCGGCTTCGACCATCTATTACAATCACTTCGCAAAGCCCGTGGGACTGCGCATCGGCTCGGAGATTCCGCTGGAGTTGGCGGCACGCCTCCGCAAACGCGACGTGCTGCAGATCGAGGGCAAGGTGGGCTGCATGCGGACGATCATCGGCCCCATGTTCGACCCGGAAACCATCGCCACAATGACCGACTGGCACGTCGTGAACGTCTTGAATGCCGACTCGAGTGACGCCGCTCGGAAGTGATACGCCGGAGTCGGGAGTCGGGCGTCGGGAGTCCGGAGTCCGGAGTCAGAAGCGTTCGGTTTCCGGTTGGGTGGCACGGGTGGCTTGTTCACCCGTGTGTCGAACCTGCCGCGTTTTCGCACTTGCGCGGCTGCCCTGCAAAACACGGGTGCCCTAGACCTTAAACAAGCGAAGGCCGATGTTAGTTTTCGGGCGGGTCGCGCGAAAAAGTCGGCGCGAACTTTCAGCGGGCCGGCATCGCTTTGCGGCGGGTGGGGTTCGTGTTTGTCGGTGCTTCATGATTCGGGCATTCTGGGGT
>CAIPEB010000583.1 GCA_903863885.1 uncultured Planctomycetaceae bacterium | reverse complement strand
TTCTGATTGCGGTCGTGGATCGGCAGCTGTCCGGCCTGAACGCAGAGACTCTGGCCGGCGTGATCCGGGCCGACGATTCCCTCAAGGCGACGCGACTCGTTCTGTCGACTGCGCTGGCCCGCCGAGTCATTTCAGGAGAAAAGACGCCGTCCGGGTTCTCGGCCTGCCTGGCCAAACCCGTGAGGCAGTCCGAACTCAGGAACTGCTTGACGGCAATGCTTGCCGACTCCGAGACGGCACCGCTGGTTTCGGACAGCGCCGCAACGGTTGAATCGGGACTGAATCGAACTGGTGAAGTGAAGGTCCTTCTGGTCGAGGATAACAAGGTCAATCAGGAAGTGGCGGCGCGCAGCCTGCTCCGGCTTGGGATCAAAGCGGATATCGCATGCAACGGAGTCGAGGCGGTCAATTTGCTGGTTGAGGGCTCGTACGATCTTGTCTTGATGGACGTGCAGATGCCGGAATTGGATGGCATCGAGGCCACCCGCGTCATCCGTGACGCGAAGTCGTCAGTTCGCAATCACGACATTCCCATCATCGCGATGACCGCCTCGGCGATGCGGGGCGACCGCGAACGCTGTCTGGAATCCGGCATGAACGATTTCATTGCCAAACCTGTTTCGCGCGAGTCGCTGGTCGTGGCGTTAAACGCGTGGCTGCCCGTACACTCCTCGCGTGCGGAGTTGTCCGCCGATTGACGCGGGTCAGTTCACCATTGGGCTGAACAGCAGAAATTCTTCAGATATTTCTCTTGCCACTGCAATAAATCCCGCAGGGAGCGGTTTAAGCGGTAGCTGACCGGCGTACAACCCGGGCCCATTACCTCAAATTACTTGTTTCGCGCGTCTCGTCCGGCATGTCGCGTGCATCGGCCGAAAGAGGAGGAGCGGTGATGATCTTTCGTTGGCAGAACGGTGTCGGTTGTTGTCTGGGAGCCATGGGATTGGCCCTGTTTTTGTCTTCCTTTGCCTATCCGGCCGATCAGCCGCAAGCGGGTCAGGGAGGGCCGCCCGGCGGAAACCGAGGTCCGCAACCTTCCGGCGGCCCCCCGGGCTTCGGCGGCGGCTTCGGGATGCCGTTCGGCGGCGGCTTCGGCATGGCCGTCAATCCATCCGACTTGCTGCGACGAGACGACGTTCGCAAGGAACTGGAGCTGGTGGACGATCAGATCAAGCAGTTGGAAGCGCTGGACCAGAAGAACCGGGAGCGTACGGGCCAGATGTTTTTCCGGCCCGGTGGGCCCGGTCAACCCGGAGGAACGGGACAGCCTGGTGGTCCCGGTCAGCCCGGCGGCCCTCCCTCGCCTCCAGGCCAGGGCAGGAACCGTGATCAGGGCGGACCTCGGCCGCAGGGCGATCCTCGCCAGCTCTTCGAACAGATGAACAAAGAGACCACAGCGGCAATCTCCGAGATCCTGCTGCCGCACCAGATGACAAGACTGAACGAACTTACGGTACAGATGAAGATTCAGGGAGGCGGCATGTCGATGTTGAGCAGCGACGTCGCTCGCGATCTGGGAATAACCGACGAGCAGCGCGAGCAGTTGCGCGCGAAAGTCGACGAGATCGAACGGGAGACGCGCAAGAAGGAAGCTGAACTCCGGCGGCAGGCCCGCGAGCAGGTGATCAGCCTGCTGTCCACCCAGCAGCAGGAGAAGCTCAAGAGCATGACCGGCAAGACCTTCACGTTCGAGATGCAGATGCCTCAACGATTCGGCCCCCCCGGTGGACCAAGTGGTCCGGGAGCCCCCGGCGGTCCTGGCGGCCCCAATCGTTCCGATGACGGCAGGCCGCAGCGTCCGAAGAATTGAGCGCGGAATTCTCATGCGTTTTTCATGGCGGGGCCTGTTTGCGGCTGACGCACGCAGTCCCCGTTTGTATTTCGAAACGCGAATTCAGGGCAACCATCTGTTCAATGCATCGGCAAAGTCGCGCGGCGATACGGGCTTGCTGACGTAGTCGTTCATCCCGGCATCCAGGCAGCGTTCGCGGTCGCCTCGCATCGCATTGGCCGTCATGGCAATGATGGGAACGCTGCGATCGCGGACGGGGGAGTTCTGATCCCGGATCAACCGGGTCGCCTCCAGTCCATCGAGTTCGGGCATTTGCACGTCCATGAAGACGAGATCGTAGGGCAGCGTCCTCAGAGCGTCGATCGCCTCGACGCCGTCGGCTACCGCATCAGCCCGCAAGCCGAGCTTGCGCAGAATACCGAGGGCCACTTCCTGGTTGACCATGTTGTCTTCGGCCACGAGTACCCTTGCGTCATGCCGTCTCACATGGAGTGCCGCGTCGCGCGAACCTGGCTGGGCTGCGCCGGTACTGTCGGCCGTTCGCTGCGGACTCTGTTTTGCCAGCCGAACGTTGAACCAGAATTTCGCACCCTGGCCGGGCTGGCTGCTGACTCCGATTTCGCCGCCCATCAGGTCGACGAGTTGTTTCGAGATGGCCAGCCCAAGCCCGGTGCCGCCATACCGACGGGTTGTTGAGGCGTCGGCCTGAAAGAACTTGTCAAACAGTTTTTCCAACATGTCGGCCGGAATACCGATCCCGGTGTCGCGTACTGTGAACTGGACGACTGCATCGCGGTCGGTTTCCTCGAGCAGGCCCGTTTGAACGGCCACTTCACCGTGAGAAGTGAATTTCACGGCGTTGCTGATCAGGTTGGTCAGAATCTGACGCAGTCGGCCCGGGGCTCCACGGAGTCGAGTCGGCACGTTGGGGGCAACGTCGCAGGTGAACTGGAGCCCTTTATCCTGGGCCCGTACGGCCAGAGTCGCGGAAAATTCGCTGAACAGCGAGGCCAGATCGAAATCCACGATCTCCAGTTCGAGTTTGCCGGCCTCGATCTTGGAGAAGTCGAGGATGTCATTAATGATGCTGAGCAAGGAGCGCGCCGAATCCTTGATGATGCTGGTGAATTCGAGTTGCTGGGAATCGAGCGG